>URCS01000132.1 GCA_900546455.1 uncultured Collinsella sp. | reverse complement strand
CAGGCCGCTGCCCGCGCCGGCGCCCGCCTTGTAGGGCACCGACAGCTTGCGGCTCTTGGGGAAGTTCACCGCACCATAGCGAGTCTTAAGCTCAAAGGCCACCTTCTTGGGCACGTCGACGCCCAAAAACGTGATACGACCGCCGCTGAGCGTGACGCTCTCGAGCCCCAGGCGCTCGCCGCGAATACGGATGCGCGCGCGGTTGAACAGGTTGAGCCCCGCCAACGGCAGCTCACCGTGCGCGGCCTCGGTCTCTTCCTGTACCTCATCGATGCTCTCCAGGTCCTCGGCCGCTGCGAGCTTACGGTACACGAGCACGCGCTGATCCACCGCCGGCAGGTACTCCTCGGACAAGAAGTAGTCGGCCGGCAGGTTAATACCCACGCTCGCCGCCTCCACGCCGGCATCGTCATCGCCGCGCGCCTCGGCCACGGCCTGGCCCAGCATCTGCGTAAACAGGTCAAAGCCCACGCTCGACAGGTTGCCGTGCTGCTCGGCGCCCATAAGCGAGCCGGCGCCGCGAATCTCCAGGTCGCGCATGGCGATGCGCATGCCGCTGCCCAGGTCTTGGAACTCGGAAAGTGCGGTCAGGCGCGCCGTCGCCTCCTCGGTGAGCGGCAGCTCGCCCGGGAACATAAAGTACGCGTAGGCCTGCGTGGCAGAACGGCCCACACGGCCCTTGAGCTGGTAGAGCTGCGCCAGGCCAAGGCGCTGCGAATCCTCGATGATCAGCGTGTTGGCGGTCGCGTTGTCGATGCCGCTCTCCACGATGGTCGTGGCGATGAGCACGTCGATCTTTTTGGTCGCGAACTCGATCATCACGTCCTCGACCTCGCGCGGGCTCATCTTGCCGTGCGCCACGCCCACGCGCGCCTCGGGCGCGGCCTCATGCACGCGCGCCACGGCGTCATCGATAGTCTTGACGCGGTTGGACACGTAGTACACCTGGCCGCCGCGACCCACCTCCAGGCGAATCGCCGCGCTCACCACGTCGGGGTCGTACTCCCCCACGTGCACGATCACGGGACGACGCCCGGTCGGCGGCGTGGTGATCAGGCTCATATCGCGCACGCCGCTCGTGGCCATCTGCATGGTACGCGGGATGGGCGTGGCCGAAAGCGTGAGCACGTCAATCTGCTCGCGCAGGTTCTTGAGCTGCTCCTTGTGCTGCACGCCAAAGCGTTGCTCCTCGTCAATGATCACCAGGCCCAGGTTTTTGGGGTTCACATCGGCCGAAAGCAGGCGGTGCGTGCCGATAAGCACGTCAATCGTGCCCTCGGCGAACGCCTTGAGTGCGCGCTTTTGCTGCGCCGGCGTGCGGAAGCGGCTGAGCACCTCGACCTCGAGGCCAAACGGAGCAAAGCGCTCAAAGAATGTCTCGTAGTGCTGCTGGGCCAGAATGGTCGTGGGGCAGAGCACCATGACCTGGCGGCCGGAGTCAACGCACTTAAACGCCGCGCGCAGAGCGACCTCGGTCTTGCCAAAGCCCACGTCGCCGCACAGCAGGCGGTCCATGGGCTTGGGTGCCTCCATGTCGGCCTTAATGTCGGCGATGGCCTCCAGCTGGTCGCGCGTCTCGTCGTAAGGGAAGCTCTGCTCCATCTCGATCTGCTCGGGCGTGTCGGGCGGGCAGGCGATACCGGTAATCGACGAGCGGCGCGTATACAGATCAACCAGGTCAAACGCCAGCTTTTTGGCGTTCTTGCGCGCCTTGTTGGTGGCACGCGTCCAGTCGGCGGTGTTGAGTCTGGTCAGACGCGGCTTGTCGCCGTCGGGGCCAACATAGCGCGTGATGCGGTCGACCTGCTCCAACGGCACGTAGAGCTTGTCACCATCGGCATATTCCAGCAAAAAGTAGTCGCGTTCCTTGCCGCCCACTTCCTGGCGCGCAATCTCGCTAAAGAGCGCGATACCGTGAGTGGCGTGCACCACGTAGTCGCCCGGCTTAAACGGGAACGTGATCTGCGTAATGTCCACCTTGCGGCGGCTGCGCGCACGGTTGGCGTCCATGCGGGCGTTGAGGTCGGCGATCGAAAACACGGCCAGGTTGGCATCGGGCACCACCACGCCCTGCGGCAGGGCGGCATCCACCAAGGTCACGCGTCCGCGCGAGATGGTGGGCAC
>URCS01000131.1 GCA_900546455.1 uncultured Collinsella sp. | reverse complement strand
CGACGGTCGCCGAGGGTGTGGATCTGGCGGCTGCAGGCTCGGATGGCGCTGGCGCGACCGGCGGGGAGGCCTAACATGGCCGAACTCACGCCGCGCATGAAGGAGCTCGTCCAGCCCTACTTGGCCGGTATCGAGCCCTACGATCCCAACTTTACGCCCACGCGCATCAATCTTTCGGCCAACGAGAACACCTATCCCGTGCCGGCCGGCGTGCGCGAGGCAATCGATGCATCCCTGGCTGCCACGCCGCTCAACCGCTATCCCGACCCCATGTCCAACGACTTGCGCGATGAGCTTGCTGCCTGGCATGGCGTGGCGCGTGAGAATATTTGCGTGGGAAACGGCGGCGACGAGCTGCTCTATAACTACCTGCTGGCGTTTGGCGGCGCGGGGCGGACCCTGCTCAACTGCCCGCCGTGCTTTAGCGAGTATGCGTTCTTTGCGTCGCTTTGTCAGACTGAGGTGCGCGATGTGTGGCGCGACCCGGCGACCTTTGAGCTCGACCAGGCGGCGGTGCTTGCGGCGGCTCCCGAGTGCAACCTGGCAATCGTGACCTCGCCCAACAATCCCACGGGTGATGTGGCGCCGCTCGACTTTGTCGCGGCGCTGTGCGATGCGTGCCCCGGCATGGTAATGGTCGACGAGGCCTACGTTGAGTTTGCTGACGATTCGTTTGGCGGGGCCACCACGGCGCAAGGCCTTATCGCCGAGCATCCCAACCTGGTGATTCTGCATACGCTGTCCAAGGCGTTTGGCGCCGCCGGCACGCGTCTGGGTTACGTGATCGCGGCGCCCGAGGTCATCGACGTGTTCGCGGCGATTCGCCAGATCTATTCGGTCAACGTGTTGAGCCAGGCGGCGGCGCTTGCCTGCGTGCGTGCCCGCGATGCGTACGCGCCCGTGGTGGCACAGGTCGCATCCGAGCGCGAGCGCGAGTTGTGTGCCCTGCGCGCAATGGCTGCCGAGGGTCTGCCCGTGGAGGCGTGGCCGAGCGCGGCGAACTTTGTGCTTGTGCGCACGCCGCATGCCACGCGCGTGCGCG
The DNA here is from genome assembly GCA_900546455.1 of uncultured Collinsella sp. GTDB lineage: Bacteria > Actinomycetota > Coriobacteriia > Coriobacteriales > Coriobacteriaceae > Collinsella. The sequence continues at coordinate 1,155 of URCS01000131.1, read as the reverse complement.
AGCGTCTGCGCGACGAGTATTCGATTTTGGTGCGCGACTTTAGTTACGCGCCGGGGCTCGCGGACTGTCTGCGCATTACCGTAGGCACCCCGCAGGAAAACGATGAGGTGCTGGCCGCGTTTGCCGCGCTGGTGAAGGAGGAGATGTAGATGGACCGCTATGCCGAGGTGACCCGCGAGACGGGGGAGACCGACATTGTCGTCAAGCTCGACCTGGATGGATGCGGCGTGTGCGATATCTCGACCGGTGTACCGTTTTTCGACCATATGCTCAACGCCTTTGGCCGCCATGGCCTGTTTGATCTGACGGTGCATGCGGTAGGCGACGTGGAGGTCGATGCGCACCATACCGTCGAGGACACGGGCATCGTGCTGGGCGAGGCGTTTTGCCAAGCGTTGGGCAACAAGGCGGGCATTACACGCTTTGCCGATGCGGCAATCGCCATGGACGAGACACTCGTGATGGCTGCTGTTGATATTTCGGGCCGCGGGCAGGCCTACTGCGAGCTGCCCGTGCCGACCGAGCGCGTGGGCACCTTTGATACCGAGCTGGCCGTCGAGTTCTTCTACGCCTTTGCGCGCGATGCCAAGCTCACGCTGCACGTGCGTGAGCTGGCGGGCGGCAATTCGCACCACATTATCGAGGCCGCCTTTAAGGCCGTGGGCCGCACGATGCGCCACGCCTGCGAGCTCGATCCCCGCGTGCAGGGCATCCCCAGCACCAAGGGCTCACTGTAACCGTCACAAGGGTAAAACCACCACAAAGGTGCCTGTCCCCTTTGTGGTGGTTTTGGATGATGAGAAGTGGAGGGGTCGCGTGGGCGAACCGAAGATCGTGGTGGTCGACTACCACAAGGGCAACTTGTCGAGCGTCGTGCGCGGGCTTGCGCGCGCCGGTGCCGTCGCCTGCACGTCGGACGACCCGGAGCAGATCCGTAACGCCGACGGCCTGGTCATCCCAGGCGTGGGTGCGTTCTACGACGCGATTGCCTTTATGCGCGAGAGCGGCGAGGCGGACGCGGTGCTCGACGCCGTTGCCGCTGGAACTCCGCTGCTCGGCATCTGCCTGGGCCTTCAGCTGTTTTTTGAGCGCGGCGACGAGGGCGTGCCGGCGGACGAGGGTGCGGACGCGGACGACGATGCCTCCGAGCAGGCC
>URCS01000130.1 GCA_900546455.1 uncultured Collinsella sp. | reverse complement strand
CCCGCGACCCCAACCTTGGCAAGGTTGTGCTCTACCAACTGAGCCATGTCCGCTTACGAGGATTAATCTTACGTGATGCCCGCATCCTATGCAAGAACTTTTTTTGAAAAGTTTTCCAACGCCCTCGCGAACCTCGCGAAGACATCAGCCACCACGGAAGGTGTAGGCAAACGCAAATTCGCCGCAAAAGGCCCCTACAACTCAGCGAGCATGATCCAGGCAGAGCTGTCCTGCGCGAGCCTGCCGTCTGCAAGCGGTGATGAGGTGAGCAGGACCCTGCCCGCCGGCAGCCCCACGGGTGCTGCGCCGAAGTTCGCCACACACGCCCAGCCGTTGTCGCGGCGATAGGCGATGACGCCGCCCTCAGCGCCCTCGGCACCATCCGCAAGGCCGGTGCGCCCGTCAAGATCGAGCCACGCAAGATCGTTGGCGCACCCGCGCAGCTTGCGCCGCAGCCAGAGGGCGTCACGATAGAGCGCAAGCATCGATGTCGGGTCCGCTTCTTCCCTATCGGCAGCGTAATCGGAAAACCATGCAGGCTGCGGCAGATGGGGCGCCGCATCGGCGTCCGCCGGCGAAAACCCAAACGATCCGCCCTGCGCGGGATCGTCCGCCGCCACCCACGGCAGGGGCACACGACAGCCGTCGCGCCCCTTCTCGCGCTTCGGTCCGTGCGTATTGGTCGCAGTGGGATCTTCGAGTACAGCCCACGGGATGTCAGCCACCTCAAAAAGGCCGAGTTCCTCACCCTGATACACGTATGCCGAGCCCGGAAGCGCCAGCTCAAGCAAAAGGGCCGCCCGCGCGCGGCGCTCGCCGAGTTCACGGTCCTCGTCATAAGACGACCCGTCGCGTAAGAGCCAGTCGAGCGCAATCTGGTGGTAGCGCGTCGCCTTGATTTGCGGCAGGGCATAGCGCGTCGCCACGCGCGGCACGTCGTGGTTGGAGAGTACCCAGGTCGAGGCGGAATCGGATTCGACGGCTGCCTTCAAGCCCTTCTCGATTGCAGTGTGCATGTCATCATAGGTCCAAGTGGCCTTGGCGAACTCAAAGTTGAATGTCTGGCCAAGCTCGCTGGGGCGGGCGTAGAGATACTGGCGCTCGGGCAGCACCCACGCCTCGGCAACGGCGCTGCGCGGCGGATTATAGCGGTCGAACACGCGGCGCCACTCGCGATAGATCTCGTGGACCTCGTTACGGTCCCACAGCGGATGGGTGCCGTCGTCAACCATGTCATCGCCCTCGGCGAGATGCCACCGGTCGAGGTCATCGCGGTCGAGATCCTTGGCAAGACCGTGCGCCACATCAATGCGAAAGCCATCGACGCCTCGATCGCTCCAAAACGTCAGGACGTCGCAAAAGAAAGCGTGAACCTCGGGGCATGACCAGTCAAAGTCCGGCTGCTCGGGCGTAAACATGTGCAAATACCACTGACCGTCCGCGACACGCGTCCAGGCGGGGCCGCCAAAGTTGGCATTCCAATTGGTGGGAGGCAACTCGCCGTGCTCGCCGCGACCATCGCGGAAGATATAACGAGCGCGCTCGGGCGATCCGGGGCCAGCGGCAAGAGCGGCTTTGAACCACGGGTGCTGGTTGGATGAATGGTTGGGCACGATGTCGACGATGACCTTGATGCCGCACGCGTGAGCCGCAGCGATCATGTCATCGAAGTCGTCAAGCGAGCCGAGACGTGGATCGACATCGCAGTAGTCCGCCACATCATAGCCACCATCGACAAGAGGCGATGGGTAAAACGGGCTCAGCCAGATGGCCTCGATACCCAGCCGCTCAAGATAGTCCATCTGCTGGGTAATGCCCGCGATATCGCCCAGACCCGAACCAGTCGAATCCTTAAACGAGCGCGGGTAGATCTGATAGATCGCGGCATCGGACATCCATGAGCGAGAAGAGGACTTTTCTGTAGCCATGGGGTGCGCCTCCCTTGCAACGAGGTTTTGCGAGATGTCCACGATGATACGCTCAAAGCTAACATTCGCGGCAAATAACACCACAGCCACGCCCCAAAACACTCGCTCCCTCTCGGGTTCGAGCCCAGGCGATGGGTACGAAAAAGCCCGGCTACCGTAGTAGCCGGGCTGTTGTGCTTGGAGCGGACAACGGGGCGTCTGCGCATTTGCTTCGCAAATACGCACCGGCTTCGGTCGCCTGCCGGCGCCCTCGCCAGCTCGCTACAAACGCTCCGCGTTTGCTTAACGCTCGCTCCCTCTCGGGCTCGAGTCCATGCAATGGGTACGAAAAAGCCCGGCTACCGTAGTAGTCGGGCTGTTGCGTTTGGAGCGGACAACGGGGCTCGAACCCGCGACCCCAACCTTGGCAAGGTTGTGCTCTACCAACTGAGCCATGTCCGCTT
>URCS01000129.1 GCA_900546455.1 uncultured Collinsella sp. | reverse complement strand
TGGAGCGATTGCGCCGGGCATCCGCATTTCGATGGACGCGCTCGCCGCCCGAGCCGCCAAGCTCGCCAGCGTTCCGCTCGAGGCGCCCGAGCACGCCATCGGCCGCGATACCGAGGAGTGCATCAAGGTCGGCGCCGTAACGGGCGCCGCCGCCATGGCCGAGGGCCTGGTTGCGCGCATGAAGCGCGAGCTGGGGCGCGAGGACGCCACCGTTATCGCCACGGGCGGCCTCGCCAGCATCGTCGCCGATTCAACCGACGCCTTCGACGTGGTCGATGGACAACTCACCATCAAAGGCATCTGCGAAATCTACCGCCGCATGCAGAAGCTAGGGTAGGACAGGGGCCTAAGCACGAGCGCGAGGGGCGAACTAGGCAACGCATCGGTCCTATTCCTCAAAAACGAATATTTTTCAGTTTTGAGGAATAGGACTTTCTGCTAGGCCTCGTCGCACAGCCACCTCGCCAGGTCCACGATCTGCACCCCATTGCGGTCCGTGGCCTCGTGATGCGTGCGGGCGAGAATCATCTTGGGGTACGCGTCGCCAATGCTCAGCAGTGGTGAAATCTCGCGTTCAAATGTCTTATCCGAGCTGATGTCGTCGCTCACCTGAATGTAGAGCTTCTCGCTTCGCTTGATTGCTACAAAGTCTATTTCCTTTTTATAGAGTACGCCGACGTATACCTCATATCCGCGGCGCAGCAGCTCGATGGCCACCATGTTCTCGTACACGCGACCCCAGTCCATATCGCGTGTACCGAGCAGCGCGTATTTGAACGCATGGTCTGCCAGGTAATACTTCTCGCCGCTCTTAAGGTATTTCTTGCCGCGGATGTCATATCGACGAACTTTATAGAAGGCAAACGCATCGCACAGGTACCCCATGTACGCGCCGACCGTCTTGTTCGTTATCTTTAGCCCATCCGCATTCAAAACATCCGTAATGTTGCGTGCCGACGTAATGTTGGAAACGTTGTCCATCATGTAATCGGCAATGCGCAGCAGCGCCGATTCGTTTCTCACGTTATGCCGTTGCACGATATCCCTCACAATGAGCGTCTTAAAGACGTTGGAGAGATATTGATAGCGCTGCTCCTGCAGTGGATAAGGGTAAGAGCCAGACATGCCGCCGGTTCTAGCGTACTCATCGAAGTCGCGGTCGACCTCGCCCTCGTCGCCATAGAGACGATACTCCTCAAACGAGAATGGAAAAACCTCAATCTCGAAGGTGCGTCCCGTAAAGAGCGTCGACAGATCGCTCGACAGCAAAAAGGCATTCGATCCGGTGATGAAGATGTCGTACTGCTCGGATGCATGGAGGCTGTTGATCGCACGTTCAAAGCCGTCGCACATCTGAACCTCGTCGATAAGCAGGAAGTTTTGCTTGTCGGGCACTCGATGCTCTTTTACATAGGCGAGCAGGGCATGATATTCGAGCAGGCCCTCGAACTCGTCGAGGTTGTAATTGATATGGATGACATTCGAATTGGACAGATTTGCCTCCACGTAATCGCGGAGGGCCTCGAGCAATTTTGACTTACCGCTACGGCGAATGCCCGTTATGACCTTGATGTCCGGCACGCCAATAAGGCTCGTCAACGTGTCCATATATGACGTTCTATTGATGAGTTTCATTGACGCCTCCCTGCGGTCTTTTATCGCTATTCCTCAAAAAAGAAAATTTTTCAGTTTTGAGGAATAGACTCTGTAACGAATATACCTCGCTAAAGGCCGAGCTGGCTTAATTCTATTCCTCAAAATCGAAAGATTTTCAGTTTTGAGGAATAGGACCGAGATGCCACCCTGCAGTCACGCGAAAGCCCTCCCCGGTGCAGGCCGAGAAGGGCTTCGTTGTCATCGTTGTCTTTGGGTGCGGGCGCCTCGCGCTACAGACCGCGGATGCGTACGGCCTCGGGCGGAAACTCTTGCTCGCCGGCGTCGGTCTTAATGGTCGCGCGACCCCAGATGTCCAGGCCCGCAAACACACCGACCGCAAGTGGCAGGCCGTTGGGCGACACCGCCGCAACTTGGCGACCGAGCAGCGGCACCATGTCGAAGTACTCGCCCAGCACGGGAGCCAACGGACCGGCAGCACCCTGTGGCGTGTTGGCGACAACCGCCCAGGCGTCCACGCGGGTCAACACGGCGGTGGCTAATGCCTCGACCAGCGCTTCGTCAGCAACATCCACGCCAAGCTCGCCCAGCGCCGCGCGCTCAATATCCACCGTCACGGCACCGAACATGCCCGCGGCACCGGCACCGCCGTTGACGGCGACGCGCGCGAGCGACGTCTCAAACGCAGGCGCGCCGCACACGATGTCACTCGGCCACTGGATACCCACCTTGCCGGCAAGCCCCAGGCCCGGCGTTACGGCCGTGCCC
>URCS01000128.1 GCA_900546455.1 uncultured Collinsella sp. | reverse complement strand
GGCTGGTCGCACCGCTGCGCGACCGCATGGCCCGCGAGAACGCCGCCAACGTGTTCGATGGCATCGAGATGCCGCTCGTTCCGGTACTTGCCAAGATGGAGCGCGCGGGCATGCTCGTGGACCCCGACCGCCTGCGCAGTCTGTCCGAGGGTCTGGCGACCCAGATTACCGAGGTCGAGCGAAGCATTCGCGACCTGGCGGGTGACGAGACCTTTAATATTGGCAGTCCCATGCAGCTGTCGCACGTGCTCTTTGATGTGATGGGGCTTCCGACCAAGGGCCTCAAGAAGACTAAGCGCGGCTATTATTCGACCAACGCCAAGGTGCTGAGCGACCTTGCCCGCGACCACGAAATCGTGCGTCTGATCTTGGACTGGCGTGAGAAATCTAAGATCAAGTCCACCTATCTGGACACGCTGGGCCCGCTACGCCGCGGTGACGGTCGCGTACACACCACGTACAACCAGACCATCACGGCAACGGGGCGTCTGTCCTCGAGCGACCCGAACCTGCAGAACATCCCGACGCGCTCGGAGCTGGGTCGTACCGTCAAGACGGCGTTTTCGGCAGGCGAGGGAAGCGTCTTTTTGGCGGTGGACTACTCGCAGATCGAGCTGCGTCTGCTGGCGCATCTCTCAGGTGACGAGCACTTGGTGCGCGCCTTTAACGAGGGCGAGGACTTCCATGCCGAGACGGCGGCGCGCGTGTTCGGTGTGCCGGTGTCCGAGGTAACGCCCGACCTGCGCAGTCGCGCCAAGGCCGTGAACTTTGGCATCGTGTATGGCCAGCAGGCCTACGGCCTGTCGCAGTCGCTGCATATCTCGATGGCCGAGGCACGCGACATGATCGACCGCTACTACGAGGCCTACCCGGGCGTGCGTACGTTCCTCGACAACGTAGTGGCGCGCGCCAAGCAGACGGGCTACGCCGAGACCATGTATGGCCGCAGACGCCATATTCCCGAGCTCAAGGCCAAAAACCCGCAACTCCGCGGCTTTGGCGAGCGCACGGCCATGAACCACCCCATGCAGGGAACCGCCGCCGACATCATCAAGATCGCCATGGCCCGCGTAAGCCGCCGCCTGGAAGAGGAAGGCTTTGCCGCCCACATGATCCTGCAAGTGCACGACGAACTGGACTTTGAGTGCCCCATCGACGAAGTCGAGCGCCTAACCACCATGGTCCGCGACGTCATGGAACACGTAGTAGACCTCCGCGTCCCCCTAATCGCCGAAGCCAGCACCGGCATAACCTGGGCCGACGCCAAATAGGGAAGTGCCCACAACCCCAAAGTAACCAAAACAGAGGGGAGCCCCTTCCAAAAAGGGGCTCCCCTCTGTTCAAATAAATTCAGCCAAGTATCTAGACACTCAAGAGGCCATCTTGGCGGCAAGTAAAGTCAACATGGCCATGCCCGGGGCCGACCGCTTGATTTTTGTAGATTCCGCACGAGCCGAAGAGCACTAAATGTGCTCTTCGTGCGAGCCCAGGACTTGACCGAGCAAAAATCAAGCGGTCGGCCCCGGGCATGGCGACGGGATAGATTAACGAGCCGCCAAGATGGCGTCGATGAGCGTCAGTACGCCCCCGTCGTTGTTGCTCGGAATGCGCCACTTGGCGTGCGCGTTCATGTGCTCCTCGGCATTGTCCACGATAAAGCTGTGACCGACGCGCTCCAGCATGGGGATGTCGTTGTACGTATCGCCCACGGCGGCGGCGTCGGCAATATCGATGCCCAGGTGCTCGCACAGGTGCGCGACGCCGGCGCCCTTGTCGACACCCAGGTTCATAAAGTCGATCCACTCGCGCCCGGCGTTGGTGACGTAGAGCTTGTCCGAGAACTCGGGGCTATAGGTCTCGCGGAAAGCGGGCTCGGCGTCGTAGCCGGGGAAGAAGACCGAAATCTTGTTGGACTCGAAATCAATGCCCTCAAAGCTGTCGACGTAGTTGATTGTGTTGTAGTAGACGCTGATCTCGTCGTGGTATTGATGGTCGCGGGCAAGCACGTAGAACTCGTCGAAGCAGCACAGGACGGGGACAGCGCGAGGATCCTCCGAGGCACGGTTCAAGACCTGCTGATACAGCTCCACGTCAATATTGCTCTTATAGATATAGCTGCCGCGATAGATCACGCAAGCTCCGTTGTCGGGACAAAAGGCGAGGCGGTTCTTGACGCCCTCGAACATCTCCTCGAGCTTGGGGGCGGGACGTCCGCTGGCGGGGCAGAATACGATGCCGGCGTCGGCGAGCTTGTCCAGGCGCTCATCAAGACCCTGGGGCAGCACACGCTCGTCGGTCAGCAGCGTCTTGTCCATATCGACGGCGAGAATCTTAATGTTGCCGATGTTGGCGTCCGATTCGTAAGTTTGCATAAAAATGCGCCTTTCGTTTCGAGATTGTTTCAGACGTTATAACCATCAACTAGTAGTCGAGCGTATTTTCGCAGGAACGGAGCGTATTTGCACCACGCTTCACAAAGTAATGAAAAAACTGGTTGATTTCCGATCTCAGCCGAACACATTGAGCAAATAGGCCATTCCCGCAGTT
>URCS01000127.1 GCA_900546455.1 uncultured Collinsella sp. | reverse complement strand
GCTCGGTGCGGGTCGCGCGGTCGGCGACCATATCGCTCCAGGGGCCGCCGGCGCAGCCCAGCTCCACGAGCATCTCGCGCGTGGCCTCGCGCACGCTGGTCGCAAAAGCGCTCGTCTGACCCACTGCCTCGTCGGCGCGACCGAATGCCATGAGCGCGGCCAAGTCCTGACCGCCATCGGCAATGCGGATCTTGGAGCTCAGTGCGCAGGCAATTTCGAAGCGCATGGCGACGTCCTCGTCGGCACCGCGCGCACCAAACCGGTTGAACACGGCACTCATGCGCGTGCGTGGCACGCCCACACGGCTCGCCAGCTCAATGACGCGCGAAGCGGATGTCGCGGACGATACCGCCGCATCGCCTACGACCAGGCAACGGTCGCTCGCCGCCACCGCGGCGGCCACGGCATCGCCCCAAAAGACCGAGGTGTCGACAAAGACCACGTCGGATTCGCGGCGCAAAACATCGAGCAATAGCTCCACTGGACGTGCCATGAGCTCGGCCTTCTCGGGGGCCGCGACAGGTCCCCAGAGCGTGACGCCCGGGGCGACGCGCATCGATGCGGCCACGACATCCGGCTCGGCAAGCGCGCCCGTCGCCGACGGCTCAATAAGCGTCGCCATATCGTGCGGGGCGTCGACACCCAGCAGATCGTATAGGTTTCCAAACATGAGGTCCAAGTCGAGCACAGCGGCACGCAAACCCAACAGCGACGCCGCATGCGCCATGGTGGCAACGATCGTCGACTTGCCGCAACCGCCCGAACCCGAAACGGCGCAGACGACCGGTGCCCGACGCGACGGAATCGAAGCGTCCGCCGACAGCGCGGGGGCTGACGGTGCAGGAACCGGCGATACGGACGCGGGCGATAACATCCCCGTCTCCCCCGCCGCGGTCACGTGCTGAGCCCAAGCCGGCATGGCAGGCTGCCCGGGCTGCGGTTCCGAAGCCAAAGACGCAGCGGCAAACGGCTCGCCAGTCCCGGCAAAACCCTCGACCTCGTCGAGCTCATCGGCCAGATTTATGCCGTGCACGTATCCCATATCTTCAGCCAGAACGTCATCGCCATACGGTACCGGCCCTCCAGCGTCATCGTATGCAAGGGGGTCCCGGGGGCGCCGACCATGCTCGGCTTCCGCTTTTCCATATTCATCAACACGCGGGCCTCTTGTAGCGCGAGGCGCCCCGGGTTCCCTATCAACAAAAGCATCGGGCTCGATCGTCATGCGCCAATCGGAATCAACCGTTCCCTCACCCGCGCGCCCGTTGCCGCACAAACTGTGCGCAGCGATGACCTCGGTCGCCCCCGCGCGAAACAGTCCTTCGATATCCGATGGGTCGAGTGTCTCGATCAACACGACGACGCGACTCACACGGCCCTCGGCCGTCAGGCGCGCAACGGTCTTCCGCACGTCTTCGGTATCGAACAGAGACGCCGCGATGATGGCGGCACCGCGGCGCGACGGAAACGCCCGCGCCATGGATACCAGCCCTTCCAAGTCGCCCACGCGAAGCACCTGTGCGCCCACATCGCGACCCTCGACCTCCTGCTGTAGCAGCCCGTAATCGCCGCACGCGCAGCACGCAAGCCAGATCGCCTTCATCACTCGTCGCCTCCGCTCTTTTTGCCGCGCGCCGTGGCGGGAATCGTCAAGCTGACCGTTCCCTTTCCCGAGGCTCCCAGCAATTCCTTGACATCTTCGGGGTCTGCCGCCAGCGTCACCCACTCGATCTTGCCTTCACGCGTGGTGCCGGCATCTTCGCTGGTATCGATCACGTACGCGCCGCACAGTCGATCGGTCACGCCATCTTTTTGCACGTACACGTCCACATAGCTGCCCACGCCCGTGGCGCCGCCGACCGAGTGCTCGGCATCGACCGCCACCGAAACGGCAACCTTGCCTTTAGGCACCTCGAGCTTGTGGCTTTCGGCCTTGGTGTAGACATTGCAAATCACGGCGTTTTTGGGAATGCGCGAGGTCGTCACGTCGCCGCGCACCTGACGCAGCTCGGTCGCCGCATCACGCGGCAACAGACTCGCCAGCCATTCCTGAGTTATGACATTAGTCTCGTCGAGGGTCTCGCCCGCATCGATATCGCGCGCCGCGACGCACACCTCAACGCGGTCGCCGCCGTATTTTGCCAAAGTCTCGGCCTGGGCCCGCTCGGCTTGCGAGCGGATCGACGAGCCGTAGACCATGCAGAGCGCCGCGGCAAGCACGCCCGCGACCAGACTGATGGCGATGCGCTTGCTCTTGTTCACGGCCGCTCCTCTCATGGCGGTGCCGGGCACATGCCCGTACCACCATTGTCTGGGTGACCAGGACGCAAAGCGGCGCAATCGCAATCTTGGTTTTACGTGTCAAACCAATTGCTGACCAAAAGCTGACCAGCCCGTCAAGCTCGTGGCAAGGTTTTGGTCAGAACGTCGACAAAACGCATATTTCGAGGCGCTTTGGCAGCAAAAAAGCCGCCTCCCAAGCAATTAGGAGACGGCTGTCATAGGAAAATTCAATTACAGATGGACATCTGGGTCGAGCATTTGGGCACTCACGCGCATGGATGACGCCAGGTTTTGGAACGTCTCCAGACGCAGACTGTCGATCTGTCCCGCGTCCTCGGCCTCGCGAACGGCACAACCCGGCTCATGGGTGTGCGTGCAATCGCCAAACCGGCACGCGCGCGACGCCTCGACAATCTCGGGGAAGGCACGCGCCAGACCCCGCTCATGCCCCACGAGCGGCAGGCTGCGCAG
>URCS01000126.1 GCA_900546455.1 uncultured Collinsella sp. | reverse complement strand
GCAGCCGCTGGCGTTGTCGGCACTTGCCGGCGCCGCGCCCTGCGTGCTCGCCTGCGGCTCGCAGCAAAAGGCCACGATCGCGCTCACACGCGAGGATGCGAGCGGCAAGGCGGCCTGTTTTGTGTCGCAGCATATTGGAGACGTTGAGAACGGTGCGACCTTCGACGCCTGGAATGCGGCGCGTACACGCCTGGAAGACCTTTTTGACCTAGCGCCCGCCGCGCTGGCCTGTGACTTGCATCCCAGCTATCTATCGAGCCAGTGGGCCCGCGAGCAGGCGCGGGAACACGATCTGCCGCTTATCGAGGTTCAACATCATCATGCGCATATCGCGAGCGTGATAGCAGAAGCCATCGCTGCGGGCCAGCTTGCGCCTGACGCGCATGTGCTCGGCATCGCCTTTGATGGCACGGGCGCCGGCACCGACGGGACTATTTGGGGCTGCGAATTTCTTGTCGCCGGCCTCGCCGATTTTAAGCGCACCGCGCACCTGCGTACCTGGGCACTTCCCGGTGGCGCCGCATCTGTGCGCGACGCCCGACGCAACGCCTTTGCCCTGCTCGGCGAACTCGGTCTGCTCGAACGTCCGGGTGCCGCGGGGATCCTGGGCAGCCTCGATGAGCAGACGCGCAGTATCACGACCACGATGATCGAGCGGAACATCAACAGCCCACGAACGAGCAGTATGGGCCGTCTATTTGACGCCGCGGCGGCAATCTTGGGCATCTGTGGCACTGCAACCTACGAGGGCGAACCCGCCATCGAGCTCGAGGCCGCCGCTTGGCGCGCTCTTGACGGCGAAAACAGCCATTTCACCGGCAATCAGGCGGGTGTATCCGCATCCGCTTCAACATCGCTGGACAGTTTGTTCAGATATGTATTAACTACTGACCCCCTATCCCGCATTTTTGCCTCAGATTTGGCCAAAAAAGGCTCTCCAGACACCCTATTTGCGGCAAATATGTCTGCCGAACACCCCAAATCAACCCATTTGGGATCATCGCAGACGGCTTTTGCCACCCAGAGCCCATCACAAAAATACGTATCTGAACTAACTGTCCAGGCGGCCTCGGACAACCCCCTCATTTTGGATCCCAAACCGCTTTTTGAGGCGCTTTTGAGTGGAATCGAGGCCGGTGTGCCGGCCGACAAGCTCGCGCTCGACTTCCATGTCACCATCGCACGCGCGTCGGCCCGCATCGCAAGCGAGATCTGCGTCCGTGAGGACCTCGACATCGTCGCGCTCTCGGGCGGCGTGTTCATGAACCGACTTTTGCTTCAGCTCCTCACGCGCGAACTCAAAGACGCTGGTCTTGCCGTCTTGGTTCCGCACACCGTGCCCGTCAACGACGGCTGCATCGCCTACGGCCAGGCGGCGGTCGCCCGCGCTCGGCTCGCGCAGGTCATACCGCAGTAGGTTGTTTGGCCAGCCTATGCGCCGCCGTCTCACAGGTGTAACGCGTTTGCCCGCAACCCCCGCGAGCGCTACCATCAACTGATGGATTATTAAGCGCCTATCCAGCGCAAAGCGTATAAAAGGGGAACATTATGTGCCTTGCCGTTCCCGGTAAAGTGGTCAAACGCGACGACGACCTCAAGGCGACCGTCGACATGATGGGCATCGAGCGCCCCGTGTCGCTGCGACTTGTGCCGACGGCACAGGTGGGCGACTATGTTCTCGTACACGCCGGCTTTGGCATCCAGATTGTCGACGAGCAGGAAGCTCAAGAGACGCTCGACCTGGTCAATACCATGACTGAGCTGGTCGAAGAGGACCAGCTCGCCACCAACCCGGCCGAGGCATACTAGTGGCGGCGGCGCAACCGGTTCACTCCGGTATCGACTTTTCGGCATTTCGCGACCCACGGCTCGCTCGCGAGCTCATCGACCGCATTCATGAGCTTGTCGGCGACCGCACCATCAACCTGATGGAGGTCTGCGGTACGCATACCGTGAGCATTGGCCGCTATGGTTTTCGCTCCATTATGCCGGCGGGGCTCAAGCTGTTGAGCGGCCCGGGCTGCCCCGTCTGCGTTACCGCAAACCGCGACATCGACCACGCAATTGCACTCGCCAAGATGGACGGCGCCATCATCACTACCTTTGGTGACATGATGCGCGTGCCCGGATCGTCCACCTCGCTTGCCGCGCAAAAGGCAGCCGGACGCGACATCCGTATCGTCTACTCGCCGCTCGACGCGCTCGATATCGCCAAACACAACCCCGACCGCCCGGTCATCTTTATGGGCGTGGGCTTTGAGACTACGACGCCCACCATCGCCGCCGCCATCCTGGAGGCCGATGCACGCGGACTCCAGAACTTCTCGGTCTATTGCGCCCACAAGACCACGCCACCGGCGCTGCGCGCGATTGCCAACGACCCCGAGACCACTATCGACGGCTTTATCCTGCCGGGCCACGTCGCCACCATCACAGGCCTGGTACCCTTTGGCTTTTTGGTCGATGAGTTTAGGACCCCAGGCGTGGTCACGGGATTTGAGCCGGTCGATATTCTGCAGGGTATCTGCATGCTGGTGCAGATGGTCGTTGAGGGGCGGCCCGCGATCGACAACGCGTACCGTCGCGGCGTCAACGTGGACGGCAACCCCGTGGCGCGCCAACTGGTCGAGCAGGTGTTTGAGCCGTGCGATACCACATGGCGCGGGCTGGGACCGATTGCCGCCTCGGGCCTTTCCATCCGCCCCGAGTTCTCGCGCTTTGACGCCGGCGCCCGCTATGACGTGCCCGTTGAACCGACGGTCGAGCCGC
>URCS01000125.1 GCA_900546455.1 uncultured Collinsella sp. | reverse complement strand
TCCGCACATGTGCGGATGAATGTGGGAAGTGTTCGGATGAAGTTGATAATCAAGGGCGTTGGGATGGGTTCGCGATTCGAGTCCCCACCTTAGCATTTGAGCCATTTGGCACTATAATCACCATAGGCATGCGCATCACGGTGCGCTTATTCAAGAGGAGAAAACGTATGGGTCTGTTTGACATGTTCAAGAAGAAGGCCGAGCCCGCAGCTGTCGCGGCTCCCGCTTCCATCTCTGCTTCTGCCGGCGCCGACGTGCTGTGCTCGCCCGTCAAGGGCAAGGTCATCAAGATGGCCGACGTGCCCGATCCCGTCTTTGGCGGCGAGGTCCTGGGCAAGGGTTGTGCCGTGTGGCCCGAGGACGATCTGGTCTATGCTCCCTGCGACGGCAAGGTGACCGTCACTATGGGTCACGCCGTGGGCCTGCAGTCCGATAGCGGCATCGAGGTCCTGGTGCACGTTGGCGTCGATACCGTCAACATGAACGGCGACGGCTTCGAGGGCTTCGTCAAGGCCGACGATGTTGTGAAGGCCGGTCAGCCCATGCTCAAGATCGATCGCGCCAAGATCGCCGCTGCCGGTTACAAGGACTGCGTCGTCGTGGCCGTGTCCAACACCGCCGAGTTTGCCGATGTTGAGCTCGCCGTCGAGGCTGATTCCGCTGTCGCCGCCGGCGACGCCATCGTCAAGGTTGTCCGCAAGTAAATCGCGGCATCGCATAATGTCTAAGGGTGGTCGGATTATCCGGCCACCCTTTTTTATTGCACGGTACGGATGCGTTTTATTGCACGCTGAGCGGACTCGCAGACCGTTCGGACGTTAAAACGAACCGATCGCGCCTTCGTGCTGCCGAGGGTGTTCATAAGTGGATAGTATGTGCTTACTATCACAACGTGTGCCGTGTCTGGGAAGCACGGTGCCGCTCATTGGGAGGAACAACATGAAAAAGAAGCTGCTGCTTGCGCCCCTCATGGCCGTTTTGGTTGCATGCGTGGTCGTGCTTTCTGGCTGCGGAGGCCCTTCGATCGAAGAACTCATCACCGAGGACCTTACGACTCAGTTCGATGAGGTCAAAAACGGTGGCGACGATTTCCTCTCTGGTCTGGAAGAGGCTTCGGGCGACGAGTTCGAGCAGCTGGGCATCGATCCCAAGGAGTATGCCAAGACCTATCTCGAGGGCTTTGATTACGAGATCGGCGACGTGACGGTCGACGAGGACAAGGGCGTTGCAACCGCCGAGGTCTCCATCACCTGCAAGTCCATGAACAAGATCGTCGAGGACTTCTCCACCCAGTATCAGGAGAAGGTCGCTGCACTTGACACGGTTCCTTCCGATGACGAGCTGTACAAGATGGCCGGCCAGGTGATGGTCGATGTGACCAAGGCCACCGAGCCCAGGAAGACCACGGTTATCTTCAAGTACACCTGCAACGACGACGGCGAGTGGTCTGCTGACGACTCCGTCAACTCCGAGATGATGGATGCGATGCTGAGCTAGTTCGTTACGGCGTTTTACCAAACGCCGTAACTGCTCGACGCTGCGCGCCGCCCAAGCCGACAATTTGTCACTCAAAAGGCGAGGCATGACCAAAAGGTCTATGCCTCGCCTTTTTCATGCCAACTTGTTCGGCTTGGGCGGCGCTCGCTGTCCGTCCTCTACCTGCGGTGTTGCCATTGTTGAGGGGCAGCTAATTTGGGACGGGGCTCTTTTAGCTACCCCGCGCCCATCTGAGTTGCGGTGAAATAGGGACTGTTTGGGGGCAGTAGGCCGGCAATCAGTCCCTATTTCACCGCAACTTATTGGTGGGCGGCTCGCTACTCGCCCAAGATCAGCGCGGCGAGCTCGTCCTGGGTATCCACTACGTAGTCGGCGCCGGCGGCTTCGAGCTCTGCTCGGCCGCGGAAGCCCCAAGTGACGCCGGCGCTCTTGAGGCCGGCGTTGTGACCGGTCAGGATATCGACATTGGAATCGCCCACATAGAGTGTGGTTGCCGGGTCGGCGCCTAGCTCTTTCATCACATGCAGCGTAACAGGCGCCTCGGGCTTGGGAGGAAACGCGTCGACGCGGCCCTGCACCAGCGCAAAACGATCGGGGCCAAAGTACTTTTCGATAAGCGGAGCCGCCGAAATATGGTCCTTGTTGGTGAGCACGGCAAGCTCAACGCCCGCGGCGCGCAGACGGTCGAGCATCTCGACCGTGCCGGCGTAGGGGGCGGTGTGGTCCTCCTTGTGCTCGCCGTAATAAGCCCTAAACTCGGCGAGCGTCTGCTCAAACATGCGGCCGTCGCCCGCGTACTCGGCGGGCATAAAGCGCTCGACCAGCTTGAGCATGCCGTTTCCCACCTTGTAGCGGTACTCGTCCACGGCAAACGTGGGCCAGCCGTGCATCTCGCAGGTATGGTTGCCGGCTGCCGCCAGGTCCTCGAGCGTATTGAGGATGGTGCCGTCCAGATCAAAAATCACATGGGAATAGGCTGCTGCCATGGGTGCTCCTGCCGTTTGAGTTGTAAAGCGCACCCCATGATACTGGGCTTGCGTGTCGGGCGCGTTTGGAATCTGAACATCTTTAACGGCATCGGGGCGCATCGCGCCAGCGCAAGCCTTTGCCGCTAGCAGATCCTGGGCAGTTGCTCTCCCACGAGCATGTCGAGGATGCGGGTCGATCCCCAGCCGGTGCGCACGCGAACGGCGGGTCGAGCGCCTTCGGCAAGCGGCATCACGCGACCGATGATGGCGGCGTTCTTGCCGTAGCGGGCGGCGCGCATGGCCGCTAGCGCCGCGTCGGCCTGCTCGGCTGGCA
>URCS01000124.1 GCA_900546455.1 uncultured Collinsella sp. | reverse complement strand
TTGGCATCGGCAACTGCCTCGGCAACTTTCTCGGCAGCCGCGGTCGCGGCCTTCTGCGCGGCGTCCACCACGGCGGGCGCGGCCTCGCGTGCGGCAGCGACCACACGGTCTTTAATGCCCTCGACGAGTTTGCTCATTGTCTCTCCTCTTAGTTGTTGGACTCGACGGTTGCGGTGGTGTCGACCGCGTCCTCGAGCTGCAGGTTCAATAGCTTCATGCCGTATTCCGGCACGTTGATATCGATGGGTTGGCCATACAGGTCGCCGGGGCGCACAAAGGCGATAACCGTCATAATGCGCGCCATGGTCTCGGGCGATTCAGAAAGGTCACGCTCAAACCAACGCTGGATCATGCCGACCTCGGCACTCACGACATAGGTGACGTAGTAGTCAAAGAAGGTGCCCAGCGCCAAGCCCAAAATGCCCGTCTGTGCGCGCGGCACCACGGCCTCGCGTGCGGTATCGATGATCTTTTTAATAAAGGCGGGGTCGCCGCCCGGGCCCAGCAGCGATCCGATTAAATCGCGGTTGGCCGCAAGGTAGCGCAGCAACTCAACCGAACCGGGTGCCGGCTCGAGCTCATCGATGTTGTGATAGAGATCGGGCAGCTGAGCTGCGGTGATGAGCTCAATGCGCTCACGGATCTCGGCCAGCAAGCCGTCCTCGATTTGATTGATAAAGTCGGGGATATCGCGGTAGTGCGAATAGAACGTGCGGCGCGTAAGGCCAGCGCGCTCGGTGAGCGACGCGACGTTAATGCGCGAAAGGTCGCCGCTTTCGGCAAGCTCGCTGGCAAGCGCCTGGCGAAGGGCACGCTGTGAGCGAAGGGACCGGCGGTCGCATTTCTCGAGCTGGGACAAGCGTCCTCCTTGTTACTCAGACTGTGCGCTATTGCACAGTGCGAGTATTATTGCACACCGTGTGCATCAACACGTAAAGGCAATATTTAGGATGTGACGAAGGGCAGTCCCTTTGTCACATTATTCGATGACGGTGCGGGAGTTTTGCTTGCGCATGGTGGCGAGCATATGCTTGGGAACGGCGTGGACCATGCAACTGCCGATGGTCACGCTCGCGGCGGCCTTGGCCGCGTCACTGCCGTTTTTGGTCGCGTAGCTGTGACGGAAACGCTTGAGCATGGCGATATCGTTGCCGCCGTCGCCGTAGACCGCGACCTCGTCCTCGGCAATACCGTAGTAGCCCGCCAGCCACGCCACGCTCTCGCCCTTGTTGCACGCCACGTCCGTGATCTCGAACATCACCGGATCGAACGGCGCGTTGACCACGCGGTCCGATCGCTCAGCCAAATATGCCTTAAGGTCGCGCTCCAGCTCGGGCGAGGTCACGCGGCAGTTGATTTTGCACACGTCATGACGCAGGATGTCACCGATCGACTGGTCGAAATACTGTTCCTCGTGATACCCGCCACGTGCACGCATGCCGCGCATCACGATGCGCTTGATAGGACTGTCCTTTTTAAAGCCCGCCTGGTGCATCTCGAACGAACCGCTCGAGAACATGCCGTCGGGCGTGGAGCAGTCGAAGCAAATGTCCGGGAACGCTTTGAGCAGCTCCTCGGTAACCTGCGGGTCGATGGTCCAGGTCTTGAGCACCTCACCATGGCTGTCGCGCACGATGGATCCGTTGGAGCAGCAGGCGTCGAGTGCCAGACCTGTGAAGCCATGCTCGCCGATCGGCAGCGTCGAGCGTCCGGTCGCGGGAACCACATGCAGCCCGGCTTCGGTCAGCTCGCGAATGGCGCGGCGGATGGTTCCGTCGGCCTCGTGTAGGGCATTCAGCAGCGTTCCGTCTAAGTCACTCGCAAACATCTTGATCATGGGCATGCCTCTCCTTCGTCTGCACGATATTGTAGACGAGAACGGGCGCGCCCCAAGAGAGGCACGCCCGTCAGGCGAAAGATTGTCCTACACCGCGGCGGGGCCGTGTTCGCCGGTACGAATGCGGATAACTTCTTCGACCGGCTCGACCCAGATCTTGCCGTCGCCGACGGCTCCGGTGCGAGCAGCGTTGCAGATGATGTCGACAATTCCGTCGACATGTTCATCGGCGCAGATGAGGGTGAACTGTACCTTAGGGATCGTGTTGACAAGCAACTCGTTGCCGCGCACGTATTCCTTCCAGCCATGTTGCGCACCGCAGCCCTGCACCTGGTTGATAGTCATACCGCGAACATCAGCAGCAAACAGCGCGTCCTTAAGAACCTCAAGCTTCTCGGCACGAACAATCGCCGTAATCTTCTTCATAGTAAATTCCTCTCTTTAATAAAGAAATGAATTGCTCATTCATGTGGCACGGGTTTTCCAAATGCCGCAAACCAACCTCAGAGATCAAAAAGTTCAACTGACTGGTCTTAGCAGGTTTCCCAAGTGCCGCAGATTGCCGTGAAAGAGGAGCGAAGCGTACTTAAGTACGTGAGCGACGATTGAACGGCAAGGTGCGGTGCTTGGGGAAGCTGCTAGTCGAGTCCGGAGAACGAGGGGTATGCGCTCTCGCCGTGCTGACTCGCATCCAGGCCCAGCGCCTCGTCGGCCTCGTCCACGCGCAGGCTGCCGTGGAACAGCGCCTTGACCACCGCGGCGATCACCAAATCGAGCACCAACACAATAGCGACCGTCACCACAATGCCCAAGATCTGCGAGATGAGCAGCGACACATCGCCCGTGTAGAGCAGGCCGCCCTTACCGGTCCACGAGAGCTCCGGCACGCAAAACAAGCCCGTGAGCACACCACCCAAGATGCCGCCAATGCCGTGGCAACCGAACGCGTCGAGCGCGTCGTCGTAGCCGAACTTGGTCTTAAGATGACTGATGGCCAAGTAGCAGACGGGAGACACGATCAGGCCCATGACCAGCGCTGCCCACGGCTCGACAAAGCCCGCGCCCGGCGTGACCACCACAAGGCCCGCAACCAGACCGGTGCTGGCGCCCACCAGCGTGGGGCGCCCGGTGTGCACGCGCTCGACGGCGAGCCACGAGACCGTGCCCGCCGC
>URCS01000123.1 GCA_900546455.1 uncultured Collinsella sp. | reverse complement strand
GCCCTGTGCGGAGCTCAGCGACACGCCCTCGACGGTGATGGGGTCGGAGCCGATGGCGCCGGCGCACAGCCAAAAGGCGGCGTTGGACCAGTCGCCCTCGACGGCTACGCTGCCGGGCGTGCGGTACGAGCCGCTGTTCACGCGGAAGTTCGTGACCTCGGGCTGACCGTCCTTGGCTGGAATGCGCTCGACGTTGACCTCGACGCCGAAGGCCTTCATGGCCTGGATCGTCAGGTTGATGTAGGGGCGGCTCTCGATGAGGCCGGTCACCTGGACGCAGGAGGGCTGGGCCAGCAGCGGGGCTGCCAGCAGCAGGCCGGAGATATACTGCGAGCTCACGTTGCCCGGAAGCACAAAGGTGCCCGGGCGCATGCGGCCGCTCGTCTTGAGCGGAAAACCGCCCAGGCCCTGCAGGTCGCAACCGGCGGCAATGATCTCGTCGGAGAGCGGGGAGAGCGGGCGGCCGCCCAGGCGGCCCTGACCCACGAAGGTGGCCTCCGCGCCTAGCGCGCAGGCGACAGGCAGCATGAAGCGCAGTGTGGAGCCACTCTCACCGCAGTCGAGCGTGCCGCCGGCAAGGGCCTTAAGCAGGCCAAATTCAATGCTCTTCATGGTGGGATGGACCTGGAAGCCGTCCTCGACGGTCTCGATGCGGGCGCCGAGCGCCGTGAGGCAGCGCACCGTGGCCTCGATATCGGCGCAGGTGGTGTTGCAGGTCACGTGCGTCTCGCCGTTGGCAAGCGCGGCGCAGATGATGAGGCGATGCGCCATCGATTTGGATGCGATGGCGGGAACGGTGCCCTTGAGCGGGGACGGGGTGATGCGGGCTAACATGCGGATGCGTCTCCCTTCTGGCCGAGGCCCTCGGCAATCAAATCGTGGAAGGTGGAAAGCGGCATGCGGTCGATGCTGCAACGGCCAATGTCATGCGGAATTACCAGGTCGATGGTGTCGCCCGTGCGCTTTTTGTCGTGGAGCGCCTCGGCAAAGACGGTATCGGCATCTAGGTCGCAGCGGGTCTTGAGGCCGTGGCGGGCGCAGAGCTCCTCAATACGATCGGGCAGCTCGGCATCGCAAATGCCATGCAGGGCTGCGGCACGCGTGATGATGCCCATGCCGATCGACACGCAGTTGCCGTGGCCGAGCTCAAAGTGCTCGCAGGCTTCGACGGCGTGCCCGGCGCTGTGGCCAAAGTTGAGCAGCTTGCGCTGATTGGTTTCGCGCTCGTCGGCAACGACCACGGCGCGCTTAATGTCGATATTGCGGGCGATGATGAGCGCCACACGGGCCACGTCATGGTTGAGCAGCTCAAGCGTGAGTGGGGTCTTCTCCAGCTCGGCGAAGAGCTCGGGGTCGGCGATCACGGCGTGCTTGACGACCTCGCCGCAGCCGTCGGCGAACTGCTCGGGCGTAAGGGTTGCCAGGCACCCCACATCGGCGATGACCACGCTCGGCTGCCAAAAGGCGCCGGCCAGGTTCTTGCCAGCTGCCAGGTCGATGGCCGTCTTGCCGCCAACCGACGAATCTACCATGGCGAGCAGGCTTGTGGGAATTTGCACAAACTTGCAGCCGCGCATGTAGGTGGCGGCCACAAAGCCCGCAACGTCGCCCACGACGCCGCCGCCGAGTGCCACGATCACGTCGGAGCGCGAAAGCTCGTGCTCGGCCACAAACTCCAAAATGCCAACGTAGGTCTCGGCACGCTTATGGGCCTCGCCGGCCTCGAAGGTGCAGATGCTCACCTCGTAGCCTGCGGATTCGAGGCTCTGCTTAACGGGCATCTGGTAGAGGGGGCCTACATTGGTGTCCGTCACGATGACGGCACGGGTGCCGCCGGCGGTGGCGCGTACGAGTGGGCCAGCCTGCTCCAGCAAAAACGTGCCCACATGCACCTGGTAGGGGCGTGCGGTGTCGATATCGATGGTAATCGCCATAAGCTTCGGTCCTTTCGACCTGGCGTGATAGGTGGTCTAGTGGGAGGCCTCGTCGTCGAGCGCGCGCTTGATGCGGTCGCCCTCGGCAAGGAGATTCTCTAGATAGCGTTGGTTGCGGTCCTTAAGGGCGCGGCTGTAGGCGCCGAGCGATTCGATCAGATGGTCGATCTCGAAGGCGAGCGCATCGGCGTCGTCGATCATGAGCTCGGACCACATCTGCGGATTGAGATGCGCCACGCGAGTGAGGTCGTGGTAGCTGCCGGCCGAAAAGCCGTGGTGGACCTGAGCGGTCGGGCTCTTAACATAGGCGTTGGAGACGACGTGCGCGAGCTGGCTCGTAAAGGCGATGACGCGGTCGTGCTCGGCGGCGCTCGTTACACTGAACTTGCCAAAGCCCAAGGGGCGTACCATCTCGCGCACCTGGCCCAAAAGCTCCAGCTTAAGTGCGTCGTCCACTGCGGGCGGTACGAGCACGAGCGGTGCGCCCTGGAACAGGTCGGCGCGGGAGTGCGCGTAGCCCGAGAACTGCGTGCCCGCCATGGGATGCGCGCCCACAAAGTAAAAACCGTGCTCGCGGGCAAGCTTAAAGGCGCGCTCGCACACGATGCCCTTGACGCCCACGGTGTCGATCAGCACGGGGCCCATGATGGCCTCGGTGTCGGTGGCGTCGGCGAGTGCCTGGGCGTGCGTCTCGAGCCACTCGATGCAGGCCTCGGGGTAGCATGCCAGGACGATGATGTCGCATTCGCCGAGCGTCTCGTCGTTGAGCTCGCCGGCAACGGTGCCCATGCTGGCGGCCGTCATGACGTCGTCGTCGGGGTCCCAGGCCAGCACGCGGACGCCCGCCTGCGCATAACCGCGGGCAAAGCTACCGCCGATGAGGCCCAGGCCCACGATACCGGCGCACTTGGGGCCGCCCTGGTTAACGCGTGCGTTTCTCACCGTACCCATGGCCTACTCCTGAACGGTCTCTTGGCAGACGACCTCGCGGATGGCGCGGATGCGGCGCATGGTGTCGTCGAACTGGTCGGGGGTGAGGGCCTGAGCGCCGTCGGACCAAGCGCGGCTCGGGTCGTCGTGGACCTCGATCTCCAGACCGTTGGCGCCGC
>URCS01000122.1 GCA_900546455.1 uncultured Collinsella sp. | reverse complement strand
CAGCGAGGTGGTCGCAAACGGCGTGGGCGGCTGCTGCTTGCGCGAGCGCTTGGTCACCGCGGCGACGGTTGCCGTCGCGACGCCGTCAACATGGTTGTATGCCGTCTCAGCAGCATCCTTGTCGGTAAAGCGTGCCGTCTTGTGCGCGATCTTAAAGCGGTCGTCCTCGGCAGCACCCTGCGCGGCGCCCATGCCGCGGATCTGCCAATAGTCCTCGGGCACAAACGCCATACGCTCGCGCTCGCGCTCGACCACCAGGGCAAGCGTCGGCGTCTGCACGCGGCCGGCGGAACGCACGTTGCCAAAGCCGCCAAACTTGGCGAGCGTCAGGTAGCGCGTGAGCACCGCACCCCAAATGAGGTCGATGTGCTGACGGCTCTCGCCGGCGTCGGCCAGGTTCTGGTCGAGCGAGACGAGGTTATCGAAGGCCTGCGTGATCTCGGCCTTGGTAAACGAAGAATACTGGGCGCGGGCGACCGGCAAGTCGGGCGCCACCTCGCGCACCTTGTTGAGGGCGTCCGAACCGATCAGCTCGCCCTCGCGATCGAAGTCCGTGGCGATGATGACGCTGTCGGACTTTTTGGCGAGGTTCTTAAGCGAGCGGATGAGTTCCTTCTCGGCCGGCAGCTTAATGACGGGTGCCCAGGTGAGATACGGCAGACTCTCGAGCTTCCAGCCCTTGATGGAGATGCCGTCGGCAAGAAACGGCTTGCGCTTGGTGTCGTAGGGCGGGCGTGCCAGGCCATCGGGCATGTCGGCCGGTAGCATCTCGCCGTCCTCGGTAACCGAATACCAGCCCAGCTTTTTATCGAACAGCACGCTGTCGCAAAAATCGGGCGCAAGGATGTGACCGGCCAGGCCGATGGTCACGCACTCCTCGCCCTTCCACTCAAAACGGTAGATGGCGGTGTTGTACACCTTGTCCTTTTTGGGTTTACCCGTGGACAGACGCTCGGCGATCTGACGCGCGGCGTCATTTTTCTCGGCGATGATGAGCTTCAAAAGAGGCTCCTATCTCGTGTCTCTGCGGCTACGCCCGCCCGTATGGCGGCCGATTTACGCCCTTGCTTGCTCGATCTGCCCGATGAGCCAATCGCACCAGGCATCCATGCCCTCGCCCTTGCGCGCGCTCACGGCAAACCGCGGCGCCTGCGGATTGAGGTCATCGAGTGTCTTAGTATACCTATCCATGTCAAAATCGAAAGCCGGGGCCACGTCGACCTTATTGAGCAGCTGCGCGCCAGCGTGCTGGAAGATGCCCGGGTACTTGATGGGCTTGTCGTCGCCCTCGGGCACCGAGAGAATCATGATGGACAGGTTCTCACCCAGGTCAAAGTCGACCGGGCAGACCAAGTTGCCCACGTTTTCGATAAAGATGACGTCGATGTTCTCCAGACCGACGGCCTGGTCGAACGCGTCAACGGCCTCCATGATCATGTTGCCCTCGAGGTGGCACAGGCCACCCGTGTTGATCTGGATGGCGGGCATGCCGGCTTCCTTCATGGTGATGGCGTCGACATCCGAGGCAATATCGCCCTCGATGACGGCACAGCGCAGGCCGGCCTTGTCACGCAGGCGCTCGTTGGTGCCCAGGATCGTGGTGGTCTTGCCCGAACCGGGGCTCGACAAGACGTTGATCACATAGGTGTTTGTCTCATTAAATCGCTGACGCAGCTGATCTGCCAGGCGCTCGTTGCGCGACAGAATCGGCGACGCGATATCAATCGTTTTCTCAGCCATACTAAGCGCTTCTTACTTTGGCCCCTTTATACCCCATCACCAGATGGCTAGCGGGCTAATCGTCGGGGGTTTCGATTTCGATACTCGCGATATCGAGCTCGCGGCCGTGCAGTAGGCGCACGTTGGCACCACCACACTGGGGACAGCGACAGTGGAAGCGATCGTGGTCGAAAACCTCGCCGCAGTCCAGACACTCGCTTTGTGGATGGACTTCCTCCACGGCAAGCTCGCAGCCGCGCGTGAGCGGGTCCTCGTCGCGAAACGTCTCCCACGCAAAGTCAAGCGCCTCGCGCACGACCTCGGTCATATCCCCGATACGCAGCGTTACCAAAACGGCGCGCGAGGCCCCCGCCCCACGCGCCGCGCGAATCACTGTATCGAGTATGCCGTTGACAATGCCAACCTCGTGCATACCGATTTACTCCTCGTCGCCCTCGTCGTCCGAGAACAGGTCCAGACGGCTCACGAACAGGCCCTCCTTGCCCTCGCGCGCGGTAATGACCACGCGCGCGATAGCGAGCGAAATCTCGTAGAGCGAAAGCAGGGCGCCGTACATAAGGCCCAGGGTGACAGGCGAGCCGTCGGGCGTGATCACAGCCGAACCCACGAGCAGGCCTACGTACACGTAGCGCCAGGCACTGCGGAAGGCCGCGTAGGACACGATGTGGAAGACGGACAGGTAGAAGATGATGAGCGGCAGCTCAAACGCCACGCCAAAGCCGATCATAAAGAGCAGCTCCATGTTGACGTAGTTCTCCAGGTCGGGCAGCGCCGTGGCGACGGCCGAGGTCTCGCCGATAAGCCACTCAAAGCCCGCCGGGATGATAATGAAATAGCAGAAGATGGCGCCCAGGAAGAACAGCACCGTCGAGGCGAGCACCGTGGGCACGACCCATTTGCGCTCGTTGGGACGCAGTGCCGGCAGGAAAAACGCCAAGATCTGCCAGATGATCATGGGCGTGCACATGACAACGGCCATCTTGATGGCCAGCGAAAAGCGCAGACCAAAGCCGCCGAGCGTGGTGGTGATGTAAAACTTACCGTCCGGCACAAAGGAGCGGATGGGGTCTTCCAGGATATCGAGTACCACGGGCGTGGCGAAATACAGCACGATGGCGGCGGCAAAGACTGACACAACCACGATGGTCAGGCGGCGACGGAGCTCTCCCAGGTGATCGAAGAGCGGCATACGCGCAGGTCCGATAGGCATTACTCATCGCCTCCCTTCGGGGCATCGGCGGCAGCGGCGTCGTCCTCGGCCTCGAGCTCGCGGGCGAGCTGGTCGACGACGGCCTTGCGCTTGCGGGGACGACGGGCGT
>URCS01000121.1 GCA_900546455.1 uncultured Collinsella sp. | reverse complement strand
ATGCGGCGGCTTGCAGCGCTCGGCTGCGACAGATAGCGCTCGTCCAAAAAGGCCAGCGCGCGGTCCACGTCCAGGTCGCCGTAGAGCGTGATGTAGGAGTTGGAAGGATTGTAGTGGCGCGCGTGCGTATCCAGGAACTGCTCGTAGGTGAGCGCGGGGATCGCGCGCGGGTCACCGCCGCTCTCGTGCGCATAGGCGGTGTCGGGATAGAGCGCGGCGTTGACGGCGTCGTCCAGCACGCTCATGGGATCGGACAGCGCACCCTTCATCTCGTTGAATACCACGCCGTTATAGCGCAGCGTGCCCTCGCGCAGGCTCGCGGAGCTGCCGTCGCCCTCGCCCTCGGCGCCCTCTGGCAGGTCCAACTCGTAGTGCCAGCCCTCCTGCTCAAAAATGGTGGGTTTAGTGTAGATGGCCGGGTTGAACACCGCGTCCAGGTACACGTCCATCAGGTTGTACAGGTCCTGCTCGTTGGTGGTGGCAACGGGGTAGATGGTCTTGTCGGGGTAGGTCATGGCGTTGAGGAACGTCTGCATGGAGCTCTTGATCAGGTCGACAAACGGCTCCTTGACGGGAAACTTGGCCGATCCGCACAGCACCGAGTGCTCAAGAATATGGAACACGCCGGTGGAATCGGCCGGCGGCGTCTTAAAGCCAATGGCAAAGGCCTTGTTTTCGTCGTCGCACGCCAGGTACAGCAGGCGAGCGCCCGAGGCGATGTGGCGCAGCACGTAGGCGTCCGAGTCGAGCTCGGGCACGGTCTCGCAGCGCTCGACGGCAAAGTCGTGGCAGGTGGTACCGGGCACCAGCAGCGCGGCAGCAGCGGCGCGCGGGTCGGTTGAGGTGGTGGGCATATGCAGTCTCCTTTGACGCCCCAACGGGGGCGAATCGAGTCGAATCCTCGTGAGTATACCCATATGGGGCCGCGGCTCTGCGGCGAACTGAAGACGATGTGGGTGGACTAGCCTAGCTAGGTTGATAATGAATGCCGCTGGTAGCCGCTGCACCCCGCTAAAGTGAAATAACACCCCGTTTACCGAATCATTTAGAAAATATATGGACTCCTAAAAAGTTCTAATACAATATAAGTCATCTATCTATAAGCTGCTGATTCCTTGCAAAGGTATGGTTGATATGGTTGAAGCAAATAGCGTTATCCCCCTGTACAAACAGATTGTCCGTGCGCTCTCTGATTCGATCGCCAACGGCACGTACCGCCCGGGAGATAAGCTTCCGACCGAGGCGGAGCTCATCGAGCAATTTGGCGTGAGCCGAATAACGGTTCGCTCCGCAATTAAAGAAATGGAAGATGCTGGGCTTGTTGAGAGGGCCCGCGGCAAGGGCACGTTCGTTTCGTCGGACACACAGATGTATGCCGCGGACGACCGTGAGAGCTTTACCCATTCGTGCCAGCTTGCGGGAAAACAGGCGTCTACCAGGGTTCTCGCAATGGGCTGGGACTTCCCAAGCCTGCGAGACGCGAAGTTCCTGGGCGTAGACGATACCCAAAAGATATTGCTTAGTCGTCGTCTGCGCCTTGTGGATGACAAGCCCACGATGCTGGAAACCAATAGCTATTCCGCTGCGCTTTCTTTTTTGGAGCATGAATCCCTCGAGGATTCGCTGATGGCGGTACTCGATCGCCAGGGGATCAAGATGGGCCCCAATACGCGTACGCTCGAGGTCTGCTATGCGAGCGAGCTCGAGGCGGCATACCTTAACGTGGAGCTGGACTCTCCACTGCTTCTGTTTGTCGATAGACGTTATGCTCCAAGCGGCGAGCCGCTTTTCATCTCCCGTCAGGTGTACTGCACCGAGCGACTGAAGTTCTATTTGTAAATTAGAGATAGATTGGTCAATTTACCGACCAATTGCTACCGTTCGCGGATTTGGAAAATAGACACACCGCGTAGGGTAGATTGCTAATATACTTTGTTATGACAATATAGTACGTCTTATTGATATTGGAGAACTATGAATAAGATATTGCTAGCGAGTCATGGTTATCTCGCCCAAGGTATGAAGAGCTCTCTCGAGATCCTGATGGGCGCCAACGACCGAATCGAGTGTCTGTGCGCCTATGTCGATGACGACACGAGGGATGTCGCAGCGCTTATCGATGCTTGGATGGAGTCGAAGGACCCTGCCGACTCTTGGTTTGTCGTGACTGACATCTTTGGCGGCTCTGTAAACAACGAATTCATTCAGAGGCAGACCGCCGGATCGTTTACGTTGATCACCGGAATGAACTTGCCGCTGCTGGTGGAAATGGCTACACAGCTGGACTCCCTGGATG
This sequence comes from uncultured Collinsella sp., assembly GCA_900546455.1. Lineage (GTDB taxonomy): Bacteria > Actinomycetota > Coriobacteriia > Coriobacteriales > Coriobacteriaceae > Collinsella. The sequence goes on along the minus strand of URCS01000121.1, from coordinate 781 downwards.
CGGACAAGGCCAAAGCTGCGGTCGAGGGATCACGTTCGTTTATCATGCTTTGTGAGGCGGCGGACATGCTTGCCGATGTCGAAGAAGAAGAGTTCTAGTTAGTTCTGGTTCGAGCCCTAGCTAAGGGCCACGCCTGTCATTACCTTTATTACGTGCGGAGATGATTACGATGATTAAGCTTACGAGAGTTGATTACCGATTGATTCACGGCCAGGTCGCCATGTCTTGGACACATGCGCTGGATGTCGATTGCATCCTGTGTGCCAGCGACGCCGTGGCAAAAGACGACATGAGAAAAGCCGCATTGAGGCTCGCCCGCCCCAACGGCGTGAAGCTCGTCATAAAAGACGTAAACGCTGCTATCGAGGCGCTCAACAGCGGCGTCACCGACAAGTATTCGCTGTTTATCATTGTCGAGACGATCGAGGATGCCTATCGCCTTGCTAAGGGTTGCAAAGACATCAAGGAGATCAATCTGGGCGGAACTCGAAAGTCTCCCGAGACCACGCTTCATCCGACCCCCGCGATCTTTGCGACCGAAACCGATGCCGAGCATATCCAAGAGCTTGTGAACGATGGCGTGGTTATCGAAATCCGTCAGGTCCCCAATGACTCAAAGGTATTTGCCAAGGACGTTTTCTAGCTGGAAACATGCCATTGTCTAGCATTTATTAACCAGGTCCTCCTTTCTTAAGCCCGTCGATCATTTGATCGGCGGGCTTTTTATTAGAGGCTTTAGCCTGTGCGGGGCGCGCAGCGCGCCGCATCAGAAACCACCCGC
>URCS01000120.1 GCA_900546455.1 uncultured Collinsella sp. | reverse complement strand
TACGCGACCGACGATTGAACGTCAGATTGCCGCTTAGGGGCGTTTGCAGCGTCGATCGGTCCGCCGTTCGTAAGAACGGCGGAACCAACCCTACATGACCATAACGTAGCGCGATCCCACGTAGTACTGCTTACCCATCAGGACCGGCTCGCCATTGGGGCCGATAAAGCCGGCACGCAGGTTGAGCAGTGGATCGTGCGGAGCGATGCCCAGCTCGGCCGCCTGCTCGGTATTGGCACGAACGGCCTCGACCGTGCGGTAGCCAACCGAGACAATCGGCGTTCCGCCAACACGCTCGACCTCGGAAAAAATCGACTTGTCCTCAAGATCGGCCGTCAACAGCTCACGGTAGGCGTCAAACGGCACAAAGATGTTCTCCTCAAAAATGGGCTCGCCGTCGGCCGTACGCACGCGCTTGATGTGCAGCAGCAGCGCGTCCTTCTGCAGGCCAAAGAACTCCATCTCGTTTTGACGTGCCGGCACAATCTGGCGATCGACCACATGCGCGCCCGCCTTCATGTCATTATCGGCACACAGCGCGGTAAACGTCTGCAGCGTCGAAGCGTGGAACTGGCGGTTGATGTGCGGCGTGGAGACAAAGGTGCCACGGCCCTGCTGCTTAACCAGGTAGCCATCGGAGCACAGCTCCTCGACGGCGCGGCGCACCGTAATGCGGCTCACGTCGTACTGCTCGGCTAGCTCAAGCTCGGACGGAATACGCTCCTTGGGTGCATAAACACCTTTCTCGATCGCGTCCTTGATTTCGTCATAAATCTGCTGGTAAAGCGGTGCATTTTTGGGCGTAGGCATATCTAATCACTCTTATCGAAATATTGAAATAACTAATACGTATATAACGTCTAGTTTCATGTTACCTCATAATGATAAAACGATACACCCTCCCTACCAAAAAGCGACAGCTTCATTTTGGCAGGTTTTATCTGGGCAAACGAAAGTCCCTCGAAAGCAACGGGGCTTTCGTGGGGCTCATACGGAAGGGTTGCGCCGGGCCGGTAAAATGCCAAAACCCTACTTGCCGTCGTCCTGCTGCAGGCTGTCCTGCTCGCTGAGGCGCGCCTGCCTGCTGGCCATGCGTGCGGGCTTGTCGGGATCGGGAACGGCCGTGGGCATGGGCTCGTCGACATGACCTCCCCACCAGCCGCCCACAAAGTTGAGCGTGTGGAACACGTTGATCACGGCGCCGGGATCAATGTCGCACACCAGCTTGATAATGTCCTGGCTCTCGTAGGTCGATACAACGGCGTGCAGCAGGTACATCTTCTCGCGGCTGTATCCGCCAATGACCTCGGCGCAGCTAATGCCATGCTGAAAATGGTCAACATAGGCGGTCATGACCTCGTCTGCCTTGCGCGTCGTGATCTGCAGCGTCACGCGGTCGTAGCGACGATAGAAACTGTCGATGGTCTTGGTCGAAATAAACTGGAACACGATGGAATACGCCGCCTTGTCCCAGCCAAACATAAAACCAAAGATCGCCAGGATAAAGCAGTTGAAACCAAAGATGACGCCCCAGATGGTCTTGCCCGTGTGGTTGGAGACCCACAGCGCGATAAAGTCGGTGCCGCCGGTGGATGCGCCGGACTTAAGCGCGATGGCAGCGCCCAGACCCGAGACTACGCCGCCAAAAATGATGAGCATGATCTTGTCGCCTAAAAACGGCGCGAAGTGAAAGACGTTGAGGAACAGCGACGAGAGCACGACCTGCATCATCGAGAAGATGACGAAGCGCTTGCTAATGCCACTCCAACATAGGAGCGCCACGGGGATGTTGAGCGCGAGCATACCGAGCGAGATGTCGATGTGAACGCCGCCGAGCGAGGTAACGCGATCGAGCAGGACCGCAACGCCGGTGAGGCCGCTCGGAAGCAGGTCGGCGGGCTGAATGAATGCCTGGATCAGAAATGTCTGGAGAACGGCGGAAATTGCGACCGCCACTGCAGTAATAGCGCGGCGGACGATGGTGAGACGGCCGAGCACGAGCACTCGGTCCGTGAGCTGATCGATGGCGTTCGCCACGTAGGCTCCTTTCGAAGGCAGATCTAGTTGTGGGGCATGTCGGCGATTGTAGCACGGAGCGTGCGAGGGCGCTTCAATTCACCCTCCCTCGACAACCAAAGGGGGACCAGCAACCCCCACGACCAAAGGCCCAAATTACAAGTGAGTAGACTTTTTACGATCTGCCGAGCACACCCAAAACCGCCACCCCTGTGACCTGCGGTTTTACAAAGGAAGATATGCATTGTGCTCGGCCAGCGCCAAAAAGTCTACTCACTTAGCCCGAATCGAAGCCAAACGAACCAAAATCGGGTAGCGCGCAGAGATGTGGTGTAAGAGGCGGGGCATGCCCCGCCTCTTCTCTTTCTTGAAAGGGAGGGGACACCGCCTAGAATTCGTCGTTGGAGTAATGAAGGTGACGAATGGAAGGAAAGGCGATGCCCCAAGAAGAGAGTGTACTGCGCCTCGGCCGCGACGAGGCCCTCGAGGCGGCGAGGCTTTGGCAGGAGTGCGGCGACGGCAGGGGGAACAGCCGCAACGGCTACCGCCCCAGGTCGCTCAAGACCGCCGTGGGCGACGTGGAGCTCGAGATACCCAAGCTCAGGCACGGCACCTACTACCCCGAGGGCATGCTCGCGCGATGGTCGCGCGTCGACACCTCGGTGGCCGCCATCGTGCAGGAGATGTACGTGTGCGGCGTGTCCACCCGCAAGGTCGAGCGCGTGGCGTCCAAGCTGGGCATATCCTCGCTGTCGAGCTCGGAGGTCTCGAGCCTCTGCTCCGACCTCGACGCCGAGGTGGCGGAGTTCCGCAGCCGCGACCTGTCGGGCACGCCGTGCTGCTACCTGTGGCTCGACGCCACCTACATGAGCTGCAGGGTCGGCTCGTCGGTCGTCTCGCAGGGCGTCGTGACCGCGATCGGGCTGGGCGCCGACGGGCGCAAGCACTTCCTGGGCTGCGACGTGGTCGACACCGAGAGCGAGGACTCCTGGGCGGCATTCCTCGGCGGGCTGCGCGAGCGCGGGCTGGCCGGCGTTCGCCTCGTGGTCTCCGACAGCCACGCCGGGCTCGTG
>URCS01000119.1 GCA_900546455.1 uncultured Collinsella sp. | reverse complement strand
CAGCAACGGTTTCAGATTCTCGCTCAACCCCTGCCTGCGGCTGCGCAGGATCGAGAAGACCGACGCCGAGTCGGTCGACGACATGGTGGCGGCAAAGAGCACCGCGACGGGCAGCATCGACAGGATGCCCTGCGCCTGCATGGTGGCGTTGGCCATAAGTACCAAAAAGCCCACGGCCGAGATAGCCGAGCCAATCTGCGGGGCCAGGCCGGCGGCCGCCCCAATCGCGATGGCCGCGGCAATAAGTCCGGGAAGCGCCGCGACGCCAGCCGTCTGCATGATCAAAAAGCTAAAGGCACCACACGTTAGCGCCGAGATGGCGCACATGGTGTAATCGCGCGCGTGGCTCCAGCGCGTGCCGGCCCAACCAAGCGCGGGGTCGACCTCGATGGTGTCGTCCTCATAGGGCAACGATTCGATATCGTCTGCCGCGTGCTCGTCATCCGACAGCTCGCCCACCATCTGCTCCAGGCTGCGACGGCCCTCGCGCACGCTGCCCAAGCCGGCGAGCAGCTGGTCGCAAAATGCCTCGATGCTGTTAGGGCGGTCTTGCGGCATGGGGGAGAGGGCGCTCATGAGTGCAGCCTCGGCTCCTGGGGGAAAGTGCGGGATGAGCTCGCTGGGGTAGGTGGTACCGCCGATGATGCGGTCGAGCGAGTCGCCGGGCGTGGCGGCCATAAAGGGAGCGTTGCCGCACAGGCCCTCGTAGATCACACAGGCGAGGGCAAAGACATCGGCGCGCTCGTCGACTGTACCGGTCTCGATATCGAGCTGCTCGGGTGGCATGTAGCCGATGGTGCCGCCGCGCGAGCCGCCAAAGCCGCCGGCAGACGACAGCCGCGCCATGCCAAAGTCGGTGAGCTTTACATTGCCCGAGTGGTCGATGAGCACGTTGGCGGGCTTAATATCCAGGTGGAGCACGCCGTTGCTATGGGCGAAGGTGAGCGCCTGGCCCAGCGCGTCGGCAATTGCCGCGGCCTCGTCAAAGGTGAGCGAATGGCCGTCAACTCGATGCAAAAAGTCGGCTAGGGACATGCCGTCGACATATTCCATGACTAGGTAGGCATAGGCGGTATCGTGCGTAAAGTCGATAACCTGCACGATATTGGGATGTTGAAGCATGGCGGCGGTGTGTGCCTCGCGCAGGACATCCATGATGTCGCTGGCGGGCATGCCGGCACCGCTTGTGAGGGGGATACGCTTAATGGCGACGCGACGGCGCAGGTGCGTGTCGCGGCAAATCTCGATGGAGCCAAAACCGCCGGTTGCAAGCGTCTCGAGCGGCTGGAACCGCTTGAGCAGCTCGCGAGAGCTGGTGCCCTCCAAGGGAACGTCCGGCGAGAACCGGGCGGTATGTTGCGAGAAAAGCGGCATGGCCAACCCTCGTGCGTTTAAAGTTCGTTTGCGAGCGGCGGGCGCGGAGCCGAGCCGTTCGCGGTGGCATAGATGCTGCTAGTGTAGCACGCTCGGGTGCATGGTGAAGGTAGCGGGGCGAGGTGGCCTATCTGACTTGGCCTTAGCGCTTCTTCTTGTTCTTCCTCTGCTTGCGCTGTTTGGCCTTTGCATTCTTGGGCTCGCTTTCCTGCTTGGCCTTGGCAGCGGCCTTTTCGGCCTTCATCTTTTTGCGTTTGGTCTCGATGCGCAGCTTTTTGTTGATGCGCGTCTTGAGGAAGGAGCCAAACTGCTCGGCATCACCACGCACAAAGGTGTCCTTAGGGATCGTCACGCCCTGGTCGGCGAACATGGCCACAAAGATGCGCTCGCCGTCGAGTACATGGTCGAGCTTCTCAAACGGGAAGAACTGCGACTTGCCGCTCTTGCCCCAGACCATCAGGCCGTCCTCGTTGGCGGCGACGCGGCGGTAGCGGCCGCCCATGGACTCGTCTGCCTCGACGGCTTCGATAAAGTCGCGCGCGAGCGTATGGTGCAGATTTTTGCTCCACCAGGCCAAAAAGGCGCCGAATACGATTAGGACGACGCCGAACTTGATCCAGTTGCCGCCGGCCACCAGCATGCCGATGCCGATGAGCGCGGCAATTGCCGCGGCGACATACAGCGAGCCGCGACGCCTGGGCGAGGCGACCAGGCGCGCAAAGTCGGTGACGAGGTCGTTTTCGTACTGGTACTCGTTGAGGTACAGAATGCCGTCGTCGGCTGCGGCCTGCTCCTCGAGCGCGACCTCGACCTGGTCGGCTGCTTCGGAGGGAACGAGGTTGCTCTCTGCGTCTGCCATGCTCTTTGGACTCCTATCGCGGCGGGCTCGCCGTACGGGTTATTATGGATGCAGTATGCCGTGCGACCGCATGGCCGCCGCGGCAACAAGACTCAGTATACCCGGGGGAGCACCCATGGAATCGTTGTACCGAAAGTATCGCCCGCTCACCTTCGACTCCGTGGTGGGCCAGCAGCATATCGTCTCGACGCTCGAGCACGCCATCACCGAGGGGCGCCTGTCCCATGCGTACCTGTTCTGCGGACCGCGCGGCACGGGCAAGACCACCATGGCGCGTATTCTTGCCAAGGCGCTGCTCTGTCGCAATGCCGAGGCGGCGCGCGCCGAGGGTGCGAGCGGCTGCATGCCCGACGGCACCTGTGAGGAATGCGAGCTCATCGCCGAGGGCAACCACCCCGATGTCTACGAGCTCGATGCCGCAAGCCGTACCGGCGTAGACAACGTGCGCGAGGAAATCATCAACTCCGTCAACTTTGCCCCGGTGCGTGGCAAGTACAAGATCTATATCATCGACGAGGTCCACATGCTCACGACGGCGGCGTTTAACGCGCTGCTCAAGACGCTCGAGGAGCCGCCGGCGCACGTGATCTTTGTGCTGTGCACCACCGACCCGCAAAAGATTCTGGAGACCATCCTCTCACGCTGCCAGCGCTTCGATTTCCATCGCATCGGCAACGAGGATATCGAGCGCCGCCTGGCATACGTGTGCGAGCAGGAGGGCTTCGATTACGACGACGAGGCGCTGGCTATCGTGGCGCGCCATGCCAAGGGCGGCATGCGCGACGCGCTCTCCACGCTGGAGCAGCTGAGCGTTTTTGGCAACGGCGCCGTGCATGCGGACGATGCCCGTTCGCTTTTGGGCGAAGTTTCGGACCAGATTCTAGGCGAGTTTGCGCGCGCCATTGCTGATCGCGATGTCGCCGAGCTGTATGGGCTCATTCGCGCACAGGTCGAGGAGGGCAATGACCTGCTTGAGCTGACGCGTGACTTGGTGGCGCATGTGCGCGACGTGTATGTTGCCTGCGTTGCCGGTGCCCGTGCCGAGCTGTTTGAGGGCGGC
>URCS01000118.1 GCA_900546455.1 uncultured Collinsella sp. | reverse complement strand
GACTTTACCGTTCTGCCCACCGGCGAGATTCAGACCGTGGTAATGAAAGATGCTCGCGAGGACACCCCGACACCTACCCCCGACAACACGCCGACCCCGAACCATACCCCGCAGCCAACGCCGAACACGACCCCAGCGCCCGCTGCACCCACTGCACCCCCCACGGTCATCGTCATCGGCATCATGCTACTGGTATCGGGCGGCATGAAGTTTATCCAGGAAGCACGCAGCGGCAATGCGGCAGAGGCCCTCAAGGACCTGGTCTCCAACACCTGCTGCGCCCTGCGCGACGGCGAGCGCATCGAAATCCCCTTCGATGAGCTCGTCCCCGGCGATGTGATCCGCCTCTCTGCCGGCGACATGGTGCCGGCCGATGCCCGCATCATCACCGCGCGCGACCTGTTTGTGATCGAGTCCGCACTCACCGGCGAGAGCGAGGCCGTCGAGAAGAGCGCTGCCATCACCGTCGTCGAGGGTGCCGACGGCTCCGCGCTGCCACTCTCCGCCTGCAAGAACATCGTCTTTACCGGCACCTCCGTGCAAAACGGCACCGCCATGGCGCTTGTCGTTGCCACCGGCTCGGACACCTACCTGGGCGGCATCGCCAAGATGCTCAACGGGCGCGGCGAGAAGAGCGCGTTTGACCGCGGCGTCTCGAGCGTCTCCATGTTGCTTGTACGCCTCATGCTCGTTATGGCGCCGGCCGTCTTTGCCATCAACGCCGCCACCAAGGGCAACGTCATCGATGCGCTGTTGTTCGCCACGAGCGTGGCCGTGGGCATCACGCCGCAGATGCTTCCCGTCATCGTGACCACGAGCCTGTCGCAGGGCGCCAAGGACCTCGCCCGCCGCCAGGTTATCGTAAAGGAACTGCCGGCGATCCAAAACCTCGGCGCGATGGACGTCCTGTGCTGCGACAAGACCGGCACCCTCACCGAAGACCGCATCGTGCTCGAGCGCTACCTCAACACCGACGGCATCGAAGACGCACGCGTGCTGCGCCATGCGTTTTTGAACAGCTTCTTCCAGACCGGCCTCAAGAACCTTATCGACCTGGCCGTCATCGACCGCGCCGATGTGACGCCCTCGGCCGCAGCACCCGATTCCATGCTGGGCCAGAGCCTGCGCGACCGCTATACCAAGGTCGACGAGGTGCCCTTCGATTTCTCGCGCCGTCGCCTGAGCGTAGTTGTCGCCGACGCCCAGGGCAAAACCCAGATGGTCACCAAGGGAGCTGCCGAGGAAATGCTCGAGATCTGCTCCTTTGTCGAGGTCGATGGTGCCGCCCAGCCGCTCACCGAAGAAAAGCTCGCCCAGATTCGCAAGCAGGTCGCCGGGCTCAATGCCGAGGGCCTGCGCGTGATTGCCGTGGCGCAGAAGACCAATCCGCGCTGCGTGGGCGAGTTTGGCATCGCCGACGAGTGCGACATGGTGCTGATGGGCTTTTTGGCCTTCCTCGATCCACCCAAAGCAAGTGCCGCGGGCGCCGTCGCCACCCTCGAGGCCAAGGGCGTAGCCGTTAAGGTCCTGACCGGCGACAACGACCGTGTCGCCGCCACCGTCTGCGAGCAGATCGGCATCGACGCGAGCAACGTCTTGCTAGGCTCCGAGATCGATGCGCTCGACGACGCCGAGCTTGCCGAGCGCGCCGAGAACACCTACCTCTTCGCCAAGCTCTCGCCGCTGCAGAAGGCGCGTCTGGTGCGCGTCATGCGCGAGCTGCTCGGCCACACCGTGGGCTTTATGGGCGACGGCATCAACGACGCCGCCGCCATGCGTGCGAGCGACTGCGGCATCTCGGTCGATTCGGCCGTCGACATCGCCAAGGAATCCGCCGACATCATCTTGCTCCAGAAGGACCTGGGCGTGCTCGAGCGCGGCATCATCGAAGGCCGCCGCACCTACGGCAACCTGCTCAAGTACCTCAAGACCACGGTGAGCTCCAACTTTGGCAACGTGCTATCCGTGACCGTCGCGAGCCTGTTCTTGCCATTCTTGCCCATGAGCGCTCTGCAGCTGGTGCTGCTGTCGCTGGTCTACGAGATCGTATGCATCGCGCTGCCGTGGGACACCGTCGATGACGCCTGGACTGTCCGTCCGCGCGCCTGGGATGCCGCGTCCATTAAGGGCTTTATGCTCGAGTTGGGTCCCGTGAGCTCACTGTTTGATATCGCGACTTTCGCCGCGCTCTTCTTTGTGGTGTGCCCCGCCGCCGTGGGCGCAAGCTGGGCAGAGCTTGCCGCTGTAGGCGACGTCGCAGGCATGGCGGCCTTTACGGCGCTCTTCCAGAGCGGTTGGTTTGTCGAGTCCATGTGGTCGCAGACGCTCGTGGTCCACATGCTGCGCTCCCCGCGCCTGCCGAGTCTGCGCGACCACGCCGCGCCGGCACTGTGCGCCCTCACCGTGTTGGGTCTGGTACTCGTCACCTGGCTGCCGGCAAGCCCCATCGCCGATGCGCTGGGTCTCATGCCGCTGCCGCCGAGCTTCTTCGCGCTGCTCATCGGCATTGTCGCCGCCTACATCGCGCTCACCCAACTGGCCAAGCGCCGCTACATCGCCCGTCACGGTGAGCTGCTGTAACAGACAGCCCGAGTCCACCACGGCAGCCGTTTCCACAACCCGTCCCCTCAGCAGTTGCGGTGAAATAGTTCCTGTTTTAAGACCCCCAAGCCTTATTCAGGAACTATTCCACCGCAACTTATTGAACCACCACAAAGGTACCTGTCCCCCTTGTGGTGGTTTTGGGGCGTTACGAGGCGTTGGTCAGGCGGCTCCAGAGCTCGTCGATATCGATCTGGTCGCCGCCGCTCAGATAGCCGGTGCGAATAAAAGACTCATTGTAGATATAGATGTCATGAGCGCTATCGCCATCGTCTTCGGTGTCGTTGGCCATAATCACGTAACGGTGGCCGTCAAGCGCCTTGACCAGCCAATACAGGGCATCATTGATCGTGCATTTCTCCTGCACCATCGCCGCATCGCCAATCGCGCCGATGAGCGCCCGCTCGCCCTTCGTATAGCCGCCCACCGAGAGCAGAATCGCGACGCTTTCGTCTCCGCCGCCCGGTTCAAGCTCCTCGTACTCGGACTCCGAAAGCGGTATCGCGCTGTTCGCAAGTTCGTCCACATCGTTCGAAACTTTGGAAAAGGTAAAAGCGAAAAATCCCGCGTCATCGGCGGCGCCGTAGCCCACGTTCTCGCCTTGCCACTCATAATTTTGATGTTTGAGCAGGCGCACCAGATCGGCACCACCCAAGTTGATCGCGGCATAGACCGTCACGTTGGCATTGTCGTCCACGCAGGCGGCGTCCGCCGTGCTCGCTGCTTTGGCGCCGCCC
>URCS01000117.1 GCA_900546455.1 uncultured Collinsella sp. | reverse complement strand
GTGCCTGCTCACCGTGCCCGGCATCGGGCCGAGGACGGCGGCGCAGCTCGCGGTGTCGGTCGACATCGGGAGGTTCCCGGACCACGACCACCTGGCCTCGTACTGCGGCATAGCCCCGAGGGTGAGGAGCTCCGGCACGTCGGTTAGGTCGGTCAGGGCGTCCAGGCGCGGCGACGCGAGGCTCAAGTCCCTGCTGATCTTCTCGTGCAACAGCCTGGTCAGGTCGTCGGGGCGCTACGGCGAGTACTACCGGGCCTGCAGGGCGCGGGGCATGGGCCACGGGCGGGCGCTCAAGGCCGTCGCGAGGAAGCGGCTCAGGGCGATATACGCCGTGATGCGCGACCGGGTGCCCTACCGGGAGTAGCCCCGACGGTTGACAAAACTATAGGAACACCCAACGACTACTTGGGGACGGAGGAAAAGGGATCATTTTCCGAAACCTTTCCGCAACAATCTGCTCTTCGCACTGCTCGACTCCGCTCGCAACGTCCCCTGCGCTACACTTAGTTGCACTGTGGCGCCGTTGCGCCGCGCCCGAACTAAGGGGGACACTCATGAAGAACACTCAACTGCTGCTGATTAACGATATGTGCGGCTACGGCAAGGTCGCGCTTTCCGCCATGCTGCCGGTGCTGTCGCACATGGGCTACCGTATCCATAACCTGCCGACGGCGCTCGTTTCCGACACGCTCAACTACCCCAAGTTCTACATCCATGACACCACGGAGTACGTGCGCCAGAGCCTCGCTATCTGGGAGGAGCTCGGCTTTGAGTTCGACGCTATCTCGACCGGCTTTATCGTGACTGAGGAAGAGACGCGCATCATCTCGGACTTTTGCCACCGTCGTGCGCAAAAGGGCACCAAGGTGTTCGTCGACCCCATCATGGGCGACAACGGCAAGCTCTATGCGGGCGTGCCCGAGTCCACGATCGGTCTCATGCGCAGCCTGCTCGAGTGCGCCGACTACGCGGTTCCCAACTACACCGAGGCCTGTTTGCTCACCAACACGCCTATCGTCGAGCAAATCACGCCCGATGAGGGCCGCGCTCTTGTGGATGCCGTGCGTGCCCTGGGCGCCAAGTCGGTGGTCATTACGAGCGCTGTGGTCGACGGTGCGAATGTCGTCATCGGTTACGACCATGTGGCGGGGGAGTACTTCACGATTCCCTTCGACCTGATCCCGGTCTATTTCCCGGGCACGGGCGACACGTTCTCGGCGGTGCTCGTCGGCCGCGTTATGGCAGGTTGGAGTCTGCAGCGCGCGACGTCCGATGCCATGCGCGTGGTGGCTGAGCTTATCGAGCGCAATGCCGACCAAGAGGACAAGTCGGCTGGCCTTCCCATCGAGGCCTGCCTGGATGTGATCGACCATGAGTAATGCTGGCGAGGGCGGCGCCAAGCCTGTGGGCGAGAACAAGCCGCTCGGCGCGCCGCGGGGCAAGCGTCCGCGTATCCGCGTGAGCTGCGTGGACCAGCTGGGTGCGTGCCGTTGTCACCATGGTCACAAGCCGGGCGACGTTTTTGACTTCGACCGAGACCGCGGCAAGATGTGCGCCATGGCCTGCCATGTGGGCTTTCCCTATATCGATATCCTGCGCTATGGCGGAACTGTGCCTGGCAACGAGCCCGGTACGGCAAAGTTCTGCTGCCCCGAGGTCGATACGCTGAACGTCTGGCTTGCCGAGATCGTTGACGAGTAGTCGAGCGCAATGTGTCAAAGGGACAGCCCCTTTGACACATTCGCCGGTGGTGCCCCTTCTTTTGCTTATAATCTCAAATCTCTGCATTTCATTTGATTTTAGGTTCTAAAAATTCTGCGTTTCATCGATAATCAAGCGTATAAAACTTTGCATTTCATTTGATGACACTGAGGAGAGAGCCTATGCTGCGCAGGAAAATAGCGGCAGAGCTGGAGCGTTGGCTGAAGTCTGCCGAGCAAAAGGCCTTATTCATCACGGGTTCTCGCCAGATCGGCAAAAGCTATTCGATTCGCGCATTTGGCAAAGCCAGCCATGCAACCTACATCGAGCTTAACCTCATGGAAAACCGCCAGGCAAAAGATGCTCTTCTCGAGGCGCGGAATGCCGATGATTTCATCAGCAGGGTGACGCTTCTTTCGGGAAAGTCGATTGCGCCAGGCAAAACGCTCGTGTTTATCGATGAGGTCCAAGAGGCCCCCGACATCATGACGATGGCAAAGTTCCTTGTTGAGGACGGGAGGTGCCGCTGGGCGTTTTCGGGGTCAATGCTCGGGACTCAGTTCAAGGGCGTCAGGTCCTATCCCGTGGGGTATGTTCACGAGCTTAGGATGTTCCCGCTCGATTTTGAGGAGTTTTGCTGGGCAATCGGGGTGAGCGAGGGGGCTCGCCAAACGATACGTGACGCGTGTATCAGCGAGAGGCCCATTCCTGATTACATTCATGACGCGATGATGGCAAACTTCAGGACCTATACCGTTGTCGGCGGAATGCCGGAGGTCGTGCAGCGTTTCCTTGACACGCAGGGCGACCTTGCCTCTGTTCGTCAGCTACAGTCCGAGCTCAACGAACAGTACCGACGGGATATTTCCAAGTATGCAAGCGGGCGTGCCCTTCAGGTGCAGAGCATCTACGATCAGCTCCCCATTATGCTTGAGGGCGAACACAAGCGTTTCGTGCTCAATTCCATTGACCCCAAGGCTCACTACGAGAAGTATCAGCGAGATTTTGTATGGCTTGTCGATGCCGGCGTTGCTCTCAAAGCCGATATCGTAACCGAGCCAAAATCGCCCCTGCTCAAGACGGCGCGGCCATCGCAGTTCAAGCTATATCAATCGGATACGGGCATGTTGATGGCGCGTTACCCCGTTGGAGTCGCCCAGGCGGCGTATCTTGATAGCAAGGAGCCCAACCTGGGCGGCATTTACGAAAACGTGGTGGCCCAGCAGCTGGCTGCCCAAAATCGCCAGCTTTACTACTATCAGACAAAAAAGCGCGGTGAAGTGGACTTTGTGGTCGATGGACCGGATGGGACGGCTGTTCCGATCGAGGTTAAATCGGGCTCCTATTACCACGCGCACGCTGCGCTCGGTCATGTGCTTGATACGGCTGAATATGGCGTAAGGCTCGGGATTGTTTTCTCGAGAGGCAACGTTGAGCGCAACGGAGCGGTTCTCTATTTGCCTCTATATGCGACCTGGGCCCTTTCGGATGTTTTGGGCGACTCCTGTGCCAAGGGGATTAAGCTGGAGGTCAAGCCGGTCTAGGGCCAGTCCCTTTGTCACATTCATGAGTGTGGATTTTCTCCCGTATAGAGCGCACTTGAACGCTCAAAGGGGGGTGCGGACAGAAAGTTGGACCGTGAAGCGGTCCGGACTGGAGGTTCGCATG
>URCS01000116.1 GCA_900546455.1 uncultured Collinsella sp. | reverse complement strand
GCCGCAGGCGGTCGCGGCGAGCGCCATGGGCTCAACGTAGCGGGTGTAGCCGGTGGCGTGGCTGGGGTCGGCGACGACGGGCAGGTGCGACAGGTGGTGCAGCACCGGCACGGCGTTGAGGTCGAAGGTGTTGCGGGTGCGGGTCTCGAAGGTGCGAATGCCGCGCTCGCACAGGATGACGTTGTCGTTGCCCTCGCTCATGATGTACTCGGCTGCCATAAGCAACTCGTCGACGGTGCCGGACATGCCGCGCTTGAGCAGGATCGGGGTCTGCGTCTTGCCGACCTCCTTGAGCAGGGGGAAGTTCTGGGCGTTGCGAGCGCCAATCTGCATGACGTCGATCTTCTTGTCGAGGAAAACCTGCACGTCGCGCGGGTCCATGATCTCGGTGACGATCGGCATGTCGAGCTCGGCGGATGCCTCGCACAGCAGGTCCAGTCCGGCGGGACCCATGCCCTGGTAGGCGTACGGGGAGGTGCGGGGCTTGTAGGCGCCGCCGCGCAGCATCGTGGCGCCGGCGGCCTTTACGCGGCGGGCGATGCGGATGAGGTTCTCGCCCTCGACGGAGCACGGGCCGGCGATGACCTGGAACTGGTCGCCGCCGATCTTGACGCCGTGGCCGCAGTCGATGACGGAGTCCTCGGGGTGGAACTTGCGGTTGGCGCGCTTGAACGGCTCGGAGACGCGCTGCACGCGCTCGACGACGTCCATGGACTCGAGCAGGAACGGGTCGATCTTAGTCGTGTCGCCCACCAGGCCGATGATGGTCTCGTTCTCGCCGCGCGAGACGTCGGTCTTGAGTCCCTTTTTCTCAATCCAACTAACAATGTGGCTTACGGCCTCGTCGCTGGCGCTCTGCTTTAAAATCGCAATCATGGTGTGCCTCTCACCTCGATGGATAGCCCTTGCAAAAACGGCCCGCATCGCGAGCCGTTATATATGGTGCATGAGAGTTTATACTATCTGACTCGCTTTTGCCGCCTAAAGCGCGCCGTCGCGGCGCGTCTCCCACGTAATTGCAAAGCTTTTTCTATTTTTTTGTTAGCCCGTGGCGCACTTGGGTATAATGCCTACCATTCGCCCTATTAGCTCAGGGGATTAGAGCGTCTGCCTCCGGAGCAGAAGGCCGTTGGTTCGAATCCAACATGGGGCACCATCGAACGTAAGACCGTCCGAACCTCGCATGGTCCGGGCGGTTTTCTTATACCGACGCGACATGATGGGACGTGGTATGGCAACAACGGATATCGAGCGCGGACTCTCGACCGCCGAGGTCGAGGAGCGCATCGCCGCCGGTAAGATCAACCGCAACATGGAGCTCAAGACCAAGTCGGTCCGCGAGCTCATCATCGAGAACCTCTGCACGCTGTTTAACTTGATCAACGTGGTCTTGGCGATTTTGGTGTTGCTGACCGGTTCGTTTAAGAACCTGACGTTCCTGTTCGTGGTGTTCTTGAACACGGCAATTGGCGTCATTCAGTCCATGCGTTCCAAGCGGATGGTCGACAAGCTTACGCTGCTCACCTCTAAGAAGGCCATCGCGGTGCGCGACGGCGCCGAGGTGGAGCTCGACCTGGACCAGATCGTGCTCGACGATATCATTCGCCTGGGGCGCGGTGACCAGATTCCCGCCGACGCCGTGGTGGTGTCGGGCGAGGCGCTCGTCAACGAGAGTCTGCTGACGGGCGAGAGCGACCTCATCAAGAAACAGCCAGGCTCCGAGCTCATGAGCGGCAGTTTTATCGACTCGGGCTTGCTACGCGCCCGCGTGATCCATGTCGGCGCCGATAACTACGTGGCAAAGATCAACAACGAGGCCAAGTACGTCAAAAAGGTCAATTCCGAGATCATGAACGAGCTGAACGCCATCGTGCGGTTCGCGAGCATTATCATGATTCCGCTTGGTCTGGCGCTCTTTACCTCGAGTGTGAGCGAGCTGTGGGATGCTGCGGGAACCCCGGGCGATAGCGCGCTTTCCTGGTGTTTCTCCGAGCTGCTGGCCGGTCGTGTGCCTTCTTCGGCGCTGCTGTCCACGGTAGGTGCCCTGCTGGGCATGATTCCGCAGGGCCTGGTGCTGCTGACCTCGTCGGTGCTCGCGATTGCCACGGTGCGCCTGGCGCGTCGCAAGGTGCTGGCCCAGCAGCTCTACTGCATCGAGACGCTCGCGCGCGTCGACGTTTTGTGCCTGGACAAGACGGGCACCATCACCTCGGGCCGTATGGAGGTCGAGGGCACCTACCCGCTGCCTGTTGAGGGTGTTGGCTTTGGCGCGGACTCGGACGAGGCGGCTGTCCCTGTCGAGACCACGGTGCTCGACTTTGCGCTTGCCAACGTGGCACGTGCGACCTCGGCAGATGCCAACGAGACCTGCCAGGCGCTGCTCAACTACTACGCCGACCGTCCAGTCGAGGTGTCCGAGCCGCTGTCGGTCATTCCGTTCTCGTCGTCCAAAAAGTGGAGCGGCGCGTCGTTTGCGCAGGGCTCCTATGTGATGGGCGCCGCGCAGTTTGTGCTCTCTGATCGCACATTTGCTCAGGTCGAGAATCGTGTGGCCGAGCTCGCCGATACCTGCCGTGTGCTCGTGGTGGCGCGCGTGGACGGCTTTACGCCCGATGGCGATATGGTGGGCGAGGCCGAGCCCGTGGGCTTTGTGACCATCCGTGACGAGATTCGTACCTCGGCAGCCGAGACTATCGGTTACTTTAACGAGCAGGGCGTGACCCTCAACGTGATCAGCGGCGACGACCCGCGTACGGTGTCGTCGATCGCGCGCGTGGTGGGCGTGCCGGGCGCCGATGCCTACGTCGACGCCACGACGCTCGATACGCCGTCCAAGATTGATGCGGCTGTGGACCGCTATCACGTTTTTGGGCGTGTGACGCCGCAGCAGAAGCGCGAGCTCGTACAGGCGCTCAAACGCCGCGGGCACACCGTGGCCATGACGGGCGACGGCGTCAACGACGTGCTGGCGCTCAAGGAGGCCGACTGCTCCGTGGCGATGGCCGCCGGCTCCGATGCCGCACGTAATGTGGCCGAGATCGTGCTCGTCGATAACGACTTTGCCTCGATGCCCGCTGTGGTGGCCGAGGGCCGTCGTTCTATCAATAACCTGCAGCGCTCTGCCGCGCTCTTTCTGACCAAGACGCTTTTCTCGATGGGCCTGGCGGCGCTGTGCATCGCGCTGCCGCCGTATCCCTTCGAGCCCATTCAGATGACCTTCATCAACTTCTTCTGCATCGGCGCGCCGGGTTTTGTACTGGGCCTGGAGCCCAACAACGCCCGCGTGAAGGGGTCATTCTTGACCAACGTGCTTAAGCGTGCGCTGCCGGCGTCGATTGCGGTCATTTTGGCCGCGGCGCTCGATATCTTTGTGGCACGCGTATTTGGCTTTAGCCAGCTTACGCTTTCGACCATGTGCCTGCTCACGTCGTGCGCGGCGAGTGTCAGCCTGATCTGGCGCATCTCGCAGCCGCTCACGCCCTTGCGCGTGGTGCTTTTCGTGTTTGTCGTCGCAGGTATTTTGACGGGCGTTATCGGGTTCCCGGAGCTGCTGTCCATCGCCAACCTGTCGATGGGTCAGATGGTCATTTTGGCGGTTATCGTCGTCTTTACCTGTGCGGTGTTCTTTAAGCTTGCCACGATGATGGACTCGCTTAAGCCCCGTCGCCGTCATGCCGCAACTGGTTTTGGCCGCGGTGTGCGCGTCCGCCTGGGTCGCGGTGGCGGCAAGGTGAGCTCGACGGGCTCGACGGCCGAACGTTTTGCC
>URCS01000115.1 GCA_900546455.1 uncultured Collinsella sp. | reverse complement strand
ATGCCGAAATGGCGCGAAGCACGCGGTTGACAAAACTATAGAGACACGTCCCAAAAAGACTGGTTACAATTACGTGCAGCATACTAACAACGGGAGGAATCGTGGCAAAAAAGCCCCAGGACGCTCAGCACAACCAGCATGGCAAGCATGCCCAGCGCGGCCAGCAGCAAAAGCGTGGCGGCAAGGCCCAAGATTCGCGCCCCACGCATACCCCGGCTGCGCCCGTCCGCCCCTGGCGCCCGGGCCGCGATAAGTTTCTCCCCGTCAGCCGGGCCGACATGGATGCGCGCGGCTGGGACCAGTGCGACTTTGTCTACGTCTGCGGCGATGCTTACGTGGACCATCCCAGCTTTGGCATGGCCATCATCAGCCGTGTCCTCGACGCGCACGGCTACAAGGTGGGCATCATCTGTCAACCCGACTGGACTGACCCCGCCAGCATCACTGTGCTCGGCGAGCCGCGCCTGGGCTTTCTCGTCAGCGCCGGCAACATGGACTCCATGGTCAACCACTATTCGGTGACCAAGCACCGCCGCCACGCCGACGCCTATACCCCCGGTGGCGAGGAGGGGCACCGTCCCAATCGTGCCGTCACGGTCTACGGCAACCTCATCCGCCAGACGTTCAAGGACGCCCCCATCATCATCGGCGGCATCGAGGCGAGCCTGCGCCGCCTGGCCCACTACGACTACTGGCAGGACAAGCTCAAGCGCTCGGTACTGCTCGACTCGGGCGCCGACATCCTCATCTACGGCATGGGCGAGCACGCGATCGTCGAGATCGCCGACGCGCTCGACGCGGGACTGCCCGTCGATCAGATCACCTATATCAACGGCATCGTCTACCGCACCAGCTCGCTCGACGAGGTCTACGACTACGACCTGCTGCCCAGCTGGGACGACCTTGCCGCCGACAAGCTCAACTACGCGCGCAGCTTTAACGTGCAGCAGCAGAATATGGACCCCATCACCGGACATCGCCTGGTAGAGCCCTACCCCAACAGCGTCTATGTGGTGCAGAACCCGCCGTCGGCGACGCTCACCACCGACGAGATGGACGAGGTGGCCGAGCTCCCCTACGCACGCGATTGGCATCCCGACTACGACGCGGCAGGCGGCGTGCCGGCCTTTGCCGAGATCAAGTTTTCCATTAGCTCCAACCGCGGCTGTTTTGGCGAGTGCTCGTTTTGCGCCCTCACCTTCCACCAGGGCCGCGTGTTGCAGATGCGCAGCCACGACTCGATCATGCGCGAGGCCGAGCTGCTCACGCGCGATCCCGAGTTTAAGGGCTACATCAACGACGTGGGCGGGCCGACGGCCAACTTTAGCCGCCCTGCCTGCGACAAGCAGCTCAAGCACGGCGTGTGCAAGAACAAGCGCTGCCTGTGGCCGAGCGTGTGCAAGAACATGGTGGTCGACGAGAGCGGCTACACGCAGTTGCTGCGCGACCTGCGCCAGCTGCCGGGCGTCAAGAAGGTCTTCGTGCGCAGCGGCATCCGCTTTGACTACACCATGGCCGACGCCTCGGACGAGTTTTTGCGCGAGCTGCTGGAGCACCATGTCTCGGGCCAGCTGCGCGTAGCGCCCGAGCACGTGAGCGACGCGGTGCTGTCCGTGATGGGCAAGCCGAGCCGCGCCGTCTACGACGCGTTCTGCCGTAAATTTGAACGCCTGAACCGCGAATACGGACTCAAGCAGTATGTGGTGCCGTACCTAATCTCGAGCCATCCCGGCTCGACCATGAAGGAAGCTGTGGACCTTGCCGAGGCCGTGCGCGACATGGGCTACATGCCCGAACAGGTGCAGGACTTCTACCCCACGCCGTCCACCATGTCGACCTGCATGTACTACACCGGCGTGGACCCGCGCACCATGGAGCCGATCTATGTGGCGCGCGACCCGCACGAGAAGGCCATGCAGCGCGCACTCATCCAATATCGCAAGCCCGAGAACTACAAGCTCGTGCGCGAGGCGCTGGAAAAAGCCGGCCGCCGTGACCTGATCGGCTACACCAAGCACTGCCTGATCCGTCCCGTACCCCCGCGCCCGGGCGAGACATCTGCCAACGGTGGGCATGGCACCGGCAAGAAGGGCGGCAAACCGCATGGCGGCGGCGCTGGCAAGGGACCCAAAGGCAGCAAGGGGCACGGCGGCATGTCGCGCGCGCAGAACACCGCAGGCCGCAACCGCGCAGCTCAGGGGCGTCAGGGTGCCAACGGAGGCGGTCGCCGCAACTAGGGCAGCGATGCGCTCGCTGCGTCCATCCCACACGCGTGGCGCAGCGAGCGCATTGCCTCAACGAGGATGACGCCGACGATAGCGACCGTAATTGCCACGTCGAACGGCGTGTTCACAAACCAGAGCAACGCCATGAGATACGATCCGGCGTTAAAGGCAAAGTGCAGCAGGATCGTGTAGCGGAGTTTTCCGGTCGTCACGAGCACCCAGCCAAAGATGAGGCCGGCGGCTCCCGCATAGCAGCCCTGCACCCAGTTCATGTGCATAAAACCAAAGACCGCCGCCTGCAGCACAATTGCCGCGGCAATACTCCAGGTGCTCGGGGCCGCCCAGGGCACCATAGCGCCGCTCTGCGCCTGCACGCGGCGATGACGCTTCCAGAGCGGACGGCACTGCGGGTTAAACGCTCGGAGCGAAAACTCAAAAATGATGCCGCGCACCAGGAGCTCTTCGCAAAAGGGAGCGCCGAGCACCGTGGTCAACACGGCCAGGTAGCTGGTATCGCCCATACCCGTTTCCTCGACGAGCTCGCTGTAGTCGGCCGCGGCCTCGGGCAGCAGCGACAGCACGGCGTCGGTCACGTAGCCAACGACCACCTGCAAGGCCAGGCCGATCACGATAACACAGACGATACGTCGCCACGCGCCGCGCGCTCCCCCGCCGAGCGGTCGCTCGCCTTGCCAGCGCGCCATAAACGAGCGCGGCCACAGATAGCGCCACCACAGCAACGCCATCAAAAATGACGCCGTCTGCGCGGCGGCCTGAAACCATTGAATATCGAGGTTGTCGATCGGAAAGCCCGTCAGCGCCGACACGATGTCCAGCACCGAGAACAAAACCACGCTCAGGGCAATATCGGCAGTAACGACGCCAAAACAGGCAAGCGCCCAAATCAACGCATTGAGCATGCCACCCTCCTCAAAACCGTTCCCTAGTTCTACCACAACTCGGCAAGGAGCTGATCCCATAGGGACGGAGGAAAACGGATCACTTATTGATGAGAATCAGGCGCAGTGCCAAAGGCCCCGCTGGGCGAGATGTCAAACGGGAAGGTGCCGCAGCGATTGAACGCGGCGATAAACATGCGGATGGCGTTGGACGGCGTGGTGCCCACGAGCTGGGTTGCCGCCGCGAAGGCTGCCTTCTCCTCGGGCAAGACCTTCGCGACTACGGGGGTCATGTGTTCTGCCATGGCGCTTCCTTTTTGAAACGACGGTAGTGCGGATAGATGCGGGCCACGCGGCTGGGCGACGGGCTGTGAAGGCAACCCGATTGGCCCGCATCTGGAGTTTGTTTCTGCGGCGTTGTATTACTTGGTATTCCTAAGTATTACCCCGCAGATAGAATACCACACCCGACCCCATGGGGACGGAGGAAAATGGATCATTTTGTTGCTGAGTTAGTTTTTAGAGCGTGGTGATGTCCGAGATATCGAGGGCCTGAGCGTCGGCGACATCGTGCGTGGCAAGCAACAGCATACGGCCGTCGAGCAGGTCGAGCACGACCTTGGTCGTCGCATCGCGCGCGGCGGCATCCAGGCCGGTAAAGGGCTCGTCAAGAATCACCGCGCCGCCCGGGCACAGCAGGGCGCGGGCAATCTCAACGCGGCGGCGCTGCCCGCCCGAAAGCTCGGC
>URCS01000114.1 GCA_900546455.1 uncultured Collinsella sp. | reverse complement strand
GCCGCGCGGTCAGGAACCCGGCAAGCCCCTTCGCCCCCGTGCTGCGCGAGGCCGCGGCCGACGGCTACAAGCGCCTCATGGCCCCCTCGCTGGAGCGCGAGGCCCGTGCCAAGCTCACCGTCCGCGCCCAGACCGAGGCCATCAACGTCTTTGCCAAGAATCTCGAAGGCCTGCTCTCGGCACGCCCCGTCCGTGGCGCCCGCGTGCTCGCGCTCGACCCGGGCTACCGCACGGGCTGCAAGGTCGCCGTCATGGACGAGACCGGCAAACTGCTCGACCACGGCGTGGTCTACCCCACCAAGCCGCGCCACGACGTCGCCGGCACCAAGCGCGAACTCGCCCGCCTCGTCAAGAAGGACGGCGTCAACACCATCGTCATCGGCAACGGCACCGCCAGCCGCGAGACCGAGGAAGTCGTCTCGGAGTTCATTGCCGAGCAGGCGCCTGGGCTGCGATACACCATTGTTAACGAGGCCGGCGCGTCGGTGTACTCCGCCTCCGAGCTCGCGAGCCAGGAGTATCCCGACCTGGACGTCACCGTGCGCGGCGCCATGAGCCTGGGCCGCCGCCTGCAGGACCCGCTGGCAGAGCTCGTCAAGATTCCGCCCCAGTCCATCGGCGTGGGCCAGTACCAGCACGACCTTGACCAGGCCGAGCTCTCGCGCACCCTGGGCCACGTGGTGGAGGACGTCGTCAACCGCGTGGGTGTCGACGTGAACACCGCGAGCGCGAGCCTGCTGGGATACGTATCGGGCATTACGCCGAGCGTGGCCAAGAACATCGTGGCCTACCGCGAGGAAAACGGCGCCTTTACCGATCGCCGCCAGCTCAAAAAGGTCCCCAAGTTGGGGCCCAAGGCATACCTCAACGCCGCGGGCTTCCTGCGCATCAGCGGCGGTAAGAACCCGCTCGACGCGACGAGCGTCCACCCCGAAAGCTACGAGGTGGCCACGGCCGTCCTGGAGCGCGCCGGCGTTGCCGCCAGCGAACTCAGCCGTGGCGGCGTACCCGATATCGAGCGCCGCCTGGGCAGCATCTCGGCGCTGGCAAGCGACCTAGACTGCGGCACCCTCACGCTCATCGACATCGTTAACGAACTCAAAAAGCCCGGCCGCGACCCGCGCGACGACGCGCCCGAGGTAGTCTTTAGCCGCTCGGCGCTTTCCATCGACGACCTGGAGCCCGGCATGGAACTCAAGGGCACGGTGCGCAACGTCGTCGACTTTGGCGCCTTCGTCGACGTGGGTGTGCACCAGGACGGCCTCGTGCACATCTCCAAGCTGGCCAACCGCTTCGTTAAGCACCCGAGTGATGTCGTGCGCGTCGGCGACACGGTGAAGGTGTGGGTCGAAAAAGTCGATCGCGACCGCAAGAAGATCTCGCTCACCATGGTGCAGGGGAAGTAAACCGCCTAAAGCAAGGGTCCCCCCTCTCGCGACGTGCAGAATCGCGAGTATTCTGCAAATTCCGCCGTTCCGGATGCCCCTCAGAGGCAATAAAGTCACAAACAGCCCCCGTTTTAGCGTCGTCAGAGCCAAAACGGGGGCTGTTCCGTGCTTTATCTAGCTGGTAAAAGCCTTTACCTTGCTGAATACTCTCAATTTTGCACGTCGCAGGCGGGGGTACCTTTGCCCACGGCAGGATTGGAGGCCGATCACCAACCTACCGGCAAGTTCGTGTCGGCAGCCCCGGCCTTTCCTTTGCCCAGCGCGACCCTTGCGAAGCGCGTGAGCGATAGGGAAAGGAAAGGCCGGGCGAACAACTCGCAGCGCAGCCAGTGTTCGCGTTACGGCAGGATATGGAAGCCGAGCGACGCGATATCCTTGGCAAAGCCGCGCACGGTGTCGAGCGAGACCTCGTAGGGGTCACGGCCGATGTTCTTGCGCTTGGCCAGGATGCTGTTGGGCACCGTGATGATCTGGCAACCGCAGGCTTCGGCCTGGTAAATGTTGATGAGCTCGCGCGTGGACGCCCACAGGACCTCGCAGTTGGGCTTGGCGGCGGCCTTCTTGACCGACTCCGTCATAAACGGAATGGGGTCGACGCCGGTATCGGCGATACGGCCGGCAAAGAGCGAGATGATGGACGGCGTCTCGGCATCAACAGCCTCGACCATCTCATCGACCTGCTCGGGCGTAAAGATGGTGGTGACGTTGACCTTGATGCCGTCAGCCGAAAGCCTGCGGACCAGCTCGGCGGTGGACTCGCCCTTGGTGGTCACGCATGGAATCTTGACGTAGACGTTCTCGGCCCAGGTAGCGATCTCGCGAGCCTCGACCTCCATGGTCTCGACGTCGTCGGCAAAGACCTCAAACGAGACGGACACATCGGTGATGTGGGTCAAGACCTCCTTGGCAAACGCGCGATAATCCGTCACGCCGCCCTTCTTCATAAGGGACGGGTTGGTCGTGAAACCCTGAACGTTGCCGTTCTCGTACATGTCGAGCATGCCTTCGAGGTTTGCACCGTCAGCGAACACCTTGATTGCCATCTGCCTGATTCCTTTCGTTAGCATACGGCCGATAAACTGCTAAACACTTTACCTACGTTTATCAAGGCGTGAACTGCGGTTTTTTATCTTCTCGGCGAACGGTATAAACACCTCAGTGTTTGGATTGATAAATCGATTGAGCATGCAAAAGCAAAGAGTCGCAGTTTGAGCAAACGTCAGAACGCGGGATTCATTAGATGAGGCCGAAATGCTGCATCGCTGTGACGGTGCCGTCGTGTGCGACATCGTCGGTCACGTAGTCGGCGACCGCCTTGACCTCGGGCATGGCGTTGCCCATGGCGACGGCTGTCTCGACGGCAGCGAGCATGCCCAGGTCGTTGCCCGAATCACCAAAGCCAAAGGTGCGCGCATTTCCCTCGCGGCCCAGATACGCCAGTGCTCGCGCCACGCCCACACCTTTGTCAATGCCCTTGGGGCTCAGCTCGCGATTCTGACCACCGGTATTGCACAGCTCAAACTCGCGATTGATAAAGCCGTCATCGTTGGCTACGCGAGCCAAACTGGGCGCAGTGAGGCCTACCTTGCCCACGCGCAGACTGCCGTCGACGCGCATCTCCTCGGTGCTGTGCGCCACAGAAGTGCCGATCAGAGACGACTGCTCAACACCCGCGGGTTCCAGGGCAAAAGTAGCCACGTTGGTCTCGAAAAAGGCCTCAATCCCTGCCGCGGCCATACGGCGTGCAAGCTCCTCGATAACGTCCTCGCCAAAGCAGTCCTCGTGTACCACGCGTCCCTCGACCTCGAGCGTGGCGCCTGCCATGGCAACGATGCCCGCGGGATCGAGCGCACGCAAGCTGTCCGCGATGAGCCACAGGGGACGACCCGTGCAGATAAATGCCTGGTGTCCCGCGTCGCGCAGACGATGAAACGCCTCGACGACCGTCTGCGAGGGGTGAACCGCCGAAAAGTCCTTGTCGGTCATGTTGTCGGGATCGAACGACGTCAGCGTGCCGTCCACGTCAAAAAAGAGCACGGCGGAATCGGGGCACGCATCAATCATATGGGTTCCTTTCGGGGGCGAGAGTAAACGAAGTATCCATCATATAATGGAGCGACGCAACCAGAGAGGTCACCCATGGAATTTTACGCAAGCTGCCCCGAGGGCTTTGAGTCCGCACTCGCCGATGAGCTTAAACGCCTCGGACTTTCGCATGTCCGCCGCCTGAAAGGCCGCGCTACATTTGAGGGCGAGCTCGAAGAAGGCTACCGCGCCTGTCTGTGGTCGCGCCTGGCGAGCCGCGTGTTCGTGGTACTCGGGCGCTTTGAGGCGCAGGATGCCGATGGGCTGTACGACGGCGTTTACGACATCGCTTGGGAGACCATCATCCGCCCCGGCGCCACCATCGCCATTACCGCCCGCGGCGTGACCGAGCAGCTGCGCAACACGCGCTTCTCGGCCCTGCGCGCCAAGGACGCGCTGTGCGACCGTCTGGCCGAGACCACAGGACGTCGCGCCGATGTCGACGCCGCCGATCCCGACGTTCACCTGCTGCTTTCGCTGCGTCAGCGCCGCG
>URCS01000113.1 GCA_900546455.1 uncultured Collinsella sp. | reverse complement strand
GCGGATTGGGTCATATGAGCGAAAGCCCGCCAGAGCGAGCAAGGTGCCTTGAAACGAGGCGGCATTGATCTTTTGATCATGCCGCCGAAGTTGAAAGGCAGATTGCCGCTCTGGCGGGTTTGCAGCGTCAACTGGTTACGCGGTTCGTAGAACCGCGTAACTGCTAGGGCCGCTGGCCCATGCCACCCTCGAGGGTGACGGTCTCGCCGTTCATGTACTTAAAGTCGGGACCGCAGAGCTGAACGACCACGCGGCCGATCTCCTTCTCGACGTCGCCGTAGTGGCCTGCCGGCGGCATGTGGACGTTGGCCTTGAAAGCCTCGGGGTAAGCATCCTGGAAGTTCTCGAGCGCAGCGGTCCAAGCAAGCGGGCAAACGATATTGACGTTGATGCCGTCCTTGCCCCACTCGTTGGCGGCAACGCGGGTCAGGCCGCGGATGCCCTCCTTGGCGGCAGCATAGCTGCACTGGCCATAGTTGCCAAACAGGCCGGCGCCCGAGGCAAAGTTGACCACGGAGCCCTTGGTCTCCTTCAGGTGCGGATAGGCCTTCTGCATGTACAGATAGGTAGCATACAGACCGGAGTAAATGGCCAGGTTAAACTGATCCATGGTGTGATCGGCGATGGTCACACCCGAGGCGCTGGCCTGAGCATTGTTGACGACGGCGTCGATGCGGCCGAACTCCTCAATGGCCTTGTCGATGACGTTCTGGACAACGGCCTCGTTATCCTGGCCAGCCGAGACATCGGCCTGAACAGGCAGAACCTTGACACCGTACTCGGCCTCGAGAGACTCCTTGGCGGCCTCGAGCTTGGCGACGTTGCGGCCGGTGATGACGAGGTTCGCGCCCTCCTTGGCAAATGCGATATCGATGCCGTAGCCGATGGAGCCAGCGGAACCGTCCTTAAGCGTGGCCTTGCCGCCGCCGGTGACGATCACGGTCTTACCAGTGAAAAGTCCCATACAAAGTCCTTTCAAATCGCGACGGGCACGCCCGCCGACTGCGCGTATCCAACTTCACGCGCCAAAAGCTGAGATGCAACTTTAGCGTGTTCAAGCGAAAATAAAAGACCGCGGTAGGCGAACGGCACCACGTCGTTCGGCGAAGGGATTGTCAAGTACAAACTGGATAAAGCGGCCGAGTTATCGTTATCAGATCGAGCCATCGAACACGTTTTGAAACTTTGCTGCAGCGCGTGGGATGTCGGCGCGAGACTTTATCATAGGGTGACAAACAACGATGAGGAGCACATGCCTATGACAGACGAGCTGGACCCCCAGACTCAGCAGCATATTGATCATTCCGAAGACGCCGTCGACGACTGCGATACTCCTACCTGCGTCGACGCCTCCACCGATGCGCCCGCCACCGCAGATGCGCACGCCGGTGCGGATAAGGCAACAGACACAGACGATACTGTCGAGCATGATGAAAGCGAGCAGCCGGAGCCGAGCGATGCCGAACCTGACACGGACCCCGCCCCGCAAGCAGCGGGCCCCATCGAGGTGTCTTCGGAAGAAGAGCTCGATGCCGTCATGGACTCCATGATGGATGCCGTCAAAGCGATGAAAGACGCCGTGGCCGATGCCGATATTGATGCCGAGGAAGAGGAGGCCGCCGAGGCGGCCTCGACCTTTGTACCCGGCGAGACCCCCGTTGCCGACCAGGGCAGCACCATGCCCTCGTTTCTGCAGCTCGAGCACCCCACGATTGGCGCCGATGCGGTCGATCCGCACGCAGCGGGCTTTTCTGTGGTCGAGGGCAGTACCGGCAATATCGCCGCGCCGCAGGCTGCCGATGCGGACGCTGTCGACACCGCTCGCCCGATCGCCCCGCACTCCCCCGACGCGAACCGCGATCTGGGGACCGCTGTCTCGAACACCGCGAACGCCGTGGGCACCTTTATTGCCCGGGGCGCCTCGGCCATGCGCGAGATGAACGCCGCGAAAAAGGCACTTGCCGATGCCCGCGCCCACCTGGCCGAACTTGAGCAGCGCATTGTCGATCAGGCCGAGGAGCTCGAGACGCGCCAGGATATCGCAGGCCGCTACGACCAGATCGTCGCCGACCAGCGTCAGGCGATCGCCACAGCGCAAAAGACCGCTGCGGCAGCCGAGATTGACCGTGATGCCCACGCCGCCAAAGCGACAGAGCTCAAGAGTCAGCTCGAACAAATGAAGACAGAGGATGACGCGACTGAGCTCCGCCTGAAGGCCGCGCTCGACGCCGTGGAGGCCCGCGAGGCAAGCTCGCGCGAGACCGGCAACCGCCTCGTTCGACGTCTTGAGGATTCCAAGCGCATCCGCGACAAGGTGCAGGCCGAGCGAGACGCCGGCATTGCCGCCGCACAACAAACCGTCGACGCCACGCGCGCCCAGCTCGAGACGCTGCGTCATGAGTATGCCGAGCTGCAACGCAATCCCTCGGCAAATCCCGCCAACTATACGGTGCGCACCAGCGAGCTCTCGATGCAGATCTCCGACACGGCAGATGCCCTGCGTAAAGCCGAAGAAGATGTCCCGCGCATCACCGCCGACCTTGAGCACTCGCTTGCCGCAGCCGAGCAGGCCGTCGAGCAGGCTCAAGCCCCCATTGCCGAAGCCAAACGCGCGCACCAAGCCGTGACGACTGAGGCTGATGCCGCGCGCGACGAGCTGCAGACGGCGAAAACTGCCGCCACGACGCGCCAGCGCGAACTGCGCGAGAAGATCGCCGCCGAGGACAAGGCACGCCGCGACCAAGAGCAAAGCATCGCCAACGCCCAAGCAGATGCCGCACATGCACAGTCGATCATCGAGCAGGCGACCGAGGTACATGACCATCCAGAGATCACTGAGTCGCTTGCAGGATCCTTGGCCCGAGACAAAGCCGAACACGCCGAGACCGAGCGAGAAGTCGCCCAGCTCGAGGCCACCGAGGACGCGGTGCGCGAGCGCACCCGCGACTCACGCATCAAATTCACCGGCGCCATCGTCTGCATCGTCGCCGCAATCCTGGTGATCATCCTAGTCTGGCTGTTCGCGAGCAAGTAAACCAGCCGCCAAAAAAACGCTCAACGCAGTTGCGGTGAGATAGTTCCTGTTTAGCCCAAAAAGGCCAATTCAAGAACTATCTCACCGCAACTTATTTAGATTGATGCAAGGTAGTCGTTTAAGAACGTCCCCAATGACTACACCGATGTTTTGTTGACAACCAAAGAAATGCCGGTGTTTTGGCAACGACAGCGAGCGGGTCGCATTTGAGGCAAGGTGACGTGAAACGAAAGGGCGCTGACCTTCTGGTCGCGCCCTTGAAGTTGAACGTCAGATTGTCCAAATGCGGCCCGCGCAGCGTCGACCGGTTACGGCGTTTGTAAAACGCCGTAACCTACAAGATGAGCATGGCGTCACCAAAGCTGAAGAAGCGGTAGCGTTCTTCGATAGCAGCGGCGTAGGCATCCATGATCTGGTCGCGGGTGGCAAGTGCGCTTACGAGCATCATGAGCGTGGAGCGCGGCACGTGGAAGTTCGTGATCAGCGCGTCGACCACGTGATAGGTCGAGCCGGGCATAAGGTAGAGCTGCGTTGTCGCGTTCTCGCGCACCACGATGTCGCCGCGGCCGAGCGTGTCGGCCCCGTCCTCGCGGCCCTCAAAATAGCGCGCCGTCACAGCCGGATCGGACACCGGCGCGTCCGCGTCAAACGCGCTCTCGAGCGAGCGCACTGCGGTAGTGCCGACGGCGATCACACGATGGCCCTCGGCCTTCGCCTTATGCACGGCGTCGACAACCTCCTGCGACACGTGGTAGCGCTCGGTGTGCATCACGTGCTGCGCGGGGTCGTCCTCCTCCACCAGACGGAAGGTATCGATACCCACCTCGAGCTCGACGGCGGCAAACTTGGCACCCTTGGCCTCGATGGCAGCCATGAGCTCGGGAGTAAAATGCAGACCCGCCGTGGGAGCAGCGGCCGAGTGCTCCTCCTTCATGGCGTAGACGGTCTGGTACTTCTCGGGATCGCCCTCGTAATCGGTAATGTAGGGCGGCAGCGGCACGTGGCCGGCAGCATGGATGGCCTCGTCGAGCGTGCGCGGCTCGCCGGCGGCATTGCAACCG
>URCS01000112.1 GCA_900546455.1 uncultured Collinsella sp. | reverse complement strand
GTCGAGCCCTGCGGTGGGCTCGTCGAGCACGAGCAGGCGTGGCCGGGCGATCAGCGCCAGCGCGAGCCCCAGGCGCTGCCGCATGCCCATCGAGAAGCGCCCGGCGCGCTTCTTCCCGGTGTCCGCGAGGTCCACGGCGGCGAGCACCTCATCTATGCGGCTCTCGGGAAGGCCCAGCAGCGTGGTGCGCACGCGCAGGTTCTCGCGCGCGGTGAGGTTGGGGTAGAGCGGCGCCTCCTCGATGAGGCTGCCGATTGCGTAGAGGTCCTCGCGGCGCCAGGCGTGCCCGGCAAAGAGGATCTCCCCGGCCGTCGGCCGCAGCATCCCGCAGATCATCTTGAGCGTTGTCGACTTGCCGGCGCCGTTGGGGCCGAGCAGCCCGTACACCTCGCCCTCGCGGATATGAAGGCTCACGTCGGCCACGGCATCCTGCGCTTGGTCGCCGCGGCCGAAGCGCTTGGTGAGACCGCGCGTCTCGAGCATGTAACCCATGGGTTCGTCCTTTCTCTTCCGGGCGCGCGGGCCGAGCCACCGTGCCCGCGCGCCTTACCTTTCGGGTTCAACATCCATGGTGGGGCGCGTTTCTAACGAAGCCGTAACGGCCGTTGGGCTCTTTTGGCGCCAGCCAATCTCGACCCACACGCATTTGCTTAAAGCAACAACTTTCCCGATCGATGTAATCACCAAATCAAAACGTGTACACCAGCCACCAAAGATGCCGAAAAATGTCGCTTTTGGAGGCTGATGTACACAAATGCAGAATCCAGCGCAGCCCAGAGGCACCCTTCACATGTCTGGACTCTCTATGGCCGCGCTGGATAGACATCGCTAGAACGGGTATAGTATCGAAAGTTTTGTCGTTTACCAGCGGGGGAGTCCTGTGGGCATCAAGAAGAAGATCAAAAAGGAGCTTATCGGCACTTCCGATTACCCGTCGAATAAGATCTTTACGATCTCCAATTTCATCACCTTTACGCGCCTGGTCCTCACGCTCGTCTTTTTGTACCTGTTTGTGACGGACAACAACCGTGTCGTTGCCATTGTCATCTATGCCATCGCGGCTTCCACCGACTGGATGGACGGCCAGATTGCCCGCATGACCAAAACGGTCTCGTGGCTCGGTAAGGTTATGGATCCCATCTGCGACCGCGCGCTGTTGTTTACCGGCGTGCTGGGTCTGGTAGTCCGCGGTGAGCTTCCCATCTGGGTCTGCGTGCTCATTATCGGCCGCGATATCTACCTGGGCATCGGCACGCTCATCGTGCGCCACTACCACCGGCGCCCCATCGACGTCGTCTTTCCCGGCAAGATTGCCACGGCACTGCTCATGACCGGCTTCTCGCTCATGCTGCTTGGGTTCCCCGTCATCGACGGCTGGCATCTGCTGCCCGCCACGTTCACGGCATTCCCAGGCCTCAACGGCAGCTCGGTGCCCCTCGGCATCTTCTTTGTATACGGCGGCGTCATCTTCTCCATGCTCACCGCTGTCATCTATTCCATTAAGGGAGGGGTGGCCATTAAACAGGCCATCGCGCATCCCGAGGACGAGGACACCGACTTTCTCAACCCCGAAATCGAAGACTGATTCATTGGGGTATGATTACGTACGGTTCATTCTTTGCGGCACGTCCGCGTTAGATAGGGGTTGTCATGGACAACAAGGTTAACAATATGCCTCAGAACGATAAGACTGCGGACGCTACCTGCGTTTTCCGTGTTCCTTCGAGCGATGTCACCGTTCCCGACCTTATGGCCAACGTGCGCATCACCGCTCCGGTTCTGTCCATCGTCAAGGGCCCGCAGACCGGAGCCGCCTTTGAGCTCGAGGACGACGTGACCACCATCGGCCGCGATCCCGCGAACGGCATCTTCCTCAACGACATGACCGTCTCGCGCAGCCACGCACGCATTATTCGCGAGGGCCTGGGCGCCCGTATTGAGGATCTGGGCTCGCTCAACGGCACCTGGGTCGACGGCGCCATCGTCAACGGTGCTCCGCTGCACGACGGCTCTTCCGTTCAGATCGGTACGTTCACGCTCATCTACCACGAGAGCACGCCGGAGCGCATCGAAACCGGTGAGTAGGTAATGGCCGAACGCAACTATCTGAGTATCGGCCAAGTCGTCAACCTTCTTCGAGGCGCATACCCCGATCTATCGAACTCAAAAATTAGATTTCTCGAAGATGAGGGGCTCATCACCCCTCATCGTACGCCTAAGGGGTATCGCCAGTACTCCAAGGAAGACGTTGACCGCTTGGAGGTCATCCTGCACCTGCAGAAGACCCGCTATATGCCGCTCAACGTCATTAAGCAGCGCTTGGAAAACGCTACGGACCTGTCCACGTTGGCTTTCGAGGTGGGTCTTCTGTCCGATGTTCCGCTTAAGACGGAGCCCAAAGAGACCAAGCAAAAGCTGCATCCCATCGAGACCATTCCCGACATGCTCGGTGTTGAGATTTCGTTTATCCGTTCCCTTGCTGAGAATGATCTTATCCGCATCATCAAGAGCCCGCAGAACCGAGAGCTCGTCGATGGCCGAGATTTCCCGATTATCCGTTACTGCTCGGAGCTGTCGCGCTTCCACATTGAGCCGCGTAACCTGCGACAGTACGTATCGTCGGCAAACCGCGAGTCTTCGATGTTTGAGCAGGTTCTCGTGAGCATGCTCGGCATGGATACCTCCGATGACGAGCGCGACGCCAAGCTCGAGCGCGCTTTTAAGAAGCTGCACGACCTCACCGAGGGTGTGCATACCGCGCTCCTTAAGAACCGTGTCTTTGAGTCGCTCAACGCAGTGGTCGAGGACGCTGACATCGATGCCCTCGATGAGGAGATCGCGCGTTCCGAATCCACCAAGGCTAAAAGCGATGCGACAAGCGTCCCCGCGGTTGCCGCGCACGACGAGTCGCTCGTGCAGCCGTCCAAGGTCGTCGTCCCCTCGCATAGCTCGTCTGCTAACACGGGCAAATAACCGCCGTTCACCCGGCAATCCATGAAAGGTCATGCAATGTACGACTTCGAATCTCATATCGTCGATATCCCCGACTATCCCGAGCCCGGAGTCGTCTTTAAGGACATCACACCGCTCTTTGGCAACCCCGAGGCTCTGAAGGCCATGGTGGATGCCCTGGCCGAGCATTTTGCCGACATGGGCATTACCAAGGTCGTAGGACCCGAGGCCCGCGGCTTTATGGTCGGTGTGCCCGTGGCCGTCGCCCTGGGTGCCGGCTTTGTTCCCGCACGTAAGCCGGGCAAACTGCCGCGCAAGACGGTAAGCGAGAGCTACGAGCTCGAGTATGGAACGGATTCTATCGAGATCCACGCCGATGCCATCAGCTCTAAAGATACCGTGTTGATTCTGGACGACTTGGTCGCGACGGGTGGAACCGTCGAGGCAACAGGTAAACTGGTGCGAGATATGGGCGCAAAGCTTGTGGGCTACGGTTGTATCCTTGAGCTTGCGTTTCTCAACCCGCGCAAGAAGCTCACGCCTTCTAACGAGGACGTTGAGCTCTTTAGCCTGGTAACGGTTGACTAGCCGCTACCCTTAGATACCGGAAAGGAAGCTACATGCGCACAGCAAATACGCACAAAAACATGGCACGCTGCGCTGCTACGGCAACCCTCGCTTGTGTTTTGGGCCTGGGCCTCGTGGCTCCGGCTTACGCCGATACCGCATCCGACCTTGCCGCTGCTCGAACTAAACTCGAGCAGATTGGCACCCAAACCCAGCAAATTCATGAAGAACTCTCCGCACAGACGCAGGAGCTTGATCAGACTGCAGGCGAGATCACGCAAAAGCAGCAAGAGATTGCCGAAGGTCAGGCAAAGCTTTCGAGCTATGTTGCCGGTGAGTACAAGACCGGCGGTCTGAGTCTCCTTCAGGTTCTGACGGGCGTCGACGATCTGGGCGACATGCTCAACCGTCTCTTCTACTACGGTAAGGTGTCCGACAAGCAGGCCCAGACCATTCAGGAGGTCAAGGACCTTAAGCAGCAGCTCACCGATAAGCAGACCGAACAGGAGAAGAACGTCGCCGCGACGCAGAAGAAGGTCGACGAGCTCAACGCCCAGCAGGCTGAGGCCCAGAGTGTCGTGAACTCCCTGGATTCGCAGCTGCAGGCCGAGCTTGCTGCCGAGGCCGAGGCCAACGCTGCGCTGCAGGCTGGCATTAATGCCAGCACCGCCGAAAAGGCCACGGTGAGCAATGACACCGCCGGTACGACCGAGAACACCAACAATGGTGGCGGTACGACCAACAACGGCGGCGGCAACACGCCTGCGCCCGCGCCCGCTCCTGCTCCCACGCCGCAGC
>URCS01000111.1 GCA_900546455.1 uncultured Collinsella sp. | reverse complement strand
GAGGTGGGGGAGCCTGGCGTGCTGCGCATGCCGGTCGATGTCGCCGCGGCGGCGTGCAAGGCGGCGCACGACGCGGGCCTGCCGGTCATGGCCCATGTCGAGAGCACCGAAGGTGTGAAGGCAGCGCTTCAGGCGGGCGTCGATACGATTGAGCACGGTGCTCCGATGACGCCCGAGATCCTGGAGCTGTATCGCAGTGCCGCGGGTACGCAGCTCGAGGGGCGCGCGCCGAGCGTGACCTGCACGATCAGTCCGGCGTTGCCGTTTGTACTGCTCGATCCGGAGAAGACCCATTCGACCGATACGCAAAAGAAGAACGGTGACATCGTGTGCTCGGGCATTATCGAAAGTGCTCGCGCTGCCCTGGATGCCGGCGTTAAGGTGGGCCTGGGCACGGACTCGAGCTGCCCGTTTGTGACGCAGTACGACATGTGGCGCGAGGTGGCGTACTTTGCCAAGTACGTCGGCGTGAGCAATGCCTTTGCGCTGCACACGGCCACGCAGATCAATGCCGAGCTGCTGGGCCTGGGCAACGAGACCGGCACGATCGAGTGCGGCAAGGCGGCCGACATTTTGGTGACGCGCGAGAATCCTCTGGATGACCTGTCGGCCCTGCGTGAGCCGATGCACGTGATGTGCCGCGGCAACCTGGCGCGCAAGCTAAAGGTGAAGCGCATCCCCGAGGTTGACGCCGAGCTCGATGCCATTATGGCCATGCCTGCCGAGGCACTGGCCGAGGAACTCGCCCGCGACGGCGTGGCGTAGGCTCCGGCGTGACAGAGGGCGACAGCTCCGTCGAATGCTGTCGCCCATGCAAAAAGCCGAGGTCTCAACACGAGGCCTCGGCTTTTTTATCGAACAAATACTTAAGATTTGGGACAAACAAACCTGATTAATTTGTCCCACGTGCGGTGGCTAGGAGCGGGTTTCCATCTTGGCGTGGCACTTGGGGCAGGTGACGCGAATCTTGCCCTTGCCCTTGGGGACGGAGAGCATCTGGCCGCAGTTGGGGCACTTGAGGTAGGCCGTGGTCTTGCGACCCTTCCACATTTTCTTAGCCGTGCGCTTGGCGCGCTCAAAGTCTTCCTTACTGGTGCCGGCCGCGCGTGAGGTGCTGGCCGCTGCAACGCCGCCGCCCAGGCTGGCGACGAACTTGCCCAGACCGGGGACGTTCGCGGTCGCGGCGACAAAGGCCCCGTTCTCCTTGCGGCGTGCGTCGACGTTCTTGGACAGGCCACGCAGCACGCCGATCACGATGACGGCGATGGCGATCCAACTGAGCCACTGGAAATGTGCGAGCGACCCGATCATCGCGAGGATGATGCCGAAAAAGCCGAGCACAATGGTGAGTTCGTCGGCGCCGTTGCGACCTTTCATAAAGTTATCCATGCAAACTGCCTCTCATTAGATATGCTGCACGCCTTTATACCCCATTTGGTGCGAAGGGGACAGGTTAATCTGCACCAAGGTGGTGCAAACGACCTGCCCCCTTCGCACCAATTACTTGGCGAGTTTGTCGACGACGCGTTCGATTTCGGCGAGCTTTGCTGCCTTGAGCTCCTCGTCACCCGATTCGATGGCAGAGGCGACGCAGCCCTCGATATGGGCCTTAAGCACATCGGCGTTGATGCGCGCGATGAGTGCCTGCGTCGCCATGAGCTGCGTGGAGATGTCGACGCAGTAACGGTCCTCCTCGACCATCCTCAGGATGCCGTCGATCTGCCCGCGCGCCGTCTTGAGCATGCGGGTCACCGATTTATGGTCTGCCATCATGGCGGGTCCTCGTTTCTGGTCGATCTTCCGGATGCCCCCATCAGTTGCGGTGAAATACGGACTGTTTAAGGGCCTAGGGCGGCTCAACAGTCCGTATTTCACCGCAACTTCTGAGGGGGGGGCGGGTGGCGCCTGCTACGCGGCGGTTACGGACAGGGCGTGGAACTTCTCGCCGGCACCCTCGACGGCGGCGGCGAGCTGCTCGGCGGTTACGGTGTCGGCACACTCAACCTGGACGGTCTGGGTCTCGTGATCGGCATCGGCGTCGGTCACGCCGGCCACGTTGAGCAGCGCGGTCTCGACAGTAGCGTTGCAGTGGCCGCACATAAGGCCGGAAGTCTTAATGATGTAGTTCATGGTTGTCTCCTTATCGATTGAGATTATCTGACAGTTTAGTCGTGAACGGAGTCATCTTAAAGGCGCGTTGAGGTGCCCGAGATTGCCCCGAAAGAGGAGCGAAGCGTACTTTGGGTACGCGAGCGACGGTTTGAGGGGCAAGGTCGGGTGCATCAGCGTGCCGTCTTTGGCTTAAAGGATTTCAGACGCAAGGCATTGGACACGACGCACGCGCTCGACAGGCTCATCGCCGCGGCGCCAAACATCGGCGAGAGTTGCCAGCCGGTGAGGGGGAAGAACACGCCCGCGGCCAGCGGAATGCCGATGCCGTTGTAGAACAGCGCCCAGAACAGGTCCTGCTTGATGTTGCGGATCGTGGCGCGCGACAGCTCAATAGCGCGGGCGACATCCATAAGATCGCTGCGCATGAGCACCACGTCGGCACCCTCCTTGGCGATGTCGGCGCCGGTACCGATGGCAAGGCCCACGTCGGCGCGCGCCAGGGCGGGGGAGTCGTTGATACCGTCGCCCACCATGGCGACCTTGCCGCCCGCGTCCTGCAGTTCGCGCACGTGGCGCTCCTTGTCGGCGGGTAGAACGTCGGCGATGACCTGCTCGCTGGTGAGCCCCACGCGGCGGGCGATGGCCTCGGCCGTCACGCGGTTATCGCCGGTGAGCATGCGCACGTCGACGCCGAGCGAGCGCAGCGCGGCAATGGCTCTGGCACTCGTCTCCTTAACCTCATCGGCCACGGCAATGGTACCGGCAAGCTCACCGTTCTTGGCAAAGAACAGCGGCGTCTTGCCCTCGGCGGCAAATTGCTCGGCGAGCCCCTCGGGCACGGTGACTCCCAGCTCGTTCATCAGCTGCACGTTGCCGGCGGCAATGGCGTTTTGACCTTCGCGCGCCGTGACGCCACGGCCGGGCACGGCGGCAAAGTCCTCGACCATGCGCGCGACGATTCCGCGTGTCTCGCACTCGGCCATAATCGCCTCTGCCAGCGGATGCTCGCTCTGGCGCTCCAGTGCGGCGGCCAGCTTGAGCAGCGCTTTCTCGCTCATGACGGGCGCGCCGTCGACGCGCTCGGCAACCACAATGTCGGTTACGGCCGGCTTGCCGCGGGTAACGGTGCCCGTCTTGTCGAGCACCACGGTGCCCACGTTGCGCAGATTCTCCAGCGCCTCGGCGCTCTTAAACAGAATGCCCATCTCGGCGCCCTTGCCGGTGCCGACCATAATGGCGACCGGCGTGGCCAGGCCCAACGCGCACGGACAACTGATCACCAGCACGGCCACGGCGGAGGTGAGCGCTTCGTTGACGCTGCCGGTCAGTACCATCCACGCCACAAAAGTCACGGCCGAGATCGCAAACACGACGGGCACAAACACGCCGGCGACCTTATCGGCCATGCGGGCGATGGGCGCCTTGGTGGCGTTGGCGTCCTCCACAAGCTGGATGATCTTGGCGAGCGACGTGTCGGCCCCCACGCGCGTGGCGCGGAAGGTGAACGACCCGGTGCGGTTGACCGTGGCGGCGTTGACGGTGTCGCCGGCGGTCTTTTCCACGGGGATGGACTCGCCGGTCAGCGCGCTTTCATCCACGGCCGAGGCGCCCTCGAGCACCACGCCGTCGACGGGGATGGACTCGCCGGGACGTACGCGCAGCACCTGACCGGGCAGGATGGCGTCGACGTCCACGGTGGTCTCGGTGCCGTCCTCGGCCACGACGGTCGCGGTCTTGGGCGCAAGGTCGATCAGCGCCTCGATGGCGCCGCCGGTCTTGGACTTGCTGCGCGTCTCGAGGTATTTGCCCACGGTGACGAGCGACAGGATCGTGCCGGCGCTCTCAAAATACAGGTTGTCCATGCCTGTCATCATGGCCTCGTGGACCTGCCCGGCGGCCAGCTGGTCGGCCATGATAAACATGGCGTAGAGCGACCAGGCGATGGACGCAGTGGCGCCGACCGCGATGAGCGCGTCCATGGTGGGCGCGCCGTGCACGAGCGACTTAAAGCCATTGATAAAGTACGCGTCGTTGACGTAGACGATGGGGATGAGCAGGACGAGCTCGGTAAGCGCGAGCGTCATGCTGTGGGTGTGGTCGGTGAAGATGCCGGGCAGCGGCCAGCCGAGCATGTGCCCCATGCCTATGTAGAACAGCGGGATGAGGAGCACGATCGAGACGATGAGTCGGGTGCGCATGGCGGAGGCGGCGGCCTCCAGCTTTTTGGTGGGCGACTCCATATGGGCGGCGCCGGACCTGGCTTGCGCGCTGCCGCCTGGGACGGCTTCGGTGCCCGCGCTGACGGGCGATGCCGAGTAA
>URCS01000110.1 GCA_900546455.1 uncultured Collinsella sp. | reverse complement strand
GGTGCTTGCGAGGCACAGGCACCCGGCACGGGGCGCGACCGGACCGCGGCTGCCCCCAATCTCTTTGTCGACCGCGAGAAGCTGCTGTTCGAGTCGTGCCCCACGGTTCCCGTCTGCGGGGGGCGCGATGTCACGATCGGCATTCCCCGTGTGCTCGAGTTCTGGGACACCATGCCGTTCTGGTCGACGTTCTTCAGCACGCTCGGCTTTAAGGTGCGCGTCTCGGGACGCAGCACCAAGGCGATGTACGAGCGCGGTCTGGCGCACGTCACATCCGACACCGTGTGCTTCCCGGCCAAGCTCGTCCACGGGCACATCCGCAATCTCGTCGACGCCGGCGTCGACCGCATCTTCATGCCCATCATCACGACGGTGCCCACCGAAAACACCGCCTCTACCAGCGAGTGGATGTGCGCCGTCGTAAAGGGATACCCCTACGTGATGCGCAATTCCGATAACCCGGAGGAGCGTTTCGGCGTTCCGTTCGATACGCCGCTGTTCCACTGGTACGACGAGGGCGACCGAAACCGCCAGCTCAAGGCGTGGTGCAAGGAGACCTTCGATATCGATGCCGACCTGGTTGCCAAGGCGACCGAGCAGGCGGACCGCGCGCAGGAGACGTTTGAGAACCAGCTGCAGCTGCGCGGCAGGCAGGTGCTCGAGAACGTGCACGAGGACGGCGGCTACGCGGTGGTGATCGCTTCGCGCCCGTACCACAACGACCCGCTGGTCAACCACGGGCTGCCCAAGCTCTTCTCTGAGCGCGGCATCCCCGTGCTGACGCCCGATGCGGTGCCGGGGGTCTGCAACGTCGATCTTTCCAACAGCCGCATCGACATCGTGAACAACTATCATGCGCGCATGCTGTCGTGCGCGGTCATCGTCGCATCGACGCCCGAGCTCGAGCTCGTGCAGATGGGCAGCTTCGGCTGCGGCCACGATGCGTATCTCACCGACGAGATCGCGCGCATGATGGGCGAGATGGGCTCCAAGGTTCCGATGATGATCAAGCTCGATGAGAGCGACGTCGCCGGTCCCATGGGCATTCGCGTGCGTTCGTTTATCGAGTCGGTCAACCGTCGTCGCGCGGAGGAGCGTGCCGAGGGCGCCCGGGTGCACGCGGTCCATCCGCTCGACGACCCGTATAAGGTCAAGTACACCAAGCGCGACCGGCACGACAAGATCGCGCTGGTCCCCAACACCTCCCATGCGTTCTGCAGGCTCATGACCGCGGCGATGCGCAATCAGGGCGTGCGCGCCGAGGCCCTTGATATCGGGCGCGAGGATGCCATCCGCCTGGGCAAACGCTATGTGCACAACGACATCTGCTTCCCCGCGCAAATCGTGATCGGCGAGGCGCTCGCGGCACTCGAGAGCGGTAAGTACGACCCGCACGACGTCGCCGTGGTGACTGGCAAGTATATCGGCGACTGCCGCCTGACGCACTACATGCCC
Organism: uncultured Collinsella sp.; assembly: GCA_900546455.1. GTDB lineage: Bacteria > Actinomycetota > Coriobacteriia > Coriobacteriales > Coriobacteriaceae > Collinsella. The sequence continues at coordinate 3,094 of URCS01000110.1, read as the reverse complement.
CTGCTGCGCCGCGCGCTCGACGACGCGGGATACGACTATGTCCCGGTGCTCACCAACGACGACGTCGATGCCCACAATGCGCATCCGGGCTTCAAGCTCGGCCTTGGCCCGAGCATCCAGATCGCCTACGGTCTTCCCATGATCGATGCCCTCGAGGCCATGCTTAGGCGCATCCGTCCCTACGAGCTCGAGAAGGGCGCGGCGGACGCTGCGTTCGACCGCGCGCTCGATGAGGTTATCGAGGGCATGGAGCGCTCCGGGCTGAGAGGCCAGGCGACGGGCTTCAAACGCGCGCTTGCGATCATGGACGCCGTTCCGTACGACCGCTCGAACCCGCATCCGACCGTTCTCATCGTGGGCGAGTACCTGCTCAATTTCCATCTCGGCGCCAACCACGAGATCGAGCGCTACCTCGAGGACAACGGGCTCGAGGTCATCGAGGCGCGCATGACCGACGTGATCCGCAAGACCTATTTCTACAAGCATGCGCAGTCGCGCGAGTTCCACGTCGACCTGTCGCTGCCCGAAAAGGCCTGGTACGCCACGGCGGACAACCTGTTCGAGCTCGCGCACGACCGTTGCGACCGCCTGGGCGCGGCGAGCCCGCTCTACGAGCCGCCGACGCGCATGCCTGAGCTCGTGCGCGCGAGCGATAAGATCCTGCACCATACGTTCGATGCGGGCGAGGGCGTGCTGATTCCGGCGGAGATTCTCGAGCACGCCAAGCGCGGCTGCCGCAACTTCGTGATCCTGCAGCCGTTCGGGTGTCTGCCCAACCATGTCGTGGGGCGCGGGCTCATCCATGCGCTCAAGGAGCAGTATCCCACGGCGCAGTTCCTGCCGCTCGACTACGATCCCGACGTGAGCTTCGCCAACGTGGAGAACCGTCTTCAGATGCTCATCATGAACGCCAAGGCGCAGGGGTGCGGTGAGGCGCATGGCGAGACCGCGTAAGGACGCCGATGCGCCCGATGCACGCACCCGTATCATCGAGGCGTTTTGGGAGCTCATCGAGAACAACAGCATCTTCGAGCTGTCGGTTGGCGAGGTGACCCGCGCCGCCCAGTGCAATCGCGGAACGTTTTACTACTATTTTCACGATTTCGATGAACTCGTCGCCATCGCCATAGCCCAGCTGCTGCAGGATAACGAGCTCATCACCGATGCCCTCTGGCATTTTTCGAGCGAGGGCGACCTTTCGGCGTTCGACCGGCGCGACGTCCGCTGCCTGCTGCAGCGCATCGTCATCACCATGAGGGCGGGTGCCGCCGAGCAGGTCGTGCAGGGCATCCATACGATCATCATCGACCGCGTGAGAGAGATCGTCCACCCCGACGGAGAAGAGCTCAAGGCAGATTCGAGCTTTGCGGTGGGCTTTCTGGTCTCGGGCATCATGGGCTTTGTGATGGCGGTCGGCTTTGCCCGGGAGGGCGGCGAGGAGATAGACCTCGAGCAGCCGGGGGACAGCGCGTGCGCGTACCTGAGGGCGGTCGCCATGCAGACGGTGGAAACGGTCGCGCAAGTCGAGGGCGTCGATACATCCGAGCTGCTCGAACGCGTCTCCAAGGAGGCCGATGCCTATCGCGCATCGCGTGCGACGAGTCCCGACGTGGTGAAAGACGCCTAGGGTTTCTCTTGCGGGGCGCCTGTCGCGCATCGCGCGGTGAGTCCCGCGATGCGGTCATAACCTGCATTCATGTGAGCCGGGTTTATAGATATTCCTCCAGCTGTTAACATGGACAACCTGTGGGTAAAGAGACAAAAGCGCCGCCGACGGGCGGGCGTTTTGATTTCGATGAACTCATGTAAGGAAACGAGCATGTTAGATAGATTTACCGATCGAGCGCGCAAGGTCATGTCGATGGCCAAACAGGAGGCGCTCGATCTGCACTCAAATAAGGTGGGCACCGAGCACTTGCTGCTCGCGCTTGCCAAGGAGGACGAGGGCATTGCCGCCGAGGCGCTGCGCTCGCTCGACATCTCCTACGATGACATCATGGATACTCTCAAAGAGGTCCAGACCACGGTTCCCGAGCCCAGCGAGGAGACCGAGGCGGCCAAGCTTGCCTTTACGCCGCTCGTCATTAGCGTGATGGAGCGCTCCTTCCGCGTGGCGCGTGAGAACAACCAGACCTATGTGTCGACCGAGCACTTGCTGATTGGCATCGTCGAAGAGGGTAACGGCATGGCCATGGACATCCTCATGCGCCTGGGTGTGTCGTCCGCCTCCATCAAAAAGGCTATCGAGAAACTTACCGCCAAGGACCAGGACAAGAAGCGTCCGCTCGCCGGCGCCGGTGCCGGGCGTCCCGGTGCGGGCCTGCCGTTCTTTAGCGGCTCGGACGCGTCGCAGCAAAAGGGGAGCGGCACCGATACGCTTAAGCAGTTCGCCACCAACCTTACGCAGAAGGCGCGCGACGGCGAGCTCGACCCTGTAATTGGTCGCGAAAAGGAAGTCCAGCGTATGATGGAGATCCTTTCGCGTCGCACCAAGAACAATCCGCTTATCTTGGGCGACCCCGGCGTGGGCAAGACGGCCATCGTCGAGGGTCTGGCTCAGCAGATTGCAGCTGGCAACGTGCCCGAGAACCTTATGAACCAGAACATCTGGACGCTCGACCTGCCGGGCCTCGTTGCGGGCGCCAAGTATCGCGGTGAGTTTGAGGAGCGCCTCAAGAACGTGATCCAGGAGGCCACCGAAGCTGACGACGTCATCCTGTTTATTGACGAGATGCACACCATCATCGGTGCCGGCTCTGCCGAGGGCTCCATCGACGCGAGCTCCATGCTCAAGCCCGTGCTCGCGCGCGGTGCCTTCCAGATTATCGGCGCCACCACGGCCGAGGAATTCCGCAAGTACCTCACCAAGGACCCGGCCTTCGAGCGTCGCTTCCAGACCATCGATGTCGAGGAGCCGAGCGTCGAGGACACGGTCAAGATCCTGACCGCGCTCAAGCCGCGCTACGAGGAGCACCACCATGTGCGCTATACGCAGGGTGCTATCGAGGCCGCCGCGAACCTCTCCGACCGCTACATCCAGGATCGCTTCCTGCCCGATAAGGCCATCGACCTCATAGATCGGAAGAGCGTCGTG
>URCS01000109.1 GCA_900546455.1 uncultured Collinsella sp. | reverse complement strand
GGCGCACGGGCATAACGGCGCCGTCGACCACGCGCACTACAGAGTCGTCGTAGCGCGAGAGGATCGCGCGGTCGTTACCGAGCAACGCGTCGGCGATGCCGGCGGCAACGAGGTGTTCCCAGGCAAGATCGTCGTCGGTCTCGATGGGCTCTTCGCTCAGGTTTCCGCTGGTCATGACGAGCGCGTGCATACCGCGGGCTTCTGCCGCGGCAAGCAGCAGATGCTGAAGCGGGGTGTAGGGGAGCATAACGCCGAGCTCGGGCAGGTCGCGCGCGACGGACGGTGCGAGCGCGAGGGCGTCGGGAGAATCACCGCTCTCGCAAACAGCACGCCGGCGCAGCAGCACGATGGGGCGGATGCTGCCGGCCAGCAAGTCGCGCTCGGCGTCGTTGACACGGCACAGGCGCTCGGCATCGGTAAGGTCGCGCACCATAACGGCAAGCGGCTTGTTGCTGCGGCGCTTGTGACGGCGCAGCTCGACTACTGCTTGCTCGTTGGCGGCGTCGCAAGCCAGATGGAATCCGCCCAGGCCCTTGATGGCAACAATGCCGCCGGCCTCGAGCAGCTCGACACAGCGCTCGATAATAGCGTCGCTAGACTCGCGCGTGTCGCCGACAGCCGGCGTCGCCTCTGAGCTCTCGAGCACCATGCCGCCTGCCGCCTCGCGCCAGGTAATATGCGGCCCGCAGTCAAAGCAGGCATCGGGCTGCGCATGAAAGCGCCGGTCAAGTGGGTCGGCATACTCCGCGGCGCATTCGGGGCACATGGGAAAGCGATCCATAGAGGTGGCCGCTCGGTCATAAGGCAGCGAGCGGATGATGGTAAAGCGCGGGCCGCAGTTGGTGCAGTTGATAAAGGGGTAGTGATAGCGTCGGTCGGCGGGATCGAACAGTTCGCGCAGGCAGTCGTCGCAGGTGGCGATATCGGGCGAGACGAGCGTCGTATGCGCAGTCTGGTCCTGTGACGCCACAATGCGAAAGCCCTGTTCATTGGCAGCATCCCAAGTGCCGGGCTCCAAATCCGCAACGTCGACGCGCTCCACGCGGGCAGCCGCGGGTGCGTGCTCCGACAGCGCTGCGACAAAGCCGTCGACGGCCGCACCCGAGGCATGCGCCTCGACATGCACGCCGTCGCCTGCGTTGAGCACCCAGCCGCAGATGCCATGCGCCATGGCCTCGCGATACACAAACGGCCGCATGCCAACGCCCTGCACAATGCCCGTTACATGAATATGCACATGCCGCATGCGACACCCCTCATCAAAACCGACCAAATAGGGACAGGTGCGCTACAGCCCCAGGCTCTGCTTGGTGGCGGCGCACGTGAGCTCGCCGTGCTTAACGCCGCGCAGGCCCAGCAGACGGTCGGCTAGTTCGTAGACGCGCTCGCCGCGACCCTTGAGCGCCAGAATCTCCAAGCAGTTGTGGTGATCCAGATGCACGTGCATGGTCGATACGATCTCGTCGGTGTAGTCGTGCTGCACTTCGTCCAGACGGCGCGTCAGGTCGCCGGTATGGTGGTCGTAGATCATGGTGAGCGACCCGATAACATGCTCATCGGGCGTGCGCATCTGCTCCTTGGCGATCGAGGCGCGAATCAGGTCGCGCACGGCCTCGGAGCGGTTGGCCACGTCGCCGCGGCGCGCGATCTGTTCGTCAAAACGGCGCAGCAGGTCGTCCGGTGCGGTAACCGAAAAACGGACCAGCTCGGAGCCGGAACCACTACAGTGGCAGCCCGCGTCACCGTCCGCCCCGTGCGGATGCTCGTGCTCGTACCCGCAGCCGTGCTCGTGTTCGGCCACGTTACACCAGCTTCACGGAGCCGACGGAGTTGTGGTCGGCCTCGATGGCCTCTTCGTAGCCCTCGAGTGCGTCGTGGGCCTCGTGCAGCGCGGCCATGGCTGCCTCGAGCTTGGCGCCGATGCGCTCCATGTCAAAATTCTCGGTCGCATGCAGCAGCTGATGGCTCCACTCGTGAGCGAGCTCGATGGTGTCGTCGACCTGCTTGACGCTCATGGCAAGCTGGCTCATGTTCATTCCAACATCATGCATGGGAAATCTCCTTTTGTATGGGGCAGTTCAGTGGTTCAGATTTTACTACGCCCACTCTGTGCGCAGCTGCATAAGAAAACGGGTGCGAGTCTGTGCGACTCGCACCCGTTCACTGGGGGCTGTTTGTAACTACCATACTATCCGTGGTCGCACGCGCCGCACCCGGCAGTCCGGCGAGCGGTGCAAAACCGCTCATGGACGGCGGGTAAGTAACAAGCGTATTACAGATGCTTCTCCAGCAGCGCCTGCAGCCTCGCCTTGGGCAGAGCGCCAACCGAGCGGTCAATCTCCTCGCCGTTCTTAAACACAATCAGCGTGGGGATGCTCATGACGCCATACTTCATGGCCAGGTCCTGGTTATCATCGACGTTGCATTTGGCAACGGCAAGCTTGCCCGCCAGCTCATCGGCAACCTCGTCAACGATGGGCGAGAGCGATCGGCAGGGCCCGCACCACGGTGCCCAAAAATCGACCAGCACGGGCAGGCTGCCGTTAACGATGGAATCGAAGTTCTCGGGGGTAATCTGCTTAATGTCAGCCATGGTGACCTCCATAATGTGACGCGGCTCAGCCGCGTAAAACTCAGTACGACCGTGCTTATACCCAGCGGCCCGCAAAGCAACCACTCGCGGGCGGCTCTTTTATCAAAAGCGCCGCAAAACCCCTTTCTTCAGATATGGGGATATAAGGCGCATCGGCGTCAGCCGATATACATATACGGCTGCAAGTGGTATACTGTTTTCATGGATAGATACAGGAGCAACGACAACATAGTCTGGGACTGTGACTACCATGTGGTCTTCTGCCCGAAATACCGCAGGAAGGTGCTCGTGGACGGCATCGGCTCCCGCTTCGAGGAGATCGCGCACGAGGTCGCGGAGGAACTCGATTTCGAGATAAGGGAAATCAAGGTCATGCCCGACCGCGTGCACATGCTCGTCTCAGTCGACCCCCAGTTCGGCATCCACCGGGCCGTGAAGCGCATCAAGGGCAGGACCAGCCACGACCTGCGCGCCGAGTTCCCGCAGCTGAAGCGCAAGCTGCCGACGCTCTGGACGAACAGCTACTTCGTCTCGACCGTCGGCGGGGCGACGCCCGAGGCCGTCAGGCAGTATATCGAGGACCAGAGGAACGCGTGAGGGCCATGGACAAGACCTTCGAGTACCGCATATACCCGAGCGCCGAGCAGGAGGCCCTCCTGCAGAAGACCTTCGGCTGCTGCCGCTGGGTCTACAACAGGGTGCTGGCGATGAGGCGGGACGAGTACGCGTGGACGGGCAAATCGAGGCACATCAACTCCTACATCACCCAGATCCCCGCCTGGAAGAGGGCGGACGCGCCGTGGCTCTCCGAGGTGGACTCTATGGCACTGCAGCAGTCCCTGCGCGACCTGGACAAGGCATTTAAGAACTTCTTCCGCGCACCAGGCAAGGTGGGCTTTCCGAAGTTCAAGTCCAAACGCGCGGGGAGGAAGAGCTACCGCACGAACGGCGTCGGGATAATCGACGCCAGGCACGTGAGGCTGCCAAAGCTGGGGACCGTCAGGGCGCGGGTGAGCCGTCCCGTGGAGGGGCGCGTCCTGTCCGCGACGGTCAAGCAGGTGCCGAGCGGCAAGTACTACGTGGCGATATGCTGCGCGGACGTCCCCGCCACGGACGCGCCGGCCCCGACCGTCGGGTTCCTGGGAGTCGATGCGGGAATACACGACATAGCCACCTGCTCCACGGGGGAGCGCCTGCCCAACCCCAAAAACCTGCAAAGGAGCGAGAGGAGGCTGGCGCGGGAGCAGCGGCGGCTCTCGCGCAAGCGGAAGGGCTCCGCAAATCGCGCCAGGCAGCGTGTCAGGGTCGCGCGGGCGCACGAGAAGGTTGCCAACCGGCGGAAGGACGCCCTGCACAAGTTCACGACGCATGCGGTGGGAGAAAGCCAAAACATCGCGGTCGAGGACCTGAACGTCAGGGGCATGCAGAGGAACCGCCGCCTCGCCAAGGCCGTGGGCGATGCCGCCATGTCGGAGCTGGCGCGCCAGCTCGAGTACAAATGCGCATGGTCGGGGCGCGGCTTCGTAAGGGTGGGCAGGTTCTATCCGTCCAGCAAGACGTGTTCCGCATGCGGTTACGTCTACAGGGGACTGACGCTGGCCGAACGGGTATGGGACTGCCCCGCGTGCGGCATGCGTCACGACCGCGACCTGAACGCCGCCGTCAACATCGCCCGCGAGGGAAGGAGAATCCTGGAAGGTACCGCAGGGCATGCGGGAACCGCGGCAGACGCCGCAAACGCTTGTGGAGAGGGCGTAAGACCTACGGCTGCATGCGCAGTCTAGGCAATTCTCGGTGAAGCAAGAATCCCCTGGCTTTAGCCATGGGGAGTGTCAAATAATGGTGGGCACGCAAACGATTGGAGAGCGCATACCTATGTCACAAAGCCAGAAAAAAGAAGCCATCGCCCAGGCGGCCGAGCAGGAGCTCACATCGCTTGCGGTCCGTGGCGTGCGTATCGCGGGCAACGCGTGCTCGCCGATCGTGCTGGTCAAAGGCGATTTGGACGAGGCCGAGCGTTCGGGTGGCGAGCTTGCC
>URCS01000108.1 GCA_900546455.1 uncultured Collinsella sp. | reverse complement strand
TGGGCGGCGGTGCTGATTCGCAATATAGGTGGTGTCGAAAGGGCCTAGGACTCAGAACGAGATTGAATCATAATCTCCTCTATTTGACACGGGAGTCCGTTGGGGCCTCAAAGGCACCTCAATGGAGCAAGAACAGCTTCACGCTGTAAAGGAATAGCGGGTGAGTCCTTGGAGTGTCCATTCATCTGGCAACCGATGCTCACTCTAGTCCGAGAAGATTAAGTCCCGACCCCGTCATCCTGCACACAAGCGGCCTTGCGGACACCTTTTCTAAATAGCCGGCGGCGATTAGGCTTGACAATGACCTACTCGCCGTCGGCTTTGTTACATCGAGATAGCCCGACACGCCATCAAGTGTGGACTCACCAAAGGCTTCAAAAATATGCATCTGGGCCGCATAAAAAAGAATATCTTTTGCCCTTTCGGTAAACGAGTCGTCGAGCTCTTCGATCGCCATCTTAAGATCCTCAAGCTGCGTACGCTTTTCGACCAAATCACTCAGAACGGCATCTTGCGCCTGCTCCACCAAATCAAGCATCATTGCGACAAACGGAGTAGCTTCACTGCCGTTAAGGGGCCTCTCCACCACATCGAACGCCTTGTAATATGCGGTTTTATTCTCGGCAATCGCCCTAGAGAGCGACAGCACGGTCGGCTGCGATAGCGTCTCGTTCAAGCTCAACGCGAGAAGGTATCTCCCCGTCCTCCCGTTGCCGTCATAGAAGGGGTGGATATATTCAAAGAGGAAATGGCAGAGCGAGGCTACATAAAGGCTTGGGACATCTTCGCGATTGCCAAGCTCTATCATCTTGCCAAGGAGGTCAATGATTTCGGGCTCCGAGGAAACACCCTGATGGAGAATCTTGCCCCGACTGTTCTCAATCACAACGGGACCCAAACGGAACATCTTGCCATCCGGACGGTCCTTCGGGTCAAGCACGCCTTTAGTGACGGCATCGAAAATCTCGCGGATATCCTCGGGTTTGCCGGGACGACTTGAACCATCCACCAGCTGAAGATAGAGACGAGCGAATTCAATAAAAGGAGTGTGTTCCTTTTCGGCGGCACCGCAAAGTTCGACCGCAGCACCCTCCGCAGACTCCAGTGCCGCTTCAATCTGGCGCCGCGTGCTGTGTACGCCCTCCATCTCGTTGCTGAAAACAACCTCCTCAAGCACCAGCGAACGAATCGAGGCCCCCAAAGCCACATAAGGCAAGCTGTTCCACAGGTTGGAAATCTTTCGCTCTTTTCTGAGGATCCGCTCGCCAGCAACGGACAGCTCCAAAGGAACACAAGCAAACAGTTCACCGTGCTCAAGGTGAATTCCAGTCCGCACCGTGCCGTCGGCAGTAAGACGTTCGCGCAGCAGCTCGTCATGGCGAGCATAACGATCGGAGCTTGAATCTGCATAAAAGAGTTTTTCGAGTGTCTTGTACGCCATCGCTTCATCGCTCCTTTGAAATCAAAAAGCTTAATCGACTATCATTATTTCGAATAAGTCGGCTATTTGCAATTAAGACTGCAAAAATGTGTTGGCTAATTTCAAAGTACGGGGTTTTGAAAATTAAGATTCCCCTATTTACATAGAAACTCCGGCTTCAAACCTCAACAAAGCTCAATGCAAAAGACGCGCTGTCTGCATCAACCGCAGGCAGTGCGCCTTCTTTTTTAAAAGGGAAACTGCGTCCGCAGCCCCTGGCTCAGAACGGGATGCAATTTCCCCAGAGCCCTCTCGCGGAATCTGTGTCCCGTTTTGGGCACCAATTCCGGGATGCACTTTCCGCAACGGACCCCTAACGGAAGGTGCGTCCCACTCTGAGCGTCTATTCCGGGATGTAGTTTCCCAAAGGGCCTTGTTTCGGAAAGCGTATCCCATTCTGGGCCTTCAAATCGGGATGCGCTTTCCCGTAGAGGTCCAAAGTGGAAACGGCATCCCATTCCAAAGCTGGGACGGAACCCGTATCCCGGTATTCCTTGCTACTTGCCGTCGTCGTCCTCGGATTCTTCTCGTGCGTAGAGCTCCAGCATGCGGCGGCGGTATTCGTGCACGGCGAGCTTGGCGCGCTCCAGACGACGGCGCTCGCGCGGGGTGAGCTTGGACGGGTCGATCTCGTCGCCATAGGTCTTCTCGGCCAGCAAATGGGCGGCGTCGACGATACGGGCATCGATGCGCTCGCTTGCCGCCTCGGCCGAAAGGCGATCGGCAATGGTATCGATCGTAGGCACGCCGTCGAGTGCGCGGCCGTGACCGTGCGAGGTCAACAACTCGTGCTCACGCGCGAGCAAGCTCGCCAGATCGTGATGGGCGCGCAGAATATCGAGCGCGTCGGATGGATGCTCGGCAACCTCCGCCACGGCGGCAACCGGCGCGGCGTCGATCACGCGGTAGAAGAGTTGGGCGAGCAGCGGCATCAAAAACACCGTGATGGCACCGGCGGCAACCATGACCGAGGCAATGTCTTGCGAAAGCGCCCCCGCGTTAACGGCCACACTCGTTACGGCAACGATGATCGGAAGCGCCGTGGTGCAGTACAGGGCCACGGTAATGCGGCCATACGCCGAGACATCGCGCGTCTCGGGACAGATGCTCATAGAGACAAGAATGGGCACGGCGCGGATGATGAGCAGCGCCACGATAAAGCCCACGAGCAGCCCGGGGCGCGATGCCACAGCCGTCAGGTCGATCTTTGCGCCCGACACGGTAAAGAACACGGGGATCAAAAAGCCGTAGGCCAGGCCATCGAGCTTGGTCTCGAGCGTGTGATTGCCCTCGGGGATGATATAGCGCAGGACAAAGCCGGCGGCAAAGGAGCCCAGCACGATGTCGAGGTCAAAGATGGCCGAGAACGCCACGAGCGTGACCAGGATGAGCACCGTCAAGCGCACGAAGGTCTGCGATGTGGTATCGGCGCGCTCCTCGACAAACGCAAAGAAGCGGCTGCCGACGCGCTTGGAGCGGCTCGGGACCACGGCCAGCAGCACGCAGACCACCGCAAACAGACCCAAGATCACGAGTGTCTGAATGCCGGTGCGCGCAGAGAGCAGCACCGACATGGCAAGCACGGGGCCAAGCTCGCCCCAGGTACCGTATGCGAGAATCGAATCGCCCACGCGCGTGCCGGTGAGCGAGCGCTCGCGCATGATGGGCACGAGCGTGCCGAGCGCCGTCGAAGTGAGCGCGAGCGTTACGGCGATACCGTCAAAATGGCTGACCGAGAACCACGGCGTGAAGCGCACGGCAAGCCAGGCAATGCCAAACGTGACGACCCATGTCGCCATGCCGTAGCGTCCCTCGACGCCCGTAATGTTCTTGGGATCGATCTCGAAGCCGGCGAGCAGGAACAAAAAGGCCAAGCCGAGCTCGGACACGAGCGAGACCTCGGCATCCACATGAATGATACCGAGCATGTGCGGCCCCAGCACCGCGCCGAACACAAGCAAAAAGACCGTCTCAGGAACGGGCTTTCCGGGAATCGCCGAGGCGATAAAGGGGCTCGCAAAGGCCACGAGCGCAATGATGGCGAGCGAAACGAATGCCATGTGATGCCTTTCTCTTGTTTGCGCTTCACTGTAGCACCCTCGCCGTCCTCTACGCGCCGCGAGCTGTCGTATCATAGTGACGTTTACAAACATGTGGCTCAAGGCGACCGCGAGGCTTGTCCCGTAAACCGACCGCTGCCGCATACCGTACCGTACGCCCAACCGATCAGGAAGGCAGGAACCAATGGTCTCTCGTATCTACGTGGAGAAGAAACCCGGGTTCGACGTCGAGGCTCAGCAGCTCAAGGACGAGCTGACCGAGATTCTCGGCATTAAGGGCATCGAGGCCCTGAGGATCATCAACCGCTACGACGTCGAGGGCATCGACGAGGAGCTCTTCCGCTCCTGCGTGCCGACCGTCTTTAGCGAGCCCCAGGTCGATATGACCTACGACGAGCTCCCCGCAAGCGATGGCGCCGTCTTTGCCGTCGAATTCCTGCCTGGCCAGTTTGACCAGCGCGCCGACTCCGCCAGCGAGTGCGTGCAGCTCATCAGCCAGGGCGAGCGCCCCGCCGTGCGCTCCGCCAAGGTCTATATGATCTCGGGCGCTCTGGACGAAGCCGCCGTCGAGGCCATCAAGCACTACGTGGTGAACCCCGTCGAGGCGCGCATCGCCTCGCTCGACCTGCCCAAGACACTGTACATGGAGACCCCCGAGCCTGCGCCCGTCGAGGTGCTCGATGGCTTCCGCGAGCTCGATGAGGCCGGCCTTGCCGCCTTTATCGCCGAGCGCGGCCTTGCCATGGACGAGGCGGACATCGCCTTCTGCCAGCAGTACTTCCGCGATGAGGATCGCGACCCCACCATCACCGAGATCCGCGTGATCGACACCTACTGGTCCGATCACTGCCGCCACACCACCTTCGGCACCGTCCTGGACGACGTGACGATCGATGACGCCGTAGTACAGCAGGCATTCGACCGCTACATGGAGATGCGCCACGAGCTCGGTCGCGACGCCAAGCCCGTCTGCCTTATGGACATGGGCACCATCGGCGCCAAGTACCTCAAGAAAACCGGCGTCATGACCGGTGTCGACGAGTCCGAGGAGATCAACGCCTGCACCGTCAAGGTGAAGGTCGATGTCGACGGCGAGGAGCAGGACTGGCTGTTCCTGTTTAAGAACGAGACACACAACCACCCCACCGAGATCGAGCCCTTCGGCGGCGCTGCCACCTGCGTGGGCGGCGCCATCCGCGACCCGCTCTCGGGCCGCA
>URCS01000107.1 GCA_900546455.1 uncultured Collinsella sp. | reverse complement strand
CAAAGGAAAGCACTTAATGTGCTTTCCGTCTTGCGCAGGACTGTAGAGCAGGAAAGTTCATATGCGCCGCCCGGCTCCCGCGGCTCTCAGGGGCATCTCTCATGCAAAAACTGTCGTGGGGTAAAGTCCGAGGTCAGTGGCGTTTTATACCGAGAAATCCAAAAAAGTTGAAAATTCATTACATATTTGCGTTGACTTTAGGTAACTAAAGTTTCATACTCCTTTTCAACCACTGGGGGATGTGAACACGCACGGATCGTTCACATCATGATCGAAGAGGATTTCTTAGACATGTTCACGCATCAGCTAAACATTATCAGCGTAGTAATTATCTGATGCGGGTTAGCACATACAGCTAGCCCGTACGATAACGGGCGGCTGATGAAGATGAGGGCCGTCGAGCGCAACCGACGGCCCTCATTTTTATGTCTGGGAAGTTCTTTTTAGAGGAGGAAATGTAATGAACGGAGTTTTGCTCATGGTTGTGGCCGCGGCGGTGCTCGCTTGCGGCTATCTGGGCTATGGCCGATGGCTGGCCAACAAGTGGGGCGTTGACAAAGAGGCCCTCACGCCGGCCAAGCGCATGAAGGACGGCAACAGCTTCTCGCCCGTCTCCGCCTTTACCGCGTTCTCGCACCAGTTCAGCTCGATCTGCGGTGCCGGCCCTGTCACGGGTACGATCGTCGCCATGGCCTTCGGCTGGCTTCCCGTCGTGCTCTGGGTCCTCGTCGGCGGCATCTTCTTTGGCGCCGTCCACGACTTTGGCGCCCTGTACGCCTCGATGAAGAACAACGGCAAGTCCCTGGCCCAGCTCATCGAGAAGTACATCGGCAAGACCGGCCGTCGCCTGTTCCTGCTGTTCTGCTGGCTGTTCTGCATCATCGTCATCGCCGCTTTCACCGACATGGTCTGCAAGACGTTCATGTTCACCCCGGCCGTTGACGCTTCTGGTGCTGCTACCGGTGCCATCGACTTCACCAAGTCCTATGCCGCCGGCTGCGCTGGTACCATCTCCATCCTGTTCACCTTCGTCGCTATCGCCTTTGGTTGGGCCCAGAAGAAGTTCAACCTCACCGGCGCTGCCGAGTTCGTCACCGGCGTGGTCCTCATGGTTCTCATGTTCGCCGTCGGTATGCAGTTCCCGGTCTACCTGGACAAGTTCCAGTGGTTCGCCGTCGTCATGGTCTACCTGGTCTTCGCTGGCGCTATGCCCATCCAGATGCTCAAGACCCCGCGTGACTACCTCACTTCCATCATGATGATCGTCATGATCGTCTGCGCTGTCCTCGGCATCGTCGTCCTGGGCGTCAACGGTCAGGCCACTATCACCGCTCCGGTCTTCACCGGCTTCTCCACTGCTTCCGGCATGATGTTCCCGGTCCTGTTCGTCTCCGTCGCTTGCGGTGCTCTCTCCGGTTTCCACAGCCTCGTTTCTTCCGGCACCTCCTCCAAGCAGGTCGAGAAGGAGCAGGACGCCGTCAAGGTCGGTTACGGCGCCATGATCGTCGAGTCCTTCGTCGGCATCCTTGCCATCATCGTCGCCGGCATCATGTTCTCCGACATGAACACCGCCGGTACCGGCGCCCTTAACGCCGGCGTCGCTTCCACCCCGTTCCAGATCTTCGCCGCCGGCATCTCCCGCGGTATGCAGGCTTTCGGCGTTGACGGCACGCTCGCAACCGTCTTCATGACTATGAACGTTTCTGCTCTGGCCCTGACCTCGCTCGATGCCGTCGCCCGCATCGCTCGTACCTCGTTCTCCGAGTTCTTTGCCCAGACCAACGACGCCCTAGCCATCGAGTCCAAGGCCGGCTACATGAAGGTCCTCGGCAATCCCTGGTTCGCCACGGTCGTTACCCTGCTTCCTGGTCTCGCCCTCGCCTTTGGCGGCTATGCCAACATCTGGCCGCTCTTTGGTGCTTCTAACCAGCTGCTCGGCGGTATGACCATGATCACCCTCGCCGTGTTCTGCAAGTGCACTGGCCGCAAGGGTTGGATGCTCTACGTGCCCGTCGCCTTCCTGCTCTGCTGCACCTTCACCTCGCTGGTCCAGAGCGCCATGGGCTGCATGACTGCCGTTCAGCAGTTTGGCTTCTTCGGCACCATCCCGGCTACTGCCACCACGGCTGCCGTTTCCGTCGCCGCCACCAAGGGCCTGCAGCTCGTCTTTGCCGTCCTGTTGATGGTCCTGGGCCTTATCGTTGCCGTCAACTGTCTCAAGGAGTTCTTCGGCAAGGAGGCCGGTTCCATGCCCGACGAGGAGCCCGAGTGGTCCGAGATGGGCAAGGCCGAGTACGGCCGCGCCGCTGCCGCCGAGGCTCCTGCCGACGCCGAGGCTGTCAAGGCCTAGTCAGCTTGATGGACTGACCGTCCCATCCATATGACTTGGAAAGACCGGGTCCGCAACGACGCGGACCCGGTCTTTTTTCTTGCGAGAACGGGTGATGCAAGGGCGTCCTCGCAGATGTTTTGCGTGGATAGGCTCGCGCGTTGTACCATAAGGACGTATATGTGTGCATATGAAAGGGGCCCCGTGGCCAAGACGGTATATTCCGATAACCAACAAAATGTCGATGCATTGGCCGAGCGCCTGAGCAGCCAGACGTCGCTTTCTGCCGAGCGCGCCAAGCTGGTTGCCTACGACCTGCTCTGCCGCAAGGCGCTCAAGATTAAGTCGAGTGCGCTGGCGCAGATTTTCCGCTCCGTCGATAAGGAGTGCGACACCAAGGCGATGCGCGATGAGCTTATCGCGGCAAAGATCGTGACCAAGATCGAGGGTAGCGGCATTAACGGGCGCCCGGCGTTCTATACCATCAATGCCGAGATCCGCGATGCCCAAGAGCAGCCTGCCGAGTCCGTCGAGGGTTTTGTCGTCGAGGATTCCGCTGACGTGCCTGCTGTGGAAGAAGCTGCTCCGCGTGAGCATGTCGATACCGATGAGTTGCTCGATGAGAACGTCGTGCGTGCCTTTACGGCCAAGGCAGGACGCGGCGGTTTTGGTGGGGGTGGCAAGCGCGATGCGCAGCGCCGCGCCCAGCAGGAGCGCTTCCGTCGCGCCGTTGCTCAAAAGGGTGAGACGGATGCTGAGACCGTCGAGGAAAAGTCCGTCGGGATGCAGGAGCCGACTCGCACTCAAGAGCATGCTGAGATCCAGGAGCCCAAGCGTCGCCGCGGTGCCCACTTTAAGGCCGAGCAGCGAGGTATTGCATGCGAGGTCCAGGATTCCGTCGAGGCTGCTGACGCGTCCGATGAACCGGTCAAGAAGGCTCCGGGTTCATGCCGTCCCGGACGTGGTTTTGCGGGGCGCGCGTATCCCGTAAGGCATCAGGAGAAGAGCGAGCCAGCTTCGACCACTCAGGACGAGAAGGCCGAGAAGGCCGTTGAGCCGGCGGCTCGCGAACAGAAGCCTGCTGAGCCGCAGCTTGAGGTTGATGCCGAGGCCAAGGGCCAGCAGCCTACTGATGAGCAGGCGGAGCAGGGCACGTCGAGCAAGCCTCGCCGCCGTCGCCATCGTGGGGGCCGCAGTTCCCATGCCGAGACTGCAGCCGAGAGGACCACGCCGCAGGACGAGGATGCGAAGGCCGAAGTTTCTTCGGGGCAGCCTAAGCGCCAGCCGGCGAAGGAGAGCAAGTCCGATCGTCCGCAGAAGCAGGCGTCTATGCCGAAGCGCGAGCGCAATTCCCAGGGCGATTCTAAGCGCAAGTCTCAGAAGAAGCCGGAGTCTGCCGCAGCAGATACTGCTGCCCGGCAGCCCGAGTCGGCCGTTCACGGCGAGGTCTCGGCGTTTGCCCTTGCCCGCGTTTTAGGCAGGCAGCTGCTCAAAGTTGTCCCTACGCCCACGGCGCTCTCTAAGATCAAGGAGCAGCAGACGCAGATCGTAAAGGTTGAGGGCAAGGACGGCAAAAAGGCTCCGCAGCGCACTCAGCACAACGAGATGTCCAACCGCAAGATTGCCGAGGAAATCGCAATCATCCAGGCTTGGATCGAGCAGAACCGAGGTGCCGATACGCCGGTTGCCTCGCGCCGCCAGCGTGCCTACCAGATCTTTAACGACGAGAAGGCTTTTGACGGCAAGCACGGTGAGCGCCTGATCAGACGTATGACCGAAAAGGGCATCAGCATGCAGGCGATCAAGGTCGCCCCCAATCGCCCCGTGCACTTTACGGGCTTCTTTACGCTGGGTGCCGACAAGCCGTTCATTATGGTCGAGAACCTGGATACCTATGACGAGATCGTCAAGCTCCTGCGCGGACGCAAACATGCCAAGCTCTTTGGTACCAAGGTGGGCGGCGTGATTTTTGGCGGCGGCTGCAAGGCAAGCGTCTCGCACGCACTGGATGATTATCTGGCCGAGATTGGCTATCGCTTTAACTACGTCTACTACGTGGGCGATATCGATCGCGAGGGCGCGCGCATCGTCGAGCAGGCTCGCAATGCCAATGTGGTTGAGATTCGCCTGCATGCCGGCATGTACCGCGCCATGCTTGCCGAGCATAAGCGTCGCGTGAAGGCCGGCGGCGAGTGCGAGCCCGCGGCTGCCAACCAGGGCGTGCCACAGAACCTGGCAGCGACGATCAAGGATCTGCCCATGGTCACGCGCGTGCAGTTCCGCAACGTGCTGCGTGAAGGCGGGCGCATTCCGCAGGAGATTCTGATGACCGCAGACTATCGGGATGGCGACTCGGGAAGCTTCGACCGCATGCTCAACAACTAGGGCGTTCGGCCCCGGGAGAGTGGGGACACCGGCTTAGGTTTCCTGCTCTACAGTCCTGCTCACGACGGAGGCCACATTAAGTGGCCTCCTGTT
>URCS01000106.1 GCA_900546455.1 uncultured Collinsella sp. | reverse complement strand
GCCGCATGCCTCGCCCCGAAGCAAGGTCGCGCGAAGCGGGCGAGCGCCCACGATGACGTGCCAGGAGCCGTCCCACCAGGCGGCGGTGACGTTCAGCGAGGGGAAGTCGGTCGCGGCCTTGCGCACGGCTTCGTAGCTCGCACGGTAATCGTGCTTGACGACCACGACGCGCTCGATCACGTCGCGCACGTAGCCCATGTCAACGAACTCGGCGAGCGGCACGCGGCCGGCACCCGTCAGCTCAACATACGAATCGAGCGCCAAAAAGGCCGAGAGCACGTCAGAGAAGCCAAAGCGGCCGTAGATGCTGCCGCCCACCGTGGCGGTGTTGCGCAACTGAACGCCCACGATATCGTGGACGGCAAACTCAAAGACATTGTTGACAAGCGCGTTGAGCTCGGCATGACGCTCGAGCTGGCGCAGGGTGCACATGGCGCCGATGCGAAACTCGGTCTCGGTCTCCTCGATCTGATCGAGTCCGCAGGCCGAAAGGTCAATTGCCGTCGCCACACGACGCGAACCCAGACGCATCCAGATGCCGCCGCCCACAATCTTGTTGTTGCGGTTCTTCTGCAAGAGCTCATAGGCTTCGGCCGCGTTTCCCACACGGACGTAGGTACCGAACTTGAGCACGTTCTCCCCCATCTCTTCACTTGTCCAGTACTTTTAAGTGTACCAAACGAGGGGCCGCCGCCATCGTCACCATAGAAAAAGGCTCCCAGCCGGATAGCTGGGAGCCTCATCACATGCTATATCGAGCGAGGATTTAGCAGACGCCCTGGGCGAGCATGGCGTCGGCGACCTTCAGGAAGCCAGCGATGTTGGCGCCCATGACAAAGTTGCCCTCCTGGCCATACTCCTTGGCGGTGTCGTCCACGTTGTGGAACATGCCGCGCATGAGCTGCTCGAGCTTGCCGTCGACCTCCTCGAAGGTCCAGGACAGGTGCTCGGCGTTCTGGCTCATCTCCAGGCCAGAAACAAGTACGCCACCGGCGTTGGCAGCCTTACCGGGCATAAAGGCGACGCCGTTCTCCTGGAAGTAGGTCGTAGCCTCGATGGTCGTGGGCATGTTCGCGCCCTCACCGACCACCTTGCAGCCGTTGGCGACGAGTGCCTGGGCGTCCTCGAGCAGCAGCGTGTTCTCGCGAGCGCAGGGCAGCGCGATGTCGCAGGGAAGCTGCCACACGCCGCGGCCGTCGCCCTCGTGCCACACGGCGTTGGGCTTCTCGTCAACGTACATAGCGAGCGTAACACCCTTGTCGTGGCCGGAGCGCTTCTTGTTGTAGACATGCTCGAGCACGGTGTAGTCGATGCCGTCGGGATCCTCGACCCAGCCATGGGTGTCGGAGCAGGCCAGCACCTTGCCGCCGAGCTGGGCGACCTTCTGGACCGCGTAGATGGCGACGTTACCGGAGCCGTGAACGACGACGTTCTTGCCCTCGAAGGAGTCGCCGCGGCTCTTGAGGTACTCGTCCACAAAGTAGGCCAGGCCGTAGCCGGTGGCCTCGGTACGAGCGAGCGAGCCGCCAAAGGAGAGACCCTTGCCGGTGAGGACGCCGGTCCACTCGTTGGTCAGGCGCTTGTACTGACCGAACAGGTAGGCAACCTCGCGGCCGCCAACGCCCAGGTCGCCGGCGGGAACGTCGGTGTTGGGGCCGATGTGGCGATAGAGCTCGGTCATGAAGGACTGGCAGAAGTGCATGATCTCGTTGTTGGACTTGCCCTTGGGGTCAAAGTCGGAGCCGCCCTTGCCGCCGCCCATGGGAAGGGTGGTCAGGCTGTTCTTGAGGATCTGCTCCAGGCCCAGGAACTTGAGCATGCCCAGGGTGACCGTCGGGTTAAAGCGCAGGCCGCCCTTGTAGGGTCCAATGGCAGAGTTGAACTCGACGCGGTAACCGCGGTTGACCTGGACCATGCCCTGGTCGTCGACCCAGGGAACGCGGAACATAACGATGCGCTCGGGCTCGACGAGGCGCTCCAGCAGGGCGGCCTCCTCGTACTCGGGGTGGGCGTCGAGCGCCGGCTGGATGGTGCCGAGGATCTCGGTCGCGGCCTGGATGAACTCAGGCTGCTCGGGATAGCGGGCCTTGAGCTCGTCGAGAACTTTCTGCGTGTAGCTCATGCTTCCTCCAATTGATGGAAAAGAAAGGTGTCGTTCGCGGCGCCCCATGCGCCGTGAGCTTTATCGAGTATGGATAATATCGCACTGTTGCAGCAAAGTTTCGCATAAGCCGACGAGCAGATGTTTCGTTTTGATTACGATGCAGGTAGAGGCGTTTTTGAGCGCCCGACGCGCAAATCGCGTGTTTCGAAGCTGTTTCGTCCACGTGTTCCAAACCACCACATTGGGGACAGGCACCTTTGTGGTGGTGTGGTAGTTAGAGGACGAGCTGATGGTAGTCGGCGGGGGTTATGCGGCCTTCGGTGGCAGCGCGGAAGGCGGCGAGGGCATCGCCCGAGAACGGCATGGCCCAGCACAGTCCGCAGCCGGCGGTGATGGAGCCGGGCAGCGGCATGATGTGCCCGGGCACACCGGCATCCAGGCACAGCTGTTCGCATTCCATCACATCGAAGGTGCTATCGAACGACACGATAATCTTGCGCTCGTGGTCGAGGGCATCACCGGACGGGCCTTCGCGGTGCGCCTCACGATACGCCGCGGCGGCCGCTTCCTCTTCCGCAGTATGTCCACAGCCACCGCAGCCGCAGGTACAGGGCTCGGAACCATCGCAAGTGCAAGGCTCTCCCTTGTCGGGGCAAATATCGTGAGACATGGCAACTCCAATCGTCTAGGCGAGTAACTCGGCCGCCACAAACTCCTCGGGCGTATTGACGTTCTCGAAGCAGAGCGTCGAGCCCGCGGCCTTAACGATCTGCGGCTCATCCATATAACCAGCCTGAACGCGATTGATCAGGCAGCGAATGCGCTGGCGGTCGCAGGCGAGCAGCTCATGAGCGACCGGCGCACACGCGTCACGGCGCCAGACGGCGCAAAGCGGCTCAATCCCCCGCTCCTCGCGCGGGACGCACACATCGAGTGCCTCGGCCTCAACACGATCGGCAAGCGCGCCGATGAGTTCCGGCGAGACAAACGGCATATCGCAGGCGACGATCGCCACGAGAGGAAGCCGAGCCGCAGCCAGCGAGCTCGCGATGCCGCGCATGGCGCCCGCCGGCCCCTCAAGGTCCGACACTATTCGCGGCACCAGGCCGCCAAACGCGCGCTCCTCAAGGTAGACAAGCTCGCTGGGACGCGAAGTCGTCACGACCAACTCGCCGGCAACTGGCGCCAGCCGACCCAGCACGCGTTCGATGAGCGGCTCGCCGCAAAACGCCATGCGAGCCTTATCGCAGCCCATGCGCGAGGACAGCCCGCCCGCCTGGACGACGCAAGAAAGATCGGCTCGTCTTACGGTAGTCATACGGCAAAACACCCCCATCGGCATGCTCGAAACCCTATGCACGAAGCTAAATACCGCCGCCGAAATAGCGGCGCTACGAAAAGCTCGTGCAAAAACAAAACAGCGCCTTTGCGGCACGCAGCAAGACCGCGAGCACAAAAGCGCTGGTAGCGTGTGGCGGGAACGTATGTGAATCGAACACATCCAAGACGTTTTGCACGCCTCGCAACGGTTTTGAGGACCGCGGAGCCCACCGGAGCCCATCCGTTCCCAAGTGCGCCGGTATTTTACCAAACCGAGCAGCCAATCTAGCGCAGGGAGCGCAGGCCACCGGCTTCCTTGTCGAGCACCGTAAAGTGAACGGCATCCAGGTGCTCCAAGATGCTGATGGCACGTTTGCGCGACACACCTAGGGCCTCGCGCAGGGCGCTCGTGGTAGCAGCGCCACCGGCGTCGGCAATGGCGGCGGCGACGAGCTCACGCGCATGCGACTCCACGGTAGCAGACAAGGCAACGTCGCGCTCAACCTTTACGATGGAGCGGTTGAGCGAAAGCTCGCGCAGGGCACGCGTCATGGTGTCGCGATCGAGCTGCAGTTGCTCGCCCACCTCTGGCAACGTCGGCGCATCGAGGCCGGCTTCGTCCAGCAAGGCAACGATGCGTTCGCAGGCCTCGCGCACCACACGCGCCGCGGCGGCAGCGGAGTGTGGGTCGAATACCTCGGCGCCCTCTGAGGCACACACGCCGCGCGAGCAGCCCTCGGAAATCAGGGCTGCGGCAACTGTATCGTCAGCGGTAGGCCAAGCAGCATGGGCGACGGCGCCGGGCGTAAAGCCCGTCTCCTTGGGGGCAGCCGTGTGCATGGCGGACAGGGTCGCCGCCAGCGTACCCATCGCGGCATCGAGCGCGGAAGCATCTGCATACAGCGAGCCATCCGAGCCAGCAAGCGCGCAAGCAGCGCCCTTCGCCACCAACTCGCGCAACGCTGCCTCAGCCTCACCGGCAACAAGATCGAGCGCCGCGGTAACATCGGCAGCCGCAACCGGCAGCGCTTGCAGCGCCAGCCACGCATCCACCGCGCCCGCAATATCTCCAGCCTCAAGCGCCGCGTACAGCGTGCGCTCCCCCTCAACAAGCTCGCGCGAGCGACGGCAGCGCGACAACAGCACGCGGCCGCCACCAATAAGCATGACCGGCGAATACGATAGCACCACGGCATGGTCGCCGGCGCGCAGCGGCAGCGGTTCCTCCAGGCGTACCTGCACCACTCGCGTCTCGCCCACCGCCATGGGGGCCTCGCCCTCCATGAGCATGATGCGGCCGACGACTTCGGCCGTACCTGCCATAACGTGAACACGCGCTCCCGACTCGAGCACACGCGGCTTGGCTCCCTCGCGACCCAAATACGTAAACGCCATCATAAAGCGCAGCGTCTG
>URCS01000105.1 GCA_900546455.1 uncultured Collinsella sp. | reverse complement strand
GGACTGCCGCATGATCGAGCGCGCGTCGTCCACCAGCAGCGCGCCGGCCGGCGTCACCTTGACGCCTGAGTGCGAGCGTTCAAACAGTGTGATGCCGAACTCGGCCTCGAAGCCCGACACCTGCTTGACGAGCGCCGGGGTCGACACGCGCAATTTTGCCGCCGCACGTGAGAAGCTTCCCAGCTCCGCGGCGGCCGATATGGCCTCGAGTCGTCGATCGTACACGTCAATCTCCCGTTTCCAGACGCATGGCAATGAACTGCCGAAGGGGGTCGTTTTGGCAGGTCACGCGCTCAATTGAGAAAAAACTGCATCACACAGTGTAAACCTACGGTTAATACCATTCTAACAAATATGCAATTCACCTGCGCAAATGCAAAGCATACGATAACCTGCGAAAACCACGTGGGTCGATTAATGGGAACGGCCCACCGGGAGGCACAAGAAGGGAAGTTCCTATGAGCAACTGGCTTAAGCTCGAGGGCGATGTCTGCGCCGTGACCGGCGCACTCGGCGGTATGGGCGTCGAGATTTGCCGCGAGTTCGCCCGCAACGGCGCCAACGTCGTCCTGCTCGACCTGGACGAGGAGAGGGTCAAGGCCGCTGCCGCCGACCTCGCTGCCGAGTTTGGCATCCACGCCGAGGGTTACAAGATGAACGCCACCGACGAGGCCGAGGTTCAGGCTGCCGTCGACGCCACCATCGCCAACTTCGGCCGCGTCGACGTCCTCGTCAACACCGCCGGCATCCTGCGCTTCGCCGCCATGGAGGACCTGCCGCTGAGCGACTGGGAGCAGGTGCTCAACGTCAACCTCACCGGTTACTTCATCACCTCGCAGCGCTTTGGTCGCGAGATGATCAAGGCCGGCCAGGGTCGCCTGGTGCACATCTCGACCGTCGCCAGCCACTCCCCCGAGACGTTCTCGGGCGTGTACAGCTCCACCAAGGCCGGCGTGAACATGATGTCCAAGATGCTCGCCGCCGAGTGGGGCCCCTACGGCGTCCGCTCCAACTGCGTCGAGCCTTGCTTCGTTAAGACCCCGATGTCGGCCAACTTCTACGCCGACCCCGAGGTCGAAAAGAGCCGCAGCCGCCTGATCGCCACGCGCCGCATCGGCGAGGTCAGCGATATCGCCAACGCCGTCATGTTCCTGGCGTCCAAGCGCTCGGACTTTACCACCGGCGACGCCATCAAGGTCGACGGCGGCTTCTCCAACATGATGGGCGACCTCACCGCCAAGCCCGGCGGCCGTCGCGCCTATGCCGACAACTACCTTAAGAACAAGGGTGTCGAGCTCTGGTCCGATGAGTCCGGCGTCGCCAAGCCGACTGACCAGTAAACCAACCTAACAGGGAGGCCCGCGGACACGCCCGCTCCTCCCCCGTATCGATCAGAAAGAGTCCAATGGCTTCCACCAACTCCAACAAGGGTCGCGCCGTCGTGCTTTCCGCCGCGTGCGTCACCATGTTCTTCATCAGCTCCATCGCGCTGTATTCCGTCGTGAGCAAGAACCTGCTCGCCGTCTACCCCGAGTGGTCGAGCGCCCTTACCTGGGCTTTCCCGGTCTTTCAGACCATCATGGCCGTGACGGGCATCTTCGCCGGCCGCATCTCCGATAAGATCGGCCCGCGCAATGTCGTGATCGCTGCCGCCGTGTGCTACGGCCTGGGCTGGTTCATGTCCGGCACCGTCACCGAGCCGTGGCAGTTCTACCTGTGGTTCTCGCTCGTCGCCGCTGTCGGCAACGGCCTGGGCTACAACCCGGCGCTCACCACCGGCCAGAAGTGGTTCATCGACAAGAAGGGTCTCGCCTCCGGCATCACCCTGGCCGCTTCGACCGCCGGTCCCGCCGTGCTGTCCCCGGTACTCGCCTCGCTGCTCATCCCGAGCCTGGGCATCTTTGGCGCCCTCAAGGCACTCGGCGTCATCTTCTTTGTGACGATCGCCGCCTCCGCCCTGTTCCTGAAGGCCCCCGAGGCCGGCTGGCTGCCCGAGGGCTTCGAGGCCCCCAAGGGTGGCGCGCATGCCGGCACCTTCGGTGACCTCACTCCGGGCGAGATGGTCAAGACCCCGCGCTTCTGGGTCCTCATCGTCACCTTCGCCTTTGCCGCCACCGCGGGCACCCTGCTCGTCGGCAAGGTTGCCTCCATCGCCGCCGTCCAGCTCTTCGCCGACCCCACGAGCGCCGCGGCCGTCGCCCTCGGCGGTGTGGTCGTCTCCGTCAACACCTGCGCCAACCTGGTCGGTCGTCTGTCCTTTGGCCAGATCATCGACAAGCTCGGCGCCTATAAGTCGCTGCTCATCAGCCTTGTCGTCACCATCGTCGCGCTCGTCATCATGTCGATGAGCTTTACGCAGAGCATGTTCTTTGTGGCGCTCGCCCTGCTCGGCTTTAGCTTTGGCGCCCTGCTCGTCATCTACCCGCCGCTCACCGGTGGCGCCTTCGGCACCAGCAACATCGGCGTCAACTACGGCATCATGTTTTTGGGCTACGCCGCCTCCACCTGGATCAGCCAGCCCATCACCGCCGTGCTGTATCACGCCGAGGCCGGCAGCGCCGCCTACCAGCAGTCCTTCTACGGTGCCATCGTAATCGCCGCAATCGCCGTCGTGCTCACCGTCTACATGATGGTCTCCGACAGCAAGAAGAAGTCCGCCTAGTTTTGCTTGATGCGGCAAGGACCGCCCCCTTGCCGCATTCCACCGCCACCAGTATTAAGGAGTCGAAATGTCTGAGCTCAACCCCGTCCGCATTGCCGTTATCGGCGCCGGCGCCATGGGCCGCAACCACATCCGCTTTGTCACCGAGGAGCCCGAGGCCGAGCTCGTCGCCATCGCCGACGCCTTTGAGGGCGCCCGCGCCACGGCCGAGGCCGCCGGCGTGCCGTTTTATACCGATCCCGCCCAGATGATGGACGAGGTCAAGCCCGAGGCCGTCATCATCGCCACGCCCAACGACCTGCACCTGGGCGTTGCCCGCGAGGCTGTGAAGCGCAACATCGTGCCGTTGGTCGAAAAGCCGATCTCCAACGACCTGGAGGATGCCCAGGCCTTCGCCGCCGAGGCCGAGACCGCTGGCGTGCCCGTGCTCGTGGGTCAGCACCGTCGCCACAATCCCTTCGTCAACAAGGCCAAGGAGATCATCGAGGCCGGCGAGCTGGGCAAGCTCACCGTGTCGAGCTTCCACTACATGATCTATAAGAATGACGAGTACTTCGACGTCGAGTGGCGCCGCAAGAAGGGTGCCGGCCCGATCCTGGTCAACTTGGTGCACGACGTCGACCTGCTCCGCTACCTGCTGGGCGAGCCCGTTGCCGTCCAGGGCATGCAGTCCAGCGCCGCCCGCGGTTTTGAGACCGAGGACTCCGCCGTGGTCAACGTCCGCTTTGCCGATGGCGCACTTGCGAGCATGACCATCTCCGACGCCACCGCCAGCCCCTGGAACTGGGAGGCCACCGCTCGCGAGGATCCACAGTACCGTCCCTTCGACGCCGACGCCTACTTTATCGGCGGCACCAAGGGCGCCCTGTCGCTGCCCCGCCTGCACCAGTTCTCCTACGACGGCGTCTCCAACTGGCACAAGCCGCTGCAGATGGAGATCCCGGCCGTGGACCCGGCGCTGCCGCACAAGATGCAGCTCAAACACTTTGTGAAGGTCGTCCGCCGCGAGGTCGAGCCCGTCGTGACCCCCGCCGACAACGTCAAGACGCTCACGCTTCTCAACGCCGTCAAGGAGGCCGCTGAGACCGGCCAGCTCGTCGAGCTTTAAAGCTTTAGGGCGGGTCGCGGCAAACTGCTATGCCGAACCCCTCGGCCCGCCACAAATAAGCCCCTCTTCTTCGCCCCGCGAGCAGCCTCCTGCCCGCGGGGCTTTTTGGTACTTCGCCGACGATTTTCTAAAGCGGGGGCCATTTTGCACCTCCGTTCGATTCGTTCGCCACGAAATGGGCCTATCTACTACGTTTAACCGATTACCCTCAACCATGCCGAATTTCGTAAAATCAAAACCGCAGATAGACGGGTTGCGTATTTTCGGAAAAACCAGGTATGGTCGACCCATGCGGTTCAAACGTAGTAGATAGGCCGTTTTCATGGCGCGGCCTCAAAACAGTCTTTTGGGGCGGGTGGTATCCTTGGTAGCTCTGTGCTGCTAACGCACCTTTACCGCAAGGAGTTTCATGGATCTTATCGCCCAGCTCGCCCGCGAGCTCAACCTTAAGGCCGCCAACATCGAGGCGGCCGTCAAGCTCATCGACGAGGGCAACACCATCCCCTTTATCTCGCGCTACCGCAAGGAAGCCACGGGCGGCATGGACGATGTCGCCCTGCGCGCGCTCGACGAGCGCCTGTCCTATCTGCGCAATCTTGAGCAGCGTAAAGAGGACGTCATCCTGCTTATCGACGCCCAGGGCAAACTCACGCCCGAACTCGAGCAGCAGATTCGCGAGGCCACGCAGCTCCAGCGTGTCGAGGACCTCTACAAGCCCTACCGCAAAAAGCGCATGACCCGCGCACAGAAGGCCCGCGAGGCCGGCGAATACTTCAACGCGCACAACGTCGATCTGATCCTGATGCACAGCGGAACGTATTTTACCAGCGCGGCCATGCTGCCGGTCCACCAGATCTGCAAGGCGCCGGTTGTCGTTCTCAATCTCCAGCCCGCCGTGCAGATGAACTATGAAAGGACCGATACCGGCGAATGGCTGGCGCAGTGCGTCGGCTGTCCGGTGCCCGAGGCCGCAAACGCCTTTGAACGTGCCGGGATCACCGTCCGCATCGTGAACGGCCTGCTGGGGCTGGAGCAGACACCGCAGGGCGCAATGGCGGACGAGGCGACGGCTGCCGCGCCGTC
>URCS01000104.1 GCA_900546455.1 uncultured Collinsella sp. | reverse complement strand
GAGGAAGAGCTCGACCTTCTCCCTGCTGTACATGCGAACCTCCAGTCCGGACCGCTTCACGGTCCAACTTTCTGTCCGCACCCCCAAACAGGAACTATTTCACCGCAACTGCTGTTGGGGCATTTGCGCCGGATGCGTAACAGTTCGGGCATTGCGTGGATACTAAGACCCATTCTCCATTAAAATGGTTTTCCGGACATCTAAGCGGGTGGGGGTTACCATGAGGGACCTGGGAGACACAACCGCATATTTGCGCCGGGGCATACGGGAGATTCTGTGCCTGGCGCTTTTCTTTTTCACGTTTTTGGCCGGCGAGTACCTCTTTGACGTGCGCGTGGCCGAGTTTGTGCCGGCGAACGAGGTCGTTATCTACGAGAGCATCGTCGTCGGCGCGAGCGTGATCGGCTATTTTGTGCGTCCTCTCCTGTACTATCGCCGTCCCCAGACAATCGATGCGACGAGCGATATGACGGGCGTGCTGCTGGTGTCGGCATTGCTGCTGCTGATTATGGCGGCGCAGTTTCAGGTTGTGATTGCGGGCGGTCTGGTGGCGTGCTGCGCCCTGGGCTACTGCGGATCGACCGCTCATGCCAATCTGGCGCGGCGTTTTGCGCAGACGCCTTGTCTGGCACGTGCCGTGGCGGTTTCTTATGCTGCGGGCATTTTGGTACAGGTGCTCAACCATATGGTGATGCCTGCGGGCATTCCTCAACAGTTTGTCCTTATTGCCTGTGCGATTGCGCTGGTTGGGCTGCTTCACGGTACCCGCCGAGCTAAATTACGCGATGAGTCCGCGCCCGAGTTCGAAGCCGAGATTGCCGAGCTATCGGTCGATGCGTCGGAGCATGGCGCCAAGTGGCGCGATAATCCCGAGGCAAAGGCGGCCTTCCAGGGTGCCGTAGTGCGCTTGACGGTGGCGACCGCCTGCCTCACCGGCGTATTCGCGGCTCTCAATGCCGGTCTTACGACCTCGCATGCCGCCGGCGCTATCGATCTGGGTGACTGGCCGCGCTTGCTGCTGGTTGTGAGTGCGCTTGCTGCCGGCGCCCTGTATGACCTGCGCGGACGCTCGTATATGAATATCATCATGACGTGCGCCGCCATGCTGTCCACGCTCTCGTTCTTTGTGCTTATCACCGATGGCAACGGCGGCAATGCGCTCGCCGCCACGATTATCTTTTACCTGGGCACGGGCTTTTTCGTGGTGTTCTTCACCGCGAAGTTCGCCGCGATTTCGATGTATGCCCGCTGGTCGTATCTGTGGCCGTGCATGGGCCGCGTCATCAACAACATTTGCTCAATGCTTGTGACGGCTCCGGCGGTGGCGATCATCTCGAGCCAAAACGTGCTGATGGCGGTGGGTGTCGTACTCGTGCTGTTTGTCGGCATTGCGATCTCGCTGTTGGGGCAGTTTGGACAAGGCGTTGAGGACGAAGCGGGTCACAGGGGGGCTGGCGTTTGCCACCGACGATCTTGGCGTGAGCCGTGCGCCCGATCAGGTCGACACGGTGTCCCTGGAGACACCGGAGCTTTCGTTTGACGATCGACTCGACGGTTTTGTAGCCGCCTTTGGACTTACCAAGCGCGAGCGCGATGTACTGGAGGCGCTGGTCGTATCGGACGACAGCGTGCAGGACGTTGCGGCAGCGCTCTTCCTTTCGCGTTCTACGCTCTACCGCCATATCGCCTCGATCAACAAAAAGACCGGTGCCGCCTCGCGCGTGGCCCTCATCAATTTCTTCTGGTCCTGGACACCCCAAGACTAGCCAAAACCACCACGAAGGGGACAGGCACCTTTGTGGTGGTTTTACCTGCAAAAATATGAATATGAGACATTTGTCACCTGCCGTTTTGGCGCTCAAAGGCATATGAATGTGATGTTGAGCGGAGCAGAACGGAAGGGGTGGGCCTATGGCGTCTCGTGGTTGCTCGTCTAATAAAATTGCGGGCGCGCTTATCGCCGTGGTGGTCCTTGCTGCGGCGGTGACGCTTGTGCGGGCATACGGCTTTGGTGCCCGTGCCGACCAGGGAAAGAACGCCGCGCAAGCGTTGCTGAACGATTGTGCTGCCGATCCGGTGGCAGTCAAGCTTATCGAGGACGGCGAGGCGCGGACGATCTATGAGACCGACGATGCCGAGCTGGTCGCATCGACTTTCGCCGCGCTCGACGATTGCACCGTGGGAAGTGCGGTGGATGAGCGGATGAGCGACGCCGGTCGCACGCTCGTCTTTGTCTATGCAGATGGCTCGGAGCAATCGGTGGAGTTCGAGGGCGGGAATATCGTGTTCGACAAGACGGCATATCGCCTTGATGGTGCCGATGAACTGTGGCGACAGCTTGCCGCCATCAAGAACAGCCAATGAAATGAGGGGTGTAAGGGATGAGTGACTTGAGATTCTGCCCGGCGTGCGGGATGCAACTGCCGCGGGTCGCCGGCGTGCCGGTGCGATTTTGCCCGGGCTGCGGTGTTCGGCTTGAGAACGTTGAGGACGATCCGGGTGTCGCGGAACCCGCAAATGGGGCAGCTGCCGATGATGGCGCGGGCGAAGGTTATGAGCCGAGCGCGAACGCGCCGGTCGATATGCCGATGCAAGATGCCGACGCCGCGTCGCCGGTCCGCGACATGGCCGCAGCGGACACTCCCCGCATCGGCGACCTTGAGCTCCACACCGCATGCGATGTCTCTGGCGGCCAAGCGCTCGCGCAAGTGGCGCTGCCGCGGGGATGGCGTATCGAAGAGGCGCATCTTGAGCGCAGCAGTAGTTTCGACTGCCCGATTTCAGTTGGCGTGACGGCGGCAGGCCCGGCGGGCGAACGCATCATGTATCGCTCCGAGCTCTGCTACGTGGACGCGGGCGCCGTTGCCAAGCGTATCCCCACGCAAACCGAGCGCAAGGCGTTTCTGCATGTGGAGGCGGCGTGCGACGAGCTGGCTCAAGCCTGCGCGACGCAATTGGGCGCACGGGCGGAGGTTGTGGCCGAGCAGCCGTACCCATCGAGCGCGGCGGTCGATATCGAGCACGAGCGTGCCCGCGTAAAGCGCGAGGCTGCAAACGACTTTGCGATTCAGGGCTTTTCGATGGAACCGAGCGATGTGGTCTATGAGTGCCGCATGCGTCGATATCGGCTCGCGGGCGTCCCGGCGCCTACCGAGCTTGCAGTGGCGGCAAAGGTCGAGGGCTATGTAGTCTCGATCGGTGGAGTCGCGGGTTCTGTGGGTAAAGGCGTTGCCGCCGGGGCCGAGGCGCTGCTGGGCGCGGGCCTTTCGAGCGGACTGATCGGTGGCGTTCTGGGTAAGCGCCTGTGCGAGCGCCAGGCGGCTGCGGCGGCGGGTCAGCGCGCCGCGAAAGATCAGGCTCCGGATCAGGGCGATTGCCCAGACGGGGCGCCGTTCAAGCTGGGCGCGGCAGACCTGTTGCAGTGGCGTATCAGGGACAGCTTCTGCCTGGTTGCGCCGGAAGGCCGTCTGGACGAGGCGGCCTCCACGGCGCTTGCCTCAATGGCGTCGACTCTGCGGCTCAACCCGTCGATTGCGCGCGAAGCGTGCGCTCAAAAGCAGCAGATGGTGCTCGAGCAGCGTCAGCGCACGCAGATGAACATCGCCCAGCAGCAACAGCAGTTCGCGGCCTGGCAGCAGATGCATGCCTCGCAGCAGGCGGCGTTCGACAGCTACCAGCAGGCTTGGTTTGAGCGCAGCGATCGTCAACACGCCGCGAATATGGCCGCCAGCGCGGCCAATTTCTCCAGCGCAGGTGTGGGAACGGGCGCGGCGTCGTATTCCGATGCCATCCGCGGGGTCAACCATTACACCAGGCCCGACGGTACCGATGTCGAGGTTTCGGTGATGGCGGATCAAGCTTGGGTGAACGGCTCGGGCGACGTGATCGGCACGCGCGATGGCTTTGAGCCCGGTTTTGGCTGGACGGAGCTGCCCCGTCAATAGCGTGAGTGGGCTACGGGAGGATCGGTGTCGAGGCGTTGCCCGGCACTGTGATAAGAAACGGGAAAGGAACAACGATGAGGGAGACGGTTATTTCGCGCACGGCGTTTGTCGCGGCGGCGGGAACGGCGTTGCTGACGCTTGCGGGATGCGGCGGACAGCAGGCGCAGGACACGACGGGTTTTAACGACGATCGCCCGGTAAAGGACAAGATGGATGCGGGCTCGTCATCGGGTGATTCCGGTGATGCGGGCGGCGGTGCGGACACAGACAGCGGCTCGGCGGACGCGTTCGATACGTGGTCGGATGACTGCTGGGATGCGCACCGCAACATCAGCATCGCAGCGTTGCTCGAGCTTAAGGGCTGGCAGTTGCAGGAGTTTGCGTCGCAACAGGGTTATACCTGGCAAGATGCGCTCGAGATGTACGAGAACGAGGCAGGTCGCGTGCTCAGCGTCTGCAATATCAGCAAGGATGGCGCAACCGAATGGCTCGGCGAGGATGAAATCGGAAAGCTCGACAAGGGCGGCACCGGGAGTACCGTGATGTTTACGCTGCAGCTTGCGGGCTATTCGAGCTGCGAGGATGTTATCGCGGGCTTTTCCGTTCCGGTTGAGGACCGGGCGCAGATTACCTCGGGCTCGTGGATTGCGTGCGTCTACGGTTCCAACATGGCGCGTCACGTTGCCATGGTGAGCCCGATGGAAAACGGTGACTACCGCCTGGACCTCATTACCGAAGAGGCTATCAAGACCGGTACGTTTACCCAGGGCGGCGGTGCCCCCACGATTAACGAGTTTTGGCAGGAGAAGACCGGACGCGCGCTCGGCTAAGTGCGATGCGGCCAATAGCATAGTGAAGGACGAACATGATGAACGAGATGACGATGAGCCGTGCGGTCTTTGTGGCGGGCGCGGGCGCGGCGGCTTGCGCGCTGGCTGGCTGCTCG
>URCS01000103.1 GCA_900546455.1 uncultured Collinsella sp. | reverse complement strand
AGTCGCCCTCGAGCGCCACCACAGCGCGCGACGTGCCGCGGGCGCGGGCGTTATCGCGAACGGCGAGCACCAGCGCCTGCCACAGCCATTCCTCGGAGCGAAACTCGGGCAGCTCGTGGTCCTCCAAGGCATCGAGCATCACACCGCGCTGAATCTCCTGAACCAACAGGCTCTCCTCAAAGCACGGCGCCTGGGCCACCACGCGACCGCAATCGTCGAGCACAAACGACCCGCCGGTATACACCGACTCGTCATACGCACCGACCGGCGCCATGCAGGCAAACCATACGCTGCGCTTTGAAGCGATCTTGCGGTAGGCACCGCTGCGCACGGCGGCGATCGCAGCGCTCTCGCGGTCGGTCATATCAAACGCGTTGAACTGGAAATAGGCGATGAGGTCGACGCCGGTCGGCAGCATCTCGAGCTCGCGGTCCAAGTCGAAGATCACGGCGATACGCACGCCGTCCACATCGAAGACCGGCGGCGCCCAACGGGCATTGCCGGTCCCACCGCGCTGCAGGGCAATGCTCGAACGGGCCGGCACCACATGGCCGTCCTTGAGCATCATGTAGTCGAGCAGGGGCTGGCCCTCAAACGAAACTGCCGCGGGCACGATGCAGATCATATCGAGCTCCTGGATACGCTCGGCGACGCCGGTCAAGCCGGCAAGCATGTCGTGCTCAAAGTCGGCAGCGCCCACCAAGCCGCCGGGCAAAGCGCCCATAAAGAGCGGAGCCGGGACGCACAGCACGCGCGCACCGCGCTCGTGGGCCAGGCGCGCCTGGTCCTCGATGCGACCGCAGATACCCTCAATATCACCCAGGCGCATATCGATCTGTGCAAGTGCGAGCTTCATGGCTCAGCCCTTTCCGTCGTAAACCATCGTTGTCGTAGTAAAAGCGCCGGCCGCATGATGCAGTCGGCGCTCGCATGTGCATATGCTAGCTATGATACCCCGAGCGGGGGCGCGCTCCTAGAACGTCGCGGACCACAGCCCGTGCAGGTTGCAATAGGCATAGACGGTACCGGTCTTGGAGCCGCCGGCAAAAAACGTCGCGGGCTTCATGCCGGGCTCAAGGTAATGGACCTCCAGACGGCCCTCGGCCTCAAGGGCGATCCACTCGATGTAGTGCTCGGGCGCCATAGGATGCTCGACCGAGCCCACGCGTGCGCGAATCACATGACCGTCGCGCTCGCTCTCGACGACCGGCACGTGCTTTTCGTGCGCCGCGTCCTCGGTGTTCGCGGTCAGCTCCGTGCAGCCGGCAGGGGTTGCAACGTCGTCGCCAAGGGCGGCAATGAGCTTGCCGTCGGGGTCCTTAAAGAATTTCGCCATGATGTTCTCCTTTGCTGATGTGCCGGTGTTCTCGATGCTTCTTATGCCCAAAGGCAGGCGAACCATCCACGGCATGGCAAATGAACACATAACGGGTGGGGACGATGGGACAGCGCGGGCTATCCGCCCTGGCGGCCCCACCCGAGCGAGGCTAGCGCCCGTCGCCGCCGAGCAGCGCCAGAACATCCTCGCGGGTAAACAGCGCCGAGGAGATGCCGTCGCCACCGAGCACGCTGTTGACCAGGTCGCGCTTGGACTCCTGCATCTGCATAATGCGTTCCTCGATCGTGTCCTTGGCGATAAGCTTGTACACGGTCACGGTATGTTGCTGGCCAATACGGTGCGCGCGGTCGGTCGCCTGGTCCTGCGCGGCCACGTTCCACCACGGGTCATAGTGAATGACCACGTCGGCCGCCGTCAGGTTGAGGCCCACGCCGCCCGCCTTGAGCGAGATCAGAAACACCGGCACCTCGCCCGCCTGGAACTGCGCGACCATCTTGGCACGGCTCTCCTTGGACGAAGCGCCCGTGAGCTTAAGAAAGCCGATGTCCTCCTTGGCCAGGCGCTTGCCAATGATATCGAGCATACCCGTAAACTGGCTGAACAACAGGATGCGATGTCCGCCGTCGAGTGCGCCGTGCACGAGCTCCATGCAAGCGTCGAGCTTGGCGCTCCCCGCCTTGTAGTCCTCGTAGTGTAGATGCGGGTCGCAGCAGATCTGGCGCAGCTTGGTGAGCTCGGCGAGCACCTTGAGCTTGTCCTTCTTAAACTCGGATGCCTCGCGGTGCTGCACCTGCTGGGCGATGCGGTCCTGGTTGGCCAGGTAGAGCTTGCGCTGCTCGCCGGTGAGTTGTGCCATGACGGTGTCCTCGATCTTCTCGGGCAGATCGGCCACCACGTCTTCCTTGACGCGACGCAGCACAAACGGCGACACGAGCGCCTGCAGGCGAGCGGCGCTGTCGCCCTCGGCATGCTCGACCGGGCTTTCGAAGCGCTTGGCAAACGACTCGCGCGTGCCAAGCAGGCCCGGCATCAAAAAGTCGAAGATGCTCCAGAGCTCGGACAGGCGGTTTTCGATGGGCGTGCCCGTCAGGGCAAAGCGCACACCGGCCGGCAGGCGCTTGGCGGCGCGCGCTACCTGCGTGAGCGGGTTTTTAATGTACTGGGCCTCGTCGAGCACAACGCGGGCAAAGTCCTGCCCGGCGTACTCATCGATATCGCGGCGCATGAGGTCATACGACGTTATGACCACGTTATGCTCGTCAGCGCCGGCTATCTGCACGCGGCGCTGCGCCTTGGCGCCCACGATAGCGCACACGTCGAGCGAAGGCGCAAAGCGCTCCAGCTCGGCGGTCCAGTTATACACGAGCGACGCAGGGCACACCACGAGCGTGGGCTTGGCATCCCCCGCCTCCACGCGCGCCAGGATATGCGCGATCATCTGCAATGTTTTGCCCAAGCCCATATCGTCGGCCAAGATACCGCCGAGGCCCAGGTGCTCGAGCGAGCCGAGCCACTGGTAGCCGTCGACCTGATAGCCGCGCAGTGTGGCCTTGAGCGAGACCGGCACCGTAAAGTCCATCTTGCCGAGCGTATCCAAGCGCTCGACGGTGCGACGGAACGCAGCGTCGCGATCGGCTTCGAGCTCGGGCGTGCGCGCAAGCATGCTGTCGACAAACAGGGTACTCGACGCGGGAAGCGACACGCCGTCGAGCAGGTCGACAGCATCGACCCCCAGGTCCTCGGCAAGACCAAACGCGGCGCGGGCACCCTCGTCCAGGCGAATGATGTCGCCCGACGTGAGACGCGCAAACGTCTGGTGACGCTTGTAGGAGTCAAGGTAGATGGCAAGGTCTGCCGCCGAAAGGCCGCTCGCGCCCAGTTCGACATCGAGCAGGTTACTCTTGACGGTCGCGCGCACCGAAAGCTTGGGCGCAGGGCGGACCGAGACCTGGCGCAGGCGGTCACTGAGCATGACCTCGCCCAGCTCGGACAGGGCAGACAGGCCCTCGGTCAGCAAGTGGAACAGGCTCTCGTCATCGCGTTCCTCAAACGCCAGGCCGCCCTCGTAAAAGTCGAAATACAGGGCCGCCGTATCCATAACGCGAAACTCTGCCATCTCGTCGCGCGGCGGCACGCCCGGGCGCCGCTCTTCGAAGGGGCTGCCCGGAGCGCCCAGGCTAAAGAGATCTGCCGACCAGTCGCCGTAGGAAACCGTAATCTTGCAGGTCACAAGCCCGTCATCGACACCGATTGCCATGGCAAAGCTCGGCTCGGGCGCCACGGTGTCGAGCACGGCGGGAGCGGTGAGGCCAGTGTATTCGCGCAGCACGGGCAGTGCCATGCGGCAGAATTCGCCCACCTGTTCGGCGGCGATATGGACCGGCGTGCGACAAGGCAGCAGACGCGACAGAAACGGTGCGGCATGCTGGGCAAACGCTGCATCGGCGCGGCGCGCGCGGTGCGTGTCGACCAGATAGGCTGCGTCGCCTGCGACAAAGCAGTACGTATCGGCCGGCAGGCGCAGGTCGTAGCTGCCACCGGCCGCCGGCGCGATCTTGGCGGCAAGGAGCGGCGGCTGTTTCGCCGAGGCCTCGTCCTCCCCCACCGGCGATAACTCAACCGCAACCTCGTAGGAACGATGCGTCGTCGTTCCCCGCGACCAGGCGGGCTCAAAGGAAATGGTCCGGCCACGCAGCAAGTCCAGCATGTATACGATGTCATGCTCGGACAGCGGCAGCTGGCGCTCGGCGACAAAGCCGCTGCGTGCAAAATCGTACGACGCCGAACGCGAACTTGTGATGTCGCTCAGATACACAACCGTTGCCACAACAAGGTCGAGTAGGCGCACCGAAACCTCGTCGAAGGCCTCGGGCGCATGGAGGAATGTAAGCTTTTTGCCGTACGAGAACGTGCCGCCGCGCACGTAAGCGGCGGCCATGCCGTCGATGTCCTTGACCACGTAGGACACCGAGCCGCAGCGGATACGAAGCTCGAGCGCCCAGCTAAAGCGGTCGGCAAACAGCGGATTGTAGTACGGCACCAGCGAGGGCTCCAACACCGCCTTGGGGGCATCGGGGTCGACAGTGCCGGCGAGCTTGCGGCGCATGCCCGCCAACTCATCCATGCGCGCGTCCGAAAGATCGGAGAGCGCCTTCATGAGGCTCGGGCTCGTGGGGACGGGCGCCGGGAAGGGAAAGTTAGGGTTGACCGCTGGTGCGGCGGACGAGGGACGCGCGGCTTGCTTGGGCGCCGCCGTAAACGTGCGGACCGGCGTGCGCAGCCCCTCGACGGGCTCAATGCCGCTGGCATCCAGGTACGCCAGCGCCGTGGCGATGGCGGCGGACTCGCCGTAGAGCTTGAACAGCGGGAACACCACCGGCACGAACAGCGTCGGCACCAGCAGCAGAGACAGGACCGTCAGCCCCGCACCCACCAGCGCCGTGAACACCAATAGCGTCCGGCTCAGGTCCATGACCTCCTGATGGCTGCGGCCCTCACCGATGGATTTGCCGATTATCACGGCGGTGGCGGCACCCAGACCGAAGCACACCACCAGGAACAGGCGGTTGAGGTTGCCCATCA
>URCS01000102.1 GCA_900546455.1 uncultured Collinsella sp. | reverse complement strand
AGACCTCACCGACTCGTTCTACTTCATCGAGGCCGGCACGCTCGTGGAAAAGATCAAGTCGTCCTCGCAGACGCTCAAGCAGGAATACCTCGACACATACGAGGGAGGTGAATGACATGATAGGCAAGAGCTATGCAAAGATAGCGATTGTTGGCTTTGTACTTTGTCTTGCAATGGTGCTATGTGCATCATTTGCGAGGTATAGGTCCGAGCAGTCGTTCATCAATGGCGCTGAAAATGGGTTTGGCATAGACGGGATGTATGTCAACGATGGCGCGACCAAGCCGTCTATGGCGATTCTTGCAGGCGAAGATATGGAATGGCAAATCTGTAATGACGATGGCTCTTGTATGAGTGGTCGTTTGGCCGCAACGAGCGATCCGAATTCGTTTGATCTTCTCGACAATGATGGATCGGATTGCGGTTCAGTTCACCTGTCGTATGCATCACGAGATGGGATGGACGGCATTCTCTACGTCTCCCATGAGTCTGGCGATTTCAAGATGCGCAGGACTAACCGAGTGCCGGCTTTTTTCGAGGAGTGAGAATTCCCGGCGGTCTGCCGATCAGGCCGCCGGGGTATTGAACCCCGCATTCATCCGTACACGCACGGATGAATGCGGGAAGTGTCCGGATGAAGTTGATAATCAAGGAAACAAAGCCGTTCTGCCTGGGACGGCTTTGGCCTGGACCTTAACTACAACATCGCAATCGACACTTATCAGCTCGCGCAACGCGCATGGCCAGATCTCGGACGCTGGTGCATGGAGGACCTTCGAGATTTACTGGACATCCAAAACGACGACGCACACCGCGTGCTCGCCGACTGCGAAGACGAGATGGCTGTCTACAATGCGATCAGAAACGGCGTGAAGTCCGGAGATCTTTCTGTGGAACCGCCGCGCCGTCGCGCGAGCCGACCGGGCAACCCGGGCAATCTGGTCCCGGCTCTCCCGGTCGTATTCCTACGATATCGCCCCTAGATCACCAATGTGTCAGATAAAGAATGAGGCAATGGCTATGATCACGCCTACGGCAGATGCAACGACTGCGCCTTTTTTCCTCTCCTTTAGTCCGACGAATAGGGTTGCCGTAAAGTAAAGGGCGGAAATGCAGGCTATGGCAAGCGAAACGAGTTCCTTGGGCGGTTTCAGCAAAAGGTCGCTAGCAAAGAGTAATGCAAGCAGGGCAAAGCCGATTGTGTCCAAGTATCTCGATTGATTTTGCGACAACATGGCAACTTCCTTTCAGAACATGCAAATGAAAAGTCGGTACGATGTCATTGCGGTTGCAAAAAAGCCGCCGCCAGGACCGGTTGTCACGAGACCGGCGATAACTTCAGCGGTGCCAACAAGCTAGAGATCGCGCAGGCAAGCCTCCTCCTTCGCGTTCAGCTTGACCTTGTGAGGGACGGTTATTTGCAGATCCGTGAGAATCGCACCACGCCTTGGAATATGAATCCGCGCAGCGCCCGCGCTCAAAAAAAGATATATCGTAATTTTCGTCGTAATTGACTCCGACGTAGATATCGCTGCTCTCGGCGGGAGATCCCTCGTCGGCATGGGCTGCCGCAACGGGTACAAATGGTGTCATGACAAGGGAGAGGCAAAGAGCTGCTGAGACGATGGAGGGCAGGCAGTTCTTCATGGCTGGCTCCTTAATCTGGCCTTTGATAGTTACTCGATGTCGCCTCCTTCCGCTTTATATCCGTTGTATTTGGCGTATTTCTTTAATAAGGCAAGAGGTTCTTCCAGTCAAAGGTGAAACCCGTCACAAAGACAACCGATAACGTTGGCGGTAACGGGGGCGGTGCCCCCTCGGCGACGACCGACAAGGTTTTTCTGCTCTCGGCAACCGAAGTATACGGGGATATGCAATCTGACGGCATCCAGTACGAGTGCTACAAATCCAAGGGCGTGACGGGGTCGAACTATTCCGGTGCATCAGGCTATAGCCACTGGACTCGTTCCGTGAGACCGCGCAGCTCCACATCCTTTCGCTATGTTCAAAGCGGCGGTATTTGCTACAGCTACAGCGCGACGGACTCGTTTTATGTCCTCCCCGCTTTCTGCTTCTGATCTCTTTCATCGCAAAGCCCTCGCAATCCTGCGAGGGCTTTTCTTTTGGCGATTACTCAAACAATTCGAGGTTCATTGTACAGGTAATCGGGTTGAGTAGAAATGGGGTCGTACAGCGGCTCTCAGAGCGCCTGCCGCCCTCCCCCGCCATCATCTCTGCGGCTCCTTCGTATGGAGCCCATCCTGCTTGGCGTTTTGTTGTAACCGCTCACTTGTCCACAGATCAAGTGAACTGCTGGAATAAATACAGCGACACACTAGTTCGTTACAGTCGCCATATCTGCGTAAATCGCCGCGATAAATACAGCCTGTACTCGTCTGTATACCAGCTACGCGTATGTAGATTCATGTCGCGTTAATAAATCGGCACAAGCGCGTGCAAAACGCGCAAGTAACCGCAAAAAGCGATTATCGCGCAGGTAGATTTTTGGCACCCTGTTGCTTAATCAAAATTAAGCAATTGCTTAAAACAAAAAAGGTCAGGCACTAGGTGCCTGACCTGCAAACTTCTGGTCGGGACGACTGGATTCGAACCAGCGACCCCTTGACCCCCAGTCAAGTGCGCTACCAAGCTGCGCCACGTCCCGAAGCTAATGTTTGTTGCTCTGCTCTCGCTCGCAACAGGGAGTATATTAACCCGAAACTTTAGACTTGTGCAAGAACTTTTTTATAAATTTTGAAGCAAGTCCAAAATTGTATCTGCGAGCTGGGGTTTTGTTAGCACGGGAAGTTCTTGCGTACCCGTTGTGCTCACAATCCAGGCCTTGTTAGTGTCGGTTCCAAAGCCCGAATCGGCGCGCGAGACATCGTTGGCGATAATGGCATCGCAGCCCTTGCGGGCCAATTTGCGCTCGGCGTACTCGACAACGTTATCGGTCTCGGCCGCAAATCCGATTACGCACCGCTCGCCCTTCTGGCGCGAGAGCTCGGCCAAAATATCGACCGTTTCGACAAGCTCGATGCGATCCAGGCGTTCGTTGGCCTTTTTGAGCTTATGGTCCGCAGGGGTGGCGGGGGTATAGTCGGCGACGGCGGCCGCACAAATTGCCGCATCGGCCGTCTGGAAGGCGCTGAGCGCTGCCTGCAGCATTTCAGCGGCGGTCTGCACGCGCACGCACTCCACGCCGCGGGGGACATTGAGCGATGTCGGTCCCAGCACAAGCTTGACCGCAGCACCGCGGCGAGCGGCCTCCCCTGCCAGGGCGATGCCCATCTTGCCTGATGAGCGGTTGCCAATGAATCGCACCGGGTCGATTGGTTCGTGCGTGGGGCCGGCAGTGATGACGACGCGCTTGCCTGCCAGGTCCTGAGGCACGGGTTTGAGCACCTCACAGACAGCCTCGACGATGTCCTCGGGCTCGCTCATGCGTCCCGTGTCCACGTCGCCGCAGGCAAGGTAGCCGCTGCCGGGTCCCACAACATGGACACCGCGCTCGCGCAGCGTGGCCATGTTGGCCTGCGTCGCCGGCGCCTTCCACATGCCGTTGTTCATAGCGGGTGCGATCACGATGGGTTGCGGCGTTGCAAGCAGCGTGGTGGAGATAAGGTCATCGGCGATGCCGGTGGCCATCTTGGCGATGATATTGGCCGTCGCGGGCGCCACGACCACCAGGTCGGGTTCCTGCGCCAGCGAAATGTGGTGGATGGGGTCGGAGGGATCGTCGAATAGGCCCACGGCAACGGGCTCGTTGGTGAGCGCACGGAAGGTGAGCGGGCCCACAAACTCCGTGGCATGCTCGCTCATAACGACCTTGACGCGCGCACCGCGCTTTTGCAGCAGGCGCACGATATTGCACGACTTATAGGCGGCGATCCCGCCGGTAATGCCCAGCAGGATCGTTTTTCCCTCAAGTTGCATTGAATTGTTGGATGCCGCCATCGTTTAAGCTTCCTTGCTCGGGAGTACCAGGAGGCGGTGGCAGTACGGGCAGTGCGTAATCTCGCTACCGTCGTGGTTGAGGTCGCTCATGGACGATGCCTGCAGCGCGGTGTGGCAGACTGTGGGGATGTTGCCCTGGATGGTCTCGACGGCCAGGCCGCGGAACTGCTTGAGCAGACGCTCGTAGTCGGTGAGCACGTCGGCCGGCAGAGTGGCGGCAAGCGCGGTGCGTTCCTTAGTGGCGGCGTCAATCTGAGCCTGCAGGTCGGCAGCCTTAGTGCGGGCGGCCTTGGTATCGGCCTTCACGCCCTCCTCGAACTTGGCGATAATTGCCTGTGCGCGGGTCTCGCGGTCGAGCGCCTCCTTATGGGCGACAACGACATCCTTGCGGGTGTGCTCAATCTTGTCCAGGCGCTTGGCCAGGGTGGCGAGCTCGTTTTCCAGGTCCTGTACCTCGCGGTAGTCGGAGCCGTCAACGTGGCGCTTCTTAGCGGCCTCGATGGCGTTATTGGTCTGGATCTCGGTGGTGTTGAGATCGTCGAGCTCAATGTCCAGATCCTTGCGCTGGGCGTAGAGCTTGGTCATCTCGGACTTGAGCTTCACATAGGTCTTGCGCTTGGAAGCGAGCTCCTTGAGCTCCGGCATATTGGCAAGTTCGCTCTTGTTGCGGGCGAGCTCCGAATCGATCTGTTGCAGCTTGAGTAGCGTAGCGCCGGCGCTCATAAGTTCTCTCCTTTTGTCACAGTCCACCATTGGCAAGGGTTCAGTATTTTAATCGCATGACGGGGGTTGACCCCGGCGTCAACTGCAGAGTTCATCAATATATCAACGAACGGCTCCTCGGAGCGGTCGTGGCCGAGCAAGATGACGCCCAGACCGCGCAGAGCGAGGTCCTGCGCCACGTGGTATCCCGCCTCGCCCGTCACGACAACGTCCGCGCCCGCGGCGATGGCGAGCTCTCCAAAGTTGCCCAGGGAGCCGCCCAAAATG
>URCS01000101.1 GCA_900546455.1 uncultured Collinsella sp. | reverse complement strand
CGGCGACCACCGAGATCTACACTCTTTCCCTACACGACGCTCTTCCGATCTACGTCGCCTGCCGTGCCCGTGCCCGTGCGGCCGCCGGGTCCGACGCCCGCATGAACGGCTGCGCGCTGCCGGTCGCCATTGTGTGCGGCTCGGGCAATCAGGGCATTACCTGCGCATTGCCCGTCATGGAGTATGCCGAGTACCTGCGCTGCGACCACGAGCGCCTGGTGCGCGCCGTGATGCTGTCCGATCTTATCGCCGTGCATATCAAGAGCTATATTGGTGCGCTCTCGGCGTTTTGCGGTGCTATTTGCGCTGCGTGCGGTGCCGGCGCGGCGATTACCTGGCTGTGCGGTGGCACGCGCGAGCAGATCGGCGCGACGGTCTCCAATACGCTCGGTAACGTGGGCGGCATCGTGTGCGATGGCGCCAAGGCAAGCTGCGCCGCTAAGATTTCCGCTGCCGTCGATGCGGCGATTCTGGGCCACGATATGGCCATGCAGGGCCGCGGCTTCCGTGCCGGCGAGGGCCTGATTCAGGATACGGTGGAAGAGACGATCGCCAGCATGGGCTATGTGGGCCGCGTTGGCATGAAGGATACCGACGTCGAGATCCTCAACATCATGATCGGCAAGACCATCGTCGACTGCTAGGGGCTCTGGGGCACTGCATCTTATTGTTGAAACTATCGCGCTTGTGGCTGTAAAGCACCTGTCTGCATTGCGGACAGCGAGGATCTCGCGGTATGTCACCAGGTCGTTCTCGCGCTTGATGCGCTCGAGGACGGTCGCGACAACAAGCGCCGCTATCGCCGGCAGGAACGCCGCAGCCGCGGCGACGCCGGCGCCCCAGGTGCCCTCCATCCAGTTAAACGCCGGCGACAGTATCAGTGCGAACGCCACCGCCAGCAACGCGAGCATCAGCACGGCCAGCCATAGCATCCGCGTTCCCATGCGCTTGCGATCTCTTTCGACTGCCTCTTCCATAACGGTCACGTCTCCCTTCACGAGCGTGTCTATGGAGGTGCCGAATAGGATGCTCAGCATGAGCAGGCTCTGGACGTCCGGATACGTCTTGTCCCGCTCCCAGTTCGAGATCGTCTGACGCGACACGTAGAGTTTCTCGGCGAGCTGTTCTTGGGAGAGCCCCATCGCCTCGCGCCTCGTCTTGATCTGGTTGCTGATGTCCATCGTCACCTCCCGGTCGTGAAGGAGCGTCCCGCGAACACGCCGGGTGCGCTATCGAATCTGTTGTACATCATATGCGGCAAGGCTTGCCGGGCGCTGCAAAAACTGTTTTGCACGGGGTTTACCTGCATGATTGTTGCTGCGATGGCTTAGCGATGTTGTCGAGCAGTCATCCAAGTGTACAGGCCCATGGCGGCGTAGCCGATTGCGGTATAGGCAACCCCATGGAACGCAAGGTCCTGGCTGCCCTCGACCTTGAGGGGAAACAGGACCGCGGGTCCGATTCCGAGCGCCGCGGGTACCCAGAAGAGCGTCCTCGCGGAGTTTGCGGCGAGCAGGCCGAGGGCGATCGCAGTTACGGGGAGCACGAGGTAGATCAGCGCCATCATGGCGATCATACCGGCATCGGATGGGACGAAGCTCACCAGGAGGGCGGGGATTGCCCAGCAGGCGCCAACGATTGCGATCAATGCGATGAGGGACGCGCGTACGGTGACGTTCATGGGGCACCTCCTAACGGGAATCGCCCCCATTCTGGCATACATCTTCAGAATGGGGGCTAAGGGGGATACCATTTCGGGGAACGGGCGCGTACCCGCGCTTTTAACTCAGCATCTTGGCGAGCATGCCGATGCCGACGCCCACCAGTCCGCCGGCGATGGCGCCGATGATGATCTGCACCGCGTTGCGCGTGCCCTTGACCCAAGGGTTCATCTCGCGCTCACGGCGCCCCTCGAGCGTGTCGCGATCGACCTGCTCGCCGCGGCTAAACGCCAACACCTCGCGGTACGTGACGAGGTCGTGCTGCTTCTTCATGCGTTCCATATACACGAACGCCACGAGCATCACGACGAGCGCCACGGCGGCAAACGCCGCGGTGGGCGCGATGTGCATGCCCCAGCCCCATTCGAGCTGGAACGCCGCCCACGCGCTCAGCACCAAAAACACGACCGCGCTCACGACCGTGATTGTGGAGAGGGCGTTGTACTTCTTGACCGCTTCGTTCATTACCTGTGCCATGGTTTCCACATCTCCTTTGATGAGGGAGTCCACGGTCACCCCGAACACGTTGGAAAGCAGCAGCAGGCTCTGGACATCCGGATACGTACGGCCGCACTCCCAGTTGCTGATGGTCTGGCGCGACACGTAGATGCGCTCCGCCAGATCGTCTTGGGACAGTCCGAGCTCCGTGCGATGCTCCTTGATGTGCGAGCCCAGCTCCATGCGTTTGCTCCCTAGAGGGTCGGGGTGACCCCTGTCGAGAGCCACCATGTCATTGACGCGAGCATCGTACCATCAAAGGTCTTTATATTTGACCCCCACGGGGCAAAATCGAGCTGTCAAAAGGCTTTATATACGACATCTAGCTGGGAAAAGAACGGTCCCCAAAGGCGGATGCCTCCGGGGACCGGTTGGTGCGTATAGAGGGGGCGAGCTTGCTTTGGGTTGGTGTTGGCCCCGCCGTTCGGCTCGACTTTGGAGCGGCGGGGCTCAGCTCTGCCTCGACCGCGGCGCGGGGCGCGGCTTTGTCCCGACGTCGGCAGCGGCCGAGCCCTGTCTTCCAGCTTAGCCCTCCTCGCCTTTGGGTGCGTCCTTGGACGAGGGCTCTTTCTTCGGCAGCCTTCCCGCGCGTTTGAGGGCGTCTCGCAAGATCCATTCCA
Source organism: uncultured Collinsella sp. (assembly GCA_900546455.1). GTDB lineage: Bacteria > Actinomycetota > Coriobacteriia > Coriobacteriales > Coriobacteriaceae > Collinsella. Next base: position 2,119 of record URCS01000101.1, on the reverse strand, counting down.
CCTGACCGTTGGCGCTGCGCATCTCATCGTCCGCCCAGCGTTGGACGGCCTCCCAGATAGCGGGGTCTATACGGAGTGGATACTGCTTGCGTGCCATGACGTGCCTTCTTGTCGAATGTGCAATTCTGCACCCGTCCCAAATTACTCATTGGTGTTGGGGTTAGTACAGCGAGCCTGCGTTGAGCACCGGGTGCGCCTCGGATTCACCGCAGAGCACCACCATGAGGTTGCTGGCCATCTGCGCCTTGCGCTCGTCGTCCAGCTCGATGGTGCCGCCGGCGGCCATCTCCTTCACGGCCATGTCGACCATGGAAACCGCGCCCTCGACGATCTTCTTGCGCGCGGCGATGACGGCCTCGGCCTGCTGGCGGCGCAGCATCGCCTGGGCGATCTCGGGGGAGTAGGCAAGATGGGTGAGGCGGGCGTCGTCGACATCCACGCCGGCGGGTGCCAGGCGCATCGCGAGCTCGCGGCGCAGGGCTTCGGAGACCTCTTCCACATTGGCGCGCAGCGTGATGGCGCCGGCGGCATCGGACTCGTCCTCAAGATGGTCGTAGGCGTACACGCTCGCCACGTGGCGCAGCGCCGTCTCGGCCTGCATGGCGACATAGCTCTGGTAGTCGTCGACGTCGAAGAGCGCCTTGGCGGTATCGGCGACGTGCCACACCACGACGGTTGCGATCTCGATGGGGTTGCCCATTTTGTCGTTGACCTTCAGGCGCTCGCCATTCAGGGTGCGCACGCGGGTGGAGATAGTGGTGGGGTTGCCCTTGGCGGCCTTCTGCGCCGCGGCCTTGGCGGCCTTGGAATCGCTCATCTCGAGCTCGATCATCTCGCCGATCCCGGCCGATCCGCCCATGCTCTTGCTAAAGAACGGGTTGGCCCAGAAGAAGCCCTCGTCGCGGACGGTGCCCACGTACTTGCCGAACAGGATGCACACGCGCGCCTGGCCGGGCTGCAGCGAGAAGAATCCGTTGAGTGGGATGAACCACAGGCAAAACGCGAGGATGCTGAGGCCGAGCCCCCATCCGTAGACTGCGGGCGCGTCGACGCCGTCGGGCGTGCTCGCGAGCCCGATGGTGCTCCAGATAAAGAGGCCGATGATGACGATGAGCGCCACCGCCACGGCGACGAGCATGCCGTAGCCCGACTTGGCCTTGAGTTGCTTTTCCACGCTCATTGTGAGTTCCTTTCATGACTGCGCCGGCGTTTGCGTGACGTCCCCGGCGCCGCGCTCCAGATTGCGATGGGGAGGAGGCGAGTCCCCGAGCAGTTCGTGCGACTGCTGATTGCATTGTGATATCACATTGAGACCAAGTCAAGGAGAATCGGATGCCGTCTCTCATGGCATAAGTGGTTCGGGGCGCCCGGCATCTACGCTCCGTAGAGGTCTTCCTGTTGCATCTTGGCTCGCAAGTCCCTATAATAGCTCCACTCACGGCTGAAGGTTTACCTCTAGATTTGGAAAGGGGAGCTGCACCATGCTTGCTTCCATGAGGATTTGGCTCTAGCCACGGTCGCGTGAGCGACCGGTACTTCGCTGCATACCACCGATCGCATCAAAGGATTATTCCATGACACAACCGAATCCCTGCGCTTCTTGGAAGCGCTCGCTCGCCATCGTCTGGATCGGCGAGTTCTTCTCCGTGCTCACGAGCTCCATTCTGCAGATGGGTCTCATCTGGCACGTCACCCTCACCACCGGCTCCGCGAGCGCCCTGTCGTTCGTGAGCCTGGCGGCCTTCTTGCCCATGGCGCTCCTCGGCGCCTTCGCGGGCACCATCGTGGACCGCACGTCCATCAAGCGTCTCATGATCGGCGCCGATCTCTTCATCGCGGCCGTGAGCCTCACGCTTGTCTTCGGCTCGCTTCGGGGCGACCTTTCTGTCGCCGTTGTGGCGGCGGTGCTGTTCGTCCGTGCGCTGGGCAGCACGCTCCATACGCCCGCCTTCAACGCGCTCACACCGCTCATCGCCCCGCCCGAGGTGCTCGGCAAGCTGGCGGGCATGCTGCAGTTCATGCAGTCGGGTAGCTATATCATCGGCAACGCCATCGCCGCGGCGGTCTACCCGGCGTTTGGTCTGACTTTCATGATCGCGCTCGATGTCGCCGGGGCGGT
>URCS01000100.1 GCA_900546455.1 uncultured Collinsella sp. | reverse complement strand
ACGAGCGGGGGCTCCTATCTTTTCAGTGCCCTCGGATTGGGTCATAGTGTCTGTCCGTTCTCTGCCCGCGACGTTTCTGTTGTTGGTGTAAAGGGGTCAGGTTAGCTTGCACCAAAAGGGGAAGTTGCGGTGGAATAGCTCCTGTTTGTGTGTCCTGAGGGACTAAGCGGGAACTATTCCACCGCAACTTATCGAGCGCGTGTTTGGTTGGTGCCTGTTGATGGTCTGGTTATCGGGGAGGGCGGGCTCCGTTATAATCGCGTAGGAACTTAATTTACGAAACGGGACGGGAGCCATACATGCGCCAGGGTTTCGACAACGCGAAGTATATCGAGCTGCAGGCCGCTCACATTAAGGAGCGCATCTCGCAGTTTGGCGGCAAGCTGTATTTGGAGTTTGGCGGCAAGCTGTTTGACGACTATCACGCGAGCCGCGTGCTGCCGGGTTTTGAGCCGGATAGCAAGTTCCGCATGCTCAAGAGCATAGCCGACGACGTCGAGGTCATCATCGCCATTAACGCGAACCACATCGAGAAGAACAAGGCTCGCGGTGACCTGGGCATTACCTATGACGAGGACGTTTTGCGCCTGGTCGACCTGTTCCGCGGCAACGGTTTTGCTGTCGCGGCCGTGGTCATCACACAGTATGCCGGTCAGCCCGCTGCCGACGTCTTCCGCAATCGTCTGAATGCGCTCGGCATTCCCGCCAAGCTGCACTATCCCATCGAGGGGTATCCGCACGATGTCGATCTGATCGTGTCCGACGATGGCTACGGCAAGAACGAGTTTGTCGAGACCACCCGACCGCTCGTCGTGGTCACTGCCCCCGGTCCTGGCTCGGGCAAGCTTGCCACCTGCCTGTCTCAGCTCTATCACGAGCACAAGCATGGCACGGCCGCCGGCTATGCCAAGTTCGAGACCTTCCCTGTCTGGAATCTTCCTCTGACGCATCCGGTCAATATTGCCTACGAGGCCGCCACGGCTGACCTCGACGACGCCAATATCATCGATTCGTTCCACCTTGAGGCCTACAACAAGACCACGGTCAACTACAACCGCGACGTCGAGGCCTTCCCGGTAGTCCGTGCCCTGATGGAAAAGATCCTGGGCAAGAGCCCCTACCAGAGCCCTACGGACATGGGCGTCAATATGGTCGGCTTTGCCATCACCGATGACGATGCCTGCCGCGACGCTTCCAAGATGGAGATCGTCCGCCGCTACTTTACCGCGGTCGAAAATGTGCGCCGTACCGGCGTGGGCGATGAGCAAGTCGACCGTCTCAAGATAATTATGAAGAAAGCCGGCATCGATAAGAACTACTCACCGGCGCGCTCGGCGGCCCTCACCAGGGAGCAGCTGACGGGTGGTCCCGTGGGTGCCATGGTCATGCCCGATGGCTCCGTGGTGACCGGCAAGACTTCCACGCGCCTGGGCGCCGCGAGCTCGCTCATCATGAATGCACTTAAGCATGTCTCGGGCGTCGACCTTGAGCTCGAGGTCATTAGCGATGAAGCGATCGAGCCCATCAGCAAGCTCAAGACGCATTTCCTGGGCAGCAAAAACCCGCGCCTCCACACCGACGAGACGCTTATGGCGCTGTCGATCACCTCGGCCACGAGTGAGACGGCCGCTCGCGTCCTTTCGGGCCTGGAGCAGCTGCGCGGTTGCGATGCCTTCTTTAGCGTGATTATCTCGCCGACGGACGAGACGGTACTGCGCAAACTGGGTATCAACGTGTGCTGCGAGCCCAAGTTTGAGCGCCGCGGTTTCTTCCATCGCTAAGTTTGAAGCACCGCGGTAATTACATTGCATTTTGGCCGTATCGGGTTAGCGCCCGGTACGGCTTTTTGATCAATAAAGCGCCTATTTCGGCGAAAAATAGCTGTTTACCTGCCTAGAAACGATTTGAGCGGTATAAAATAACCGTAACTGTTTCATCCTTAGCGGGATGCCGCATGATGGATATTACCTGCCATCGTGAGGTGTGTCGGTCGCGCACGGCGCGTTAGATGCTCGTGCTCGGTTTGAGGAGGCTGCTATGGCGGGCAAGGGTCGTGCGAGTGTCAACGATATGAAGCGTGTCGAGGTGCTGGTGTTGATGGAGATCGACCAGCAAACCGAAGACAATGGCGGGCCGTATGGTTTCTCGCGCAAAACGCTTGCCGAGCGCGTGGGGGTTTCGCCGTATCGTGCCCGCGCCGCAATCGATCGCTTGGATTCCGAAGGCATGATTGATGTCGTCTCGCGTTATAGCGACGACGGCGGTCAGCTTGCAAATGGCATTTGCCTCACCGAACGTGGCGAGTGGTATCTTGAGGGCGTCCGTACCGGCATGCTCGTTCAAGAAATGCTTGAGGACGAGGTTGCTGATCGATAGCAGCATGTAACCCTTGCCATAGCGACGCCGCCTGGGAAACCGGGCGGCGTTTTGTTTCAAGATTGAGAAATGCAATCTCACGCGAGAAAAATTGCGAACGGTCCGCGGCGCGAGTATTACAATGAAGACCCGTAAGATGTGGATAAACAACTTCTACGGGAAGCGCAGGTAACTCAATATGACCAAGCATGTGTTCGTAACCGGTGGCGTGGTTTCGTCTCTGGGCAAGGGTATCACCGCGGCCTCGCTGGGCCGTCTGCTCAAGTCGCGTGGCTACAAAGTAACGATGCAGAAGGCCGATCCGTATCTGAACGTCGACCCCGGTACCATGAGCCCCTTCCAGCATGGTGAGGTCTTCGTTACCGAGGATGGTTACGAGTCCGACCTGGACCTGGGTCATTACGAGCGCTTTATTGATGAGAACCTGACCCGCGATTCCAACTTTACGACCGGCGCCATCTATAAGAGCTTGATCGCCCGCGAGCGTCGCGGCGACTTTTTGGGCGGTACCGTGCAGGTGATTCCTCACGTCACCAATGCCATTAAGGACAAGTTCCGCCGCATCGAGGAGCAGACCGGCTCCGATGTAGTCATCACCGAGCTGGGCGGCACGATCGGCGACATCGAGTCCCAACCGTTTGTCGAGGCCATCCGTCAGTACCGCAAGGAGGCCGGCCCCGAGAACGTCTGCTACATCCACGTGTCGCTCGTTCCCTATATCGCCGCCGCCCACGAGGTCAAGACCAAGCCCACGCAGCATTCCGTCAAGGAGCTCCGCAGCTTTGGCATCCAGCCCGATATCATCGTGCTGCGCTCCGACCACCATATCGATGACGCTATCCGCGGAAAGATCGCAAGCTTCTGCGACGTCGACACCGATTGTGTCTTTACCAACGAGGACTGCGCGAGCATTTACGATGTTCCGCAGCTGCTTGCCGAGCAGGACTTTGACCTGCGCATTTGCGAGCGCCTGGGTCTGGACCCGCGTGAGCGCGACATGAGCGAGTGGAACGAGTTCCTGCGCAAACAGAATCACGCCAACCATCACGCCGACAAGGTGAAGATCGCCGTCGTGGGCAAGTACACGCAGCTGCCCGATGCGTACCTGTCGGTTATCGAGGCCCTGCACCATGCGGGCGTCTTCTACGATCGCCATGTGGACGTCCAGCTGGTCGACGGCGAGAGCCTCGACGAGCAGAATGTCTCCGAGGTTCTGGGCGACGCCTCGGGCATCCTGGTCCCCGGCGGCTTTGGCAAGCGCGCCCTGGAGGGCAAGATCCTCGCGGCCGAGTTTGCCCGTGAGCACAAGATTCCGTATCTGGGCATTTGCCTGGGTATGCAGGTGGCCGTGTGCGAGTTCGCCCGCAACGTCGTCGGCCTTGCCGGCGCCAGCTCCTCCGAGTTCGATCCGGACGGCCCGTTTAGCGTCATCGATCTGATGAGCTCGCAGGAGGACGTGACCGAGAAGGGCGGCACCATGCGCCTGGGCGCCTATCCGTGCAAGCTCGCCGCCGATACCCTTGCTCGCGAGGCATATGGCGAGGAGCTCGTCTACGAGCGTCACCGTCATCGCTTTGAGTTCAACAACGCCTTCCGTGACCAGCTCGAGGACGCCGGCTTGGTTATTTCGGGTCTGTCGCCCGACGAGCGCCTGGTCGAGATGGTCGAGCTGCCGCGCGACGTGCATCCGTGGTATGTGGCAACCCAGGCTCATCCCGAGTTCAAGAGCCGCCCGACCAACCCGCAGCCGCTGTTCCGCGAGTTCGTACGCGCCTCGATCGGCCAGCATGAGGGCGTCGATCGCTTGCAGGTGACGCCCAAGAACCTCGCTACGGACTAAGGGTGCCGGCGAATAAGGAACATACCGAAGCTACTCCCTCGTCGCTCGCCGTGGCGGCGGGGGAGTATCTCGATTACCTCGCGGTCGAGCGGGGCTTGGCGCGCAACACGATTTCGGCCTATCGTCGTGACCTGACGACGTACTGCGCCTATCTGGAGCGGGCTGACATTGCGTCTTTTGAAGATGTGAGCCGTCAGGTCGTGGAGGGCTTTGTTGCCGATCGCCGCGACGGAGGCTATTCCGATGCCTCGGTGGAGCGCGCGCTTGCTGCCGTGAAGGGCCTGCATGCCTTTTTGGTGCGCGATGGGGCCGTGGCCCAAAACCCGACGGCGGCGTTGCGCCTGCCCAAAAAGGCAGATCGCCTGCCGGAATACCTTTCGGTGGAGGACGTCTCGGCACTGCTCGATCAAGACTTTCCCGAGGGCGAGATGGGACTGCGCGATCACGCCATCTTGGAAGTGCTTTACGGTTGCGGCTTGCGCGTGAGTGAGCTGGTTGGGCTCGATGTGGGCGATATCCATATCGATGACGGGTTTGTCCTGGTGCGCGGTAAGGGCTCCAAGGAGCGTCTGGCCCCGTTGGTGGGAAGCGCGGCGCGTGCCCTGACACGCTATATAGGTGACGGGCGCACTCTTCTGGCCGCCCATGCTCACGGGACGGAGACCTCGGCGGTCTTTTTAAATAAGAACGGACGTCGCCTGTCGCGCCAGGCCGTGCATGCGATATGCGAACGGTATGGGCGTCAGGTGGGGCTGGTGGGGCTCCACCCCCATACCTTGCGACACTCCTTTGCCACCCACATGCTCGCGGGTGGTGCCGACCTGCGTGTGCTGCAGGAGATTTTGGGCCATGCCGATATTTCGACCACGCAGGTCTACACGCATGTCGACCGCACGCAACTGACCGAGGTCTATCTGGCAGCGCATCCGCTGGCACATCGCTAGCACCTCGCTGACCTGCATATTTATAAATATTAAAGGGGACGGGCCCCAGATTGCCGAGACGCACTTTTGCGCACATGGGCAATCTGGGGCCCGTCCCATTTTTCGCTAGACACCGACGCGGTGGTGGGCCGTGTGTACCGTGGGTGGGGGAGTTTGGGG
>URCS01000099.1 GCA_900546455.1 uncultured Collinsella sp. | reverse complement strand
GCCGCAGGTGCTCGTCTTAACGAACTCAACCATCTTGGGATCGGTGAAGCCCGTCACGTCGTTGACAATCGAAGCACCGCAGCGCACGGCCGCCTTGGCAACCGCCACATGACGCGTATCGATCGAGACGATGGCACCCTCTTTGGCGAGCGCGCGCACGACGGGCAGCACGCGACGCGCCTCCTCGTCGGGGTTGACCGGGGTAAAGCCGGGGCGCGTGGACTCGCCGCCCACGTCGATGATGTCGGCGCCGGCATCGAGCATCGCCAGGCCGTACTCGATAGCGGCATCCGGGTCGAAGTGCTCACCGCCGTCGCTAAACGAATCGGGCGTCACGTTGAGGACGCCCATGATGCGCGGACGGTCAAAGCTGAGCTCGTACTTTCCGCACCGCCATGTCTTGCTGTCGTTCGCCATGAACATCCTCCTAAAATGCCCACGCCGCCGCGCTCGGGCGCTGGCGGCGGGGTCGCTTTGCAATCAGTCTTTCTATTGTATCCGCGCGCGCGGGCTAGAACGCAAACGCGGCCGCGATGTCGCAAGAAATCAGCAGGTCGGCATTTGCATCCTGATCGGTGGGCGCCAAATTGCAAATGGCCAGCGTATCGCCAGTAAAGTAACGCGTGAGGCCCGCCGCCGGATACACTACGAGCGAGGTTCCGCCCACGACGAGGGCGTCGGCTGCAGCGATGGCAGCAATGGCGCCGGTAAGCACACGCTCATCGAGCGGTTCTTCGTAGAGGACCACATCGGGCTTGATGCGACCGCCGCACGCAGGACACACGGGCACGCCCGCGGCATCCTCGTGCTCGCGCGAGCAAATCCATTCGGCGCTGTAGACCGCGCCGCACGTCTGGCAGATATTGCGGTGGACCGAGCCATGCAGCTCGAACACGCGCTGCGAGCCGGCCATCTGGTGCAGGCCGTCGATATTTTGCGTCACCACGGCGTCGAGCTTGCCGGCGCGCTCCAGCTCCGCCAGCTTGGCATGGCAGTGGTTGGGCTTGGCGTTAAGGGCGATCATCTTGGTCCGGTAGAAGTCGAAAAACTCCGCCGGATGCGCCTCGCAGAAGCTGTGCGAGAGCATAGTCTCGGGCGGATAGGAAAACCGCTGGTGATACAGACCGTCCACGCTGCGGAAATCGGGAATGCCGCTTGCCGTGGAAACGCCCGCGCCGCCAAAGAAGACCACGTGGTTATGGGTGTCGAACAGCTCCGCCAGCGCGGCGGAGGCCTGTTTGGGGTCCGATATTGCCTGCGTCATGTAAGTCCTCCGTCCGTGTCTCCGGGACGGCGGCGTTCGCCATCACTCGCGGACTCCGCCCCGCCCCTGTTGCGCTAATCTTAAGCCTGCCAACCCCGTCGAAAGGACACCATGCCTCAGACTTACACTTTCGCCTCGTGGAACGTCAACGGCCTGCGCGCCGTGCTCAAAAAGGACCCGAGCTTTATTCAGATCGCGCAGGAGCTCAATGTCGATATCTTGGCGCTGCAAGAGACCAAGCTGCAGGAGGGCCAGGTCGATATCGACCTGCCCGGTTATCACCAAACCTGGAGCTACGCCGAGCGCAAGGGCTACTCGGGCACCGCGGTCTTTAGCCGCCAGGAACCGCTGCGCGTACTGCGCGCCGATGCACTGCTGCCCTACGCCGGCGAGGGTGAGGCTGCCGAGCTCGTCGCCCAAGCCGCAACCGAGGGCCGCGTCTGCGCGCTCGAATTCGACAAGTTTTGGTTCGTGGACGTCTATACGCCCAATGCCCAAAACGAGCTTGCCCGCATCGATGTGCGCATGGCCTGGGACGATGCCTACCGCGGCTTTTTGAGCGCGCTTGAGCGCGAGACCGGAAAGCCCGTGGTGACCTGCGGCGACTTTAACGTGGCACACGAGGAGATCGACCTTAAGAACCCCAAGTCCAACCGCGGCAACGCCGGCTTTTCGGACGAGGAGCGCGGCAAGTTTACCGAGCTGCTCGACGCCGGTTTTACCGACACCTGGCGCGCGGCCAATCCGGACGTCGAGGGCGTCTACAGCTGGTGGAGCTACCGCTTTAATGCCCGTAAGAACAACGCAGGCTGGCGCATCGACTACTTCCTGGTAAGCGACGCAATCGCCGGCAACGTACGCGACACCGGCATCCGCGGCGACATCTTCGGCAGCGACCACTGCCCCGTCACCCTAGCCCTGGAGCTCTAACCCCCCAATGATCCCCCGGGGACGGAGGAAAACGGATCATTTTGGCTCTCCGAGGATACCTGCGTAATGCATCTGCCACGAAAAGCGCCCATCTACTACGTTTAAGCCACTACCCCCAACCACAGCGAACAACGCAAAAAGAAAACCGCAGGTAGAGAGCCTGCGGTTTTTCATAAAACGCGGGTATGGTTGGAGGTATCGGGTTAAACGTAGTAGATGGGCTGGTTTCGTGGCGGGCATCCCCAGCGACCGCTTAGGGACGGGGAAACGGATCCTTTCGGCCCTCTGAGATCAGTGACGACAGCAATATATGCCGGCCATTTCAAAACTATGCCGGTTTACGGGGCTGAATCGCAGATCTCCAACCACACGCAATTCGAGCAAAATAAAACCGCAGGTAGACGGCTCGTCTATTTTCGAAAAATGCCGGTATGGTCGGCCTGCGTCAATCCAGCCCGTAAACCGGCATAGTTTTGATATGACACCAAGTCAGTATTGATTCTCGCCCCGGCGCAACCGCCACTACAGCCCGTACTTCACGACGACGCGGTTGATGCGGCGACACCAGGGCTTGTACAGAGCGGCCAAAAACACGCAGGTCGCGAGGCCATGCGTGATATCGAACGGTACGGCGGTAGCAAGACGCGCCACGACGCCCGCCCACGTGAGCGGCTGCACAAAACCGATGATGTCATACGCGTTGATCACGACGCCATACAGCAGGCCCGACGCAAAGCCGTACGCCATCAGCGCCGGCATGCGCACGGTGCCATCGGCGCGATCAAAAGCGCCCGCATGCGCCAGTGCGCCACCGATATAGCCCACCAGACCCCAGGCATACATCTGCCACGGCGTCCACATGCCCTGTCCAAAAAAGAAATTACTGGTCAGCGCTGCCAACGCGCCGACCATGAAGCCGTTGCGTCGGCCCAACGTCGCCCCCGCGATAATAGCGATGGCGCTCACGGGTTTAAAGTCGGGAATAGGCCCAAACAGGATGCGCCCCGCCGCGGCCAGCGCCGCCAGCACCAGCGTGGGCATGATCTGGCGCAGGCCTGGACGCGATGTCTCATAGCCCGCAAAGAACAGTGCGAGCACGAGCGCAACTACAACCAGCATGGCAAGCGCCGCCTGCTCAATGCCTGCCAGCAACGCCGCAGTCATCACTGCCGGCACCGCCAGGAGCAGCGGAATCTCCATTTTTGTGAGTAGGCGCGAGGCGCGATAATCCGTCATCTCATCACGCCCTGTAGAACACGTTGTCGGCAAAGAAATCTGCAGGAGGCTCCATGCAGGCGATCTCGCCGTCGAACATCATGGCGACGTCGTCGGACACCTGCTCGGCAAAGTCTAAGTCGTGCGTGGCCATGACGACGGTACCGCCAGCCTGCGCATGCTCGCGCAGGGCTCGGGCGATAATGCAGCGACTTGCCAGGTCAAGGCCCTTGGTGGGCTCATCAAGCAGCAGCAGCTCCGGACCAATCAGCAGCAGCTTTGCCAACGCAAGCAGCTGGCGCTGACCGCCCGAAAGATCGTACGGGTGACGCGTCTCCAAGCCCGCCAGGCCCAGGCGCGCTGTCTGCTCCTGTGCTGCGGCCTCGTCGTATCCGCAGGTCGAAGCCCATTCCATCAGCTCGTCGCTCACCGTTTCGGCGACCAGCAATGCCTTGGGATTCTGTGGCAGCAGCGCCGCCGAAGCCGCCCCACGCACCATGCGGCCACGCTGCAGCTTAGCCGTCTTGGCCAACACCGAGAGCATCGTCGACTTGCCGCAGCCGTTTCCGCCCACGACCGCATGCACCGCGCCAGCTGAAAACGTCACATCGAGTCCACGCAGCACCCAACCGCCCGCGCGATCGTAGCGAAACCAGCCTTCCGACAGGGTGGTAGCCGACCCACCGTGCATTTTTTGGAGTATTCTGCTTCCATCCGTGCGCGGGAAGGCTTCCGAACCGTTTTCGAGCGACGTTTGCGCCACAAATTCGGACGATTTGTCCAATTCCGAACTTTTTTTCGCGCTCGATACGTCCCGGGGCGGCTCCAGAGAGCCCAAATTGTCCTCACGCCTGCTGAATACTCCGTTTTTTGCACATCGGATGGCACCCCACCCCAACATGTCATCGGAAAACAGCGATTCGCGGCGTCCCAAAGAAGCCATATCCGCCACCTCGTGCACGCGACCGCCCTCAATCCGGTACGCACACGTCGCATACTCGAGCATCGGCCGCGGTTGATGCGTAGCCACAACAACCGTGCAGCCCAGCTCACGGTTCACGCGAAACAGCGCGTGCAGAAAATTCTTCTCGGCAACGGGATCGAGCTGAGACGTGGGCTCGTCGAGTAGCAGCACACGCGGGCGCAGCGCCAGGACGGCGGCAAGCGACAGCAGCTGCTTGCGGCCACCCGAAAGCGTATCGGTATCGCAATGAAGCCAGTCCTCCAGACCAAAGAAATAGCTGGTCTCGGCAACACGGCGGCGCATCTCGTCGCGCGACACGCCCAGATTCTCTAGGCCAAACGCCATCTCGTGCCACACGGTCTCGCACACAATCTGGTTCTCGGGATCCTGGAACACGTAGCCCACGCGCTCCGCAGACGCGCGCACGTCCATGTCGGCAACGTTCTCGCCCAGCACGAGCAGTTCGCCAGCGCGCTCGCCCGCCGGAGCAATCTCGGGCTTGAGCAGCGACAGCAGCGTCGACTTACCCGATCCGGTACCGCCAACAAGCAGCGCAAATGCACCTTGGGGAACAGACCAGTCGAGCCCCTCGAGCACCGCAGCATCAGCCCCGGGGTAGGCAAAGCTCAGGCTCCGCACCTCAATCGCCGGCATATCCGGGCCGCACGCCGCGCCCGACACCGGGCCCCTATCCAACCGAGCCATCAGCCAAACCTCTTCTCATCGATCGCATGCAACACGCAGGGCAGCACCATCCAGGCAGCGTACACAACATAGCCCAGCCACGGTGCGGGCACCGAAAGCTGCGGGTAAAACGAATACTGCGTTGTCGCGGTCCATGCCACCGCCACCGCGGCAGCACCAAACACCGCGAGCCCGACCAGCGCGGTAGCGTCGCCGCGCCCCAGCCGATACCGCGCGTACGTCGTACGGCGCGACACAGCGC
>URCS01000098.1 GCA_900546455.1 uncultured Collinsella sp. | reverse complement strand
GCAGACTCGGCGGTCGCCGCAGCATCCCGAGCGGCTGCAGCTGCGGCTGCGGCCTTCTCTGCCTCGACGAAGGCCTTGGGCTTGCGACCGCGACGGTGCGGGCGCAAAGCCGGATCGACAACGGGAACTTCGCTGGCCTCGACAGGCGCAGCGGACTCAGCAGGCGATGCGCCCTCCCCTGCCGCGGAACGGACCGAAGCCTCGGTGAGCTCAGGGGTTACCTGATCGGCAACCTGCTCGGCCTTAGCAGCCGTGCGTCGGCGTGTGCGCGGTACCGGCTTCTCGGTCGGCTGGTCGGCGGCAGGCGTCTCAGGCACAGACGGAGCTGCAAGCTCGGTCAGGGCCGCGGCCTCACGCTCGGCAGCACGACGGCGGGCGCGCACCACCTGAGCCTCGCTAATCTGCGCCAACGCACGTGCCTGCGCGACCTCATCGGAAATCGGCGCCGAGGAGTCAGCTACAACGGTGCGCTTGGCGCGTGTCGTGCGCGTAGTACGGCGCTTGGGCTTGGTGACCTCCTCGCCGTCAGCGGCAGGCTTGGCCGCGCGGCGCGTGCGCTTGGGCTTTGCCGGAACAGCCTCCTCACCAGTTGCAGGAACGGCCTTCTCAGCCGTTGCAGGCGTAGGCGTCTCAGGAGCCGAGGCTTGCGCGGGCGCCGCGACCTGGTCCGACACAACCGGTGCAGCGGGAGCGGCTTGCGTCGTCGTTATTTCGTTTTCTTGCTGTTGATCAGACACAGTGTTTGCTCAACTTTCTTTTCAAGCCCTGTGATCACATGCTCCCTGCATAAACCTTCAGGGCGGCTAATCAGTCTAGTTCCGTTCAAAACAACGAACATCATTGATCTGTATCGAGATGATTGCGTCAACTACGCAGCGTTAGTGTAACACAACCGCCGCCACCTGCAACTTAGTCATCGGGGACGTTCATAAACGACTAGTCAAAAGGGGCACTCTTTGGTTTACCACCCACAAATCAGACTGCCTCCGCCAAAACTATGGCGGTTTACTACGATGAATCGCTCAACCGCGACCACTCCGAAACTTGTTGAACTAAAACCGCAGGTAGATGCCTTGCACTTTTTAGCTAAAAGCCGGCGTGGTTGGAATATCTCAATTCATCGTAGTAAACCGGCATAGTTTCGTATTTCCAGCAGTTCCAAATTCGTCAATACGTCGGCGTTTGCAAAAAAGCCCGACCTCCGTGGGAGATCGGGCTTTCAAGGCTTAGTTAAACCAAGTCTGTACGGTCAAATGACCCGCAGATTACATCTGCTCGGGCGCGGAAACGCCAACGAGGGTGAGCACCAGGGCGAGCGTCACGCGAACGGCGTCGCAAGCGGCCAGACGGGCGCGCGAAAGCTCGGGGTCGACGGGACGGCCCTCGCTCGGCAGAACCTGGCAGGCAGCGTAGAAGCTGTGGAAGTCGCCGGCGAGTTCCTCAGCAAAGTGCGTCAGACGGAACGGGGCGCGGTCGCGAGCGCAGCTGGCAATCAGGTCGGTGAGCTCGTTGAGCTTACGCGAAAGGGCGAGCTCGGTCGGGTCGGTCAGCAGCGAGTAATCGACGTTCTCACCGATGGCCTTGGCGGCAACGGCCTTCATGCCCATCTCGTCAGCCTGCTCGGGCGTAACGTCGGCGGCACGGCGCAGGATGGAGCACACGCGGGCGTGAGCGTACTGCACGTAATAGACCGGGTTGGAGTTGTCGCGCTTCTTGACGGCCTCGATATCGAAGTCGACCATCTGGTTGGAGCTTTTGGAGATGAGCGTGTAGCGAGCGGCGTCGGAACCGACCTCGTCGACGAGCTCCTGCAGGGTCACCATGGTGCCCTTACGCTTGGACATACGGACGGGCTTGCCGTTGCGCAGCAGGTTGACGAGCTGGCCCAGCAGAACCTCAAACTTGCCGGGATAGCCAAGAGCGTCGCAGACGCAGCGGACGCGCTCGATGTAGCCGTGGTGGTCGGCACCCCAGATGTCGATGACGTGGTCGACGCGCTGGAACTTATCCCAGTGATAGGCAACGTCGGAGGCGAAGTAGGTGTACTCGCCGTCGGACTTGATCAGGACGCGGTCCTTGTCATCGCCCAGGTCGGTGGAGCGGAACCACAGGGCGCCGTCCTTGGTGTAGAGGTAGCCCATCTTGTCGAGCTTCTCAAAAGCGCGGTCGACGGCAGAGGTGCCGGCGGTCTCGCCCTCGGTGTCCTTCACGTACAGCGAACGCTCGGAGTACCAACGATCGAAGTCGCAATTGACGGCGTGGCAGAGGTCGCGCATGTTGTCGACCATCTTCACATAGCCGCGCTCGCGGAAGCTCTCCATGCGCTCCTGAGGATCGGCCTCGACCCACTTATCGCCGTCGGTGCGCCAGAACTCGGCGGCCTCGTCGATAATGTAGTCGCCGCCATAGGAGTCCTTGCCCAGGGTCTCGGCAAAATTGTCCTGGTACGGATGGGTCTCGGGATGCTCGTCGCTCTCGTCGGCAACGAAGGCGTCGCGGTCTGCGATCAGCAGCTTGTGAGCCTCGTCGATATCCACGCCCTGCTTGGCGATGATGTCGGCAAGCTGCATATAGCGCGTGCTGATGGAGTTGCCGAAGGTGTTCATCTGAGAGCCGTGGTCGTTGATGTAGAACTCACGCTGGATGTCGTAACCGGCATGGTCCATAACGCGGCAGAGCGAATCGCCCAGAGCGGCCCAGCGGCCATGGCCGATGTGCATGGGGCCGACGGGGTTGGCGGAGACGAACTCGACCTGGGTCTTCAGGCCGCCACCGACGTTGGACTTAGCGAAGTCCATACCCTTCTCGCGAGCCTCGCCAAAGATGGCATTCTTGACGGCAACGGAGAGGTAGAAGTTGATGAAGCCGGGGCCTGCGATCTCGACCTTCTCGATCGCGGGGTCCTCGGGCATATGGGCAACGATGGCCTCGGCGATCTTGCGCGGGGCGCAATGGGCCAGCTTGGCGGACTTCAGGGCCATGGTAGAGGTCCACTCGCCATGAGAAGTGTCAGCCGGTCGCTCGATAGCGCAATCGTCAAGTTCAAATGCAGAAAGGTCGCCGGCCTCCTGGGCCGCAGCAAGCGCAGCGCGTACCAGCTCTTCAATCTTCTCGGGCATAGATCCTCCTTGTGTTAAAGCCCCCGAGCTCTTGGTCACTCGTAGGGCAAAAGCCAGAGTTTGTAGCACTCTATCACAAGCGACGGGCACTGTCGCAGGGTAAAGCCAATCGATATTGCATATGCACAAAATTGACTACAGCTTGCATGGAGTCACTCAAAGATGCCAGTCTGCCTGCAGATTATGCAGGCGTTGAAAATGCATAAAGGTGTGAATGAGCTGCGCCTGTTATCGAATACTCTTACCTATCGGAGTTGTGTGCTTTTCCTGCATAAAGTAAGGGTTTGCGCACGTCAGCGTGTTATTCTAGACATACGTAAATTCGTATAAGTTGGAGGTAGCATGTTCTCAATCGGTCAACACGTCATTCATCCGGGTCAGGGAGTCTGCACCGTCGTCGGTTTTAGGGACGACACACCGCAGCCCATGCTACTGCTCGAGACCAAGCAGGGACATGCGCAGACGATCCTCATGTACCCCGTGGCGCAGGCCGATCGTTTGCACGCCGCCATCTCTCAGCAAGATGCCGAGCACCTGCTGAGCCACTATGACGAGCTGGAGTGCGACACCTTCACCGAGCGCAACAGCTCACTTGAGGAGACGCACTTTAAGCAGCAGCTCAAGCTGGGTGCGCCCGAGACGGTCCGCGTGGCAAAGACCATGATGCACCGCATTCGCCAGGCCGAGGAAGCTGATAAAAAGCCCAGCTCCTACTACATGCGCGTACTCAAGGAAGCCAAGCGCCGCTCCATCGAGGAGTTCGCCGTGGCCTTGGGCGTCACCGAGGAGGACGCCGAAGCCCGCCTAGCCCAAGCCGCCCTCAACTAACCCAACCGCGCCAAAAACCACCACAAAGGGGACAGGCACCTTTGTGGTGGTTTTCTTGTTCTAATAGTATTCATTCTTATCGTTACCCACGAGCACAAGGAGTCTCCTATGGCAGAGCCGCTTTCCGCCGGAATCACCCGCGACCGCGCGTTTGAACTGCTTAACGAGCACAACAAAGACCCGTTCCACATCACCCATGGCGAGACGGTCGAGGGCACCATGCGCTACTTTGCGCGCGAGTTCGACCCCGAGAACGAGGAGTTTTGGGGCATCGTCGGCCTGCTGCACGACTTGGATTGGGAGGAGCATGAGGACGACCCCATGAACCACACCATCTATGCTGCCGAGATTCTTAAGGGCGAAGGTGCGTCTCCCGAGCTCATTCGCGCCATCCAGACGCACACGTCGGACTTCAACACCTCGCTGCCCAAACCCGAGCTGCAGATGGAAAAAATCCTGTTTGCCTGCGATGAGCTCACCGGCCTGATCGGCGCTGCAGTCATCATGCGCCCGAGCAAGAGCGTTATGGACTTTACGACCAAGTCGCTCAAGAAGAAGTTTAAGGACAAGCGCTTTGCCGCCGGCTGCTCGCGCGACGTGATTTCGCAGGGCGCCGAGATGTTGGGCTGGGAGCTCACCGAGCTCTTTGACCGCACCATCGCGGCCATGCAGTCCTTCGCCCCCGACCGCGATACCTTCCAGGCCTAACCGCCCACGCCACCTTAAACCGCCACAAAGGGGACAGGCACCTTTGTGGCGGTTTTTCTTGCGCGGTCGTTAGGGGCGGACCTGACCGGTGCCTCGGAGCTTGTATTTGTAAGTGGTGAGGGCCTCGGCGGCGAAGGGGCCGCGGGCATGGAGCTTTTGGGTCGAGATACCGATCTCGGCGCCCAGGCCAAACTCGCCGCCGTCAGTGAAGCGTGTGCTGGCGTTAGCGTACACGGCCGAGGCATCGACCGCATCCAGGAAGCGCTCGCAAGCATCCGTGTCCTCGGCAACGATGGCCTCGGAGTGCATCGTGCCGTAGCGGTTAATGTGTGCGATGGCCTCGTCCTCGTTTGCCACGGCCTTCACGCTCATCTCGAGCGCCAGGTACTCGCGACCCCAGTCCTCCTCAGTCGCGGCGACGTAGTCATCGCCTTCCACAAAGCTGGCGTCGGCGCACGCGGCGCACGTGGCCTCGTCGCCGTGAATGAGCACGCCGTGGTCGTGCAGCACGGCAACGACCGCAGGCAAAAACGCATCGGCCACAGCACGGTCGACCAGCAGCGACTCGGCGGCATTGCACACGCCTACACGCTGGGTCTTGGCATTAACGATAATGTTGAGCGCCTTATCAAAGTCGGCGGATTCATGCACGTAGATGTGGCAGTTGCCCGTGCCCGTCTCGATCACCGGCACAAGCGACTCGCGCACGCAGCGCTGGATCAGGCCTGCACCGCCGCGCGGAATGAGTACGTCGACAACGCCGCGGAGCTTCATGAGCTCGCCAGTGGCCTCGCGGTCGGTGGACTCGATCATCGACACGGCCTCGCGCGGGAAACCCTTGGCCTCGAGCGCATCGGCCAGCAGCTCGGCGATCATGGCACACGAGTGATAGGCCAGCGAGCCGCCGCGCAGAATGCAGG
>URCS01000097.1 GCA_900546455.1 uncultured Collinsella sp. | reverse complement strand
TACCGACATCGCCCAGCAGCAGACGGTTCATCACGCGCCCGCCATCGCACATGTCATGCAGGATGTCTTGGAACGCGGCCTCCTGCTCGTCGCTCAGCGAAAACGGCAGGGCTTGCTTGAGCGCGGCCAGGTGCTCGCCCGCGGTGTGGGCATAGGGCACCACATCGACCAGGCCGCCGTCGTTGCGCAGACGCAACGCCAGCTGCAGGTAGAGACACTCCTCGTAGGCAAGCCGTGCGCGCGCGATATCGCGCTCGGCCATACTCGATGGAAAATGGATCGAACGCAACGCGCGGGCATTGCTCATGAGCTTCCGCTTTGCGCGCAACGGCGCGGGAATCGGATCGAACGGATTGCCGACGACCTCGAGCGCGCCGCTTACGATGCGGCGCATCCACGCCTGGCTCACGCCATCGCTCACGTAATGGACCGGCAGAATGGTGCCTGCGGCGCGCCCGTCCTCGAGCTTTTCAAAGTGGGGCGAGGCCATCTGCTTAAAACCGTAGGCAAACTCGACCTTGCCCATCACGGCCAGGCGGTCGCCCTGCTTAAGCTGCTGGGCAATCCAGGGCTGGCGGAAAAAGGCGACCTGAAGCACACCCGTCTCGTCAACGAGTGAGACTTCGGTAACCTGCATGCGCGGACGCGGCTGCTTTTGGACGATACGATCGACCGTGGCGACAATCGTGCAAACGGTGCCGATGGGCGCTATCTCGATGGACCACGAGCGGGTAAAGTCGAGGTATCGATGAGGGATATGGAGAAGGAGGTCCCCCACCGTCCGAATTCCCAGACGGCGAAGGGCCTCCTCACGTTTACCCGAAACATATTTGAGTCGCGCGATATCCTCGTCGAGCGCATTGCTCTGGGCAAAGCGCTCCGAGACGCGCGACACGGAGCACAGCTCGGACATGGGCAGTTGCCTACTCGATCGAGAAGATCACGGGATAGAGCGGCTGCTCGCCACGATGGGCGTCGATCTCCAGATCGGGCTGAGCCTCCTCGATGGCGTCGACGATCTCCTGGAAGGCCTCATCGGACAGCTCCTCGCCGGCCAGAATCGTCAGCGCGTCGCCCTCCTCTTCCTCCTGCATGCGGTTGATACAGTCGAGCGTGACCTGTTTCACGTCGGAGCCGACCACGTCGATGGAGCCGGCGATGATACCCATGACGTCACCGGAGTGAATCGGAGAGCCGTCAGAGGCGCTGGAATCGCGCACGGCGCGGGTGACCTCGCCATCGCGGACCTCGCTGATGGCGTCGACCATGGCGGCGACGGCGTCCTCGAGCTCGGAATCGGGCAGGACCGCGAACAGCGCGGAGAAGGCCTGCGGAACGGTCTTGGTGGGAACGACGGCGACCTTCTTGTCGGTGCAGGCAGAGGCTGCGGCCTCGGCAGCCATGCGGATGTTGCCGTTATTGGGCAGGATGATAACCGAGGTCGCGTTGACCTGGTCAACGGCGCCCAGCAGGTCTGCAGTCGAGGGGTTCATGGTCTGGCCACCCGACACGATCACATCGACGCCGAGGGACTTAAGGATGTCGGCCTCGCCGGAACCGGCGGCAACGGCGACAAAGCCCAGGGCCTTCGCGGGCTCGGCGGCCTTCTCCTGGTCCTCGTGAATCTTGGCGGTACGGTCGTGGGCCTCCATCTCCATGTTGTGGATAAAGACCTCATAGATCTGACCGAGCTGCAGCATGTGCTCGAGCACCAGGTTGGGGGTGTTGGAGTGCACATGGATCTTGTAGTCGGGATAGGCGCCCACGAGCAGCTCACAGTCGCCCATGGAGCCTAGGAACTTAAGGCACTCGTCCTCGTCAAACGGGGCGTCGGCCTTAAAGAGGAACTCGTTGCAGTAGCGGAACTCCGAGCCCTCCCAGTCGTCGTTAGCCTCGATCTCAACACGGCCAAGAGCGGCATCGCGGGCAGAGCCGGCGGAGTCAAACGTAGCGGAGAAATCCTCGACCACGGTGCTACGACCAAGAGCGGCAGCCACAAAGTTCTCGAGAAAAATGGCAAAGCCAAAGGCGCCGGAGTCGACCACGCCGTTCTCCTTCAGAACGGGCAACAGATCGGGTGTGCGGGCGACGGACTGGTACGCCTCGACGACGATGGCATCGAGCGCATCCTCAGCCGAGAACTTCTTCTTCTCGCACTCATCGGCCTTGGTCGAGACATCGCGCAGGACCGTGAGGATCGTGCCCTCGATGGGCTTGCGGACAGCCTGGAAGGCGACCTTGACGGCGCGACGGAAGGCGAAGGCAATGTTGGCGGACGTAATGGGCTCATCGGCAGAGACAAGGCCCTCGGCCACGCCGCGCAGAATCTGCGAGGTGATGACGCCGGAGTTACCGCGGGCACCCATCAGGGAGCCGTGGGTGATGGCGCCGGCGATGGCTTCCATGTCGGCGTCGGCAGGAAGGGCGGAGAGCTCCTTAGTCACCGAGGCGAGCGTGAGCGACATGTTGGTACCGGTGTCGCCGTCGGGTACGGGGAAGACGTTGAGCTTGTTGATCTCCTCGGCCTTGTCGGAAACGGCAGCCGCAGCGATCGGAAAACAGGTGCGAATGGTCTTTGCAATCATGGGTATTTGAATCTCCGTTTTCGGATGCTAGTTCAGACGGCTCTTGAGCGCGTCGATATGAATGCCGATCTTAAGGCTGGTGGGATCGATCTGGGCGATCTCCTGCAGGGTGAAGGCAACGGAGCTCGAAAGATTGTGGCAGACGGACTTCATGTTGACGCCGTTCTCGAGCACGACGTGAAGGTCGACCGTAAGGCCGTTCTCGTCGGCGGAAACAAGCACACCCTTGCGGAGGCGCTGGCCGGCAAGCAGGCGCACGCTCTCGGCGCCCTGGAGCTGCTCAGCCATACCGACGACGCCGTAGCAGGTCATTGCGGCATAACCGGCAATATCGGCAATAACGTCGTTCGAGACGCTCAGGCTGCCGTTAATGGTCTCAGACACAAGAATCTCCTTTTCTGGTGCTCGCGGCACCATGTCGTGGGAGCAATCATTCCAACATTCTACAACGAGCGCGCCATGTTGAGGTGGCGGGGTTCGCAATTACATCCTCGACACGAAATGTTGATACGGTAACGTTCGCCACAGGCGATCGCGGCATGAAAAAACCCGCCGCATAAGCGACGGGTTTTACAACCTGGCTCCCCGGGTAGGACTCGAACCTACAACAGCGCGGTTAACAGCCGCGTGCTCTACCATTGAGCTACCGAGGAATAGGTGCGTGCTCTCAAGCAACGAAATTTATTATACGGACGATTGGACGAAGGGCAAGAACTTTTTTGAGAATTTTTCCGACCTAGTCATTGGGGACGTTCTTAAACGACTAGTCATTCAAGAACGTCCCCAATGACTACATGAAAGCGCCCCCGAGCGGATGTACCTGAGGGCGCTTCTTGCTTGACTAGCTTTCGATGTAGTCCTTAAGCTTGCTGCTGCGGCTGGGATGGCGGAGCTTGGCCAGGGTCTTGGACTCGATCTGGCGGATACGCTCGCGCGTGACGCCAAACTCGCGACCGACTTCCTCGAGCGTGCGGGGATGTCCGTCGACAAGGCCAAAGCGCAGCTCGATAACCTTGCGCTCGCGATCGGCAAGCGAATCGAGCACCTGAGTGAGCTGCTCCTGCAGCATGGAGAAGCTGGCGGCATCGGGCGGGACGATAGCCTGGGAGTCCTCGATGAAGTCGCCCAGCTGGGAATCCTCTTCCTCGCCAATCGGGGTCTCGAGCGACACGGGCTCCTGCGAAATCTTCTGGATCTCGCGGACGCGATCGGCGCTCATGTCCATCTCGGCACCGATCTCCTCAGGGGTCGGGTCGCGACCCAGATCCTGGAGGAGCTGGCGTTGCACGCGGACGAGCTTGTTGATGGTCTCGACCATGTGCACGGGAATACGGATGGTGCGGGCCTGGTCGGCAATAGCGCGCGTAATGGCCTGACGGATCCACCACGTGGCGTACGTGGAGAACTTAAAGCCCTTCTGGTAGTCGAACTTCTCGACGGCGCGGATCAGACCGAGGTTGCCCTCCTGGATCAGATCCAGGAACAGCATGCCACGGCCGACATAGCGCTTGGCGATGGAGACGACCAGACGCAGGTTTGCGCTGATGAGCGCCTGCTTGGCCTCAAGACCAACATTCTCAATACGCGTAAGTCGACGCATCTCGGAGCGTGTGAGTTCAATCTCGCCTGCATCGGCAGCCTCGAGCTTCTCGGTAGCCTCGAGACCGGCCTCAATCTTCATGGCCAGATCGACCTCTTCAGATGCGGTCAGCAGGTCGACCTTACCGATCTCCTTGAGGTACATACGAACCGGGTCGCCGGTCAGCATCACCGTGGAGGCATCGATGCCGCGCACGCGCGAACGCGAACGGGACGTGCGCACGGTGCGCTTCTTCTTGCTCTTGGAAGAGCCCATCTCGGCATCGGCCTGGCGGGCCATCTTAAGCTCGTGATCGTCAAGCGAGCCGGAATCGCGCTCGTCATCGTCGAAATCGTCGGTATCGTTATCGTCATCGTCGACGTCCATCGGGGCGTCGTCGTTTCCGCTCGCGGAGATAATCTGGATGCCGCTGTTGCGCAGCGCGGAATACACCGCGTTGAGCTGCTCATCAGAGACATCGATATCCTTCAGGGCGACCTGAATCTCGTCCTCGGTAACCGAAGTCCTGTTTGAGCCGTTGCCCATGAGCTTTGCAACGTAGGATTCCAGCCCAGTACCCGTGCTCTCAGTCTTTTTTGGCACAGATTCTCCCTTCGTAGTCCACAGGACTCAATACTTTAGCACACACATGGACGTCTATACCCAAAATAAAGACAGGATATAGGCGAGAATACGCTGGTTGACCACAACATCTAGGCCTGATCGGCACCTGCGGTCTCCAAACCGATCAAACGGAACGGGTCGGCCACGCCACCGATCGACTTTTGAAGCTCGCGCTGGCGCTGTGAATCTTGCACCGCCTGCATCGTCAGCACGCGACGGGCCTCATCGTCGAGTGAACGGTCCTGACGCAACTTGGCCTGCGCAGCTCGCATGCGACGTTTGATGGTGTAGAGCTCGAGGGTGTCGAGCATAAAGACGATGTTCGTCTCGGTCGGGTGCTTACTCGTCGCCGAGATGCGCCCGGCGCTGACAAGTGAGGCTGCCTCGGGACACACCGCGCGCGCCGCATCCATGCAGGCCGCAGGATCGGTGCCCGGCGGCATCGCCAGCACGGCCCACGCAATGGACTCGTGACGCGGATCGACCCACTCGATAGAACAAATGCGATCGGCATACGTGCGGAACAGATCGGGGTAGCTCGTGAGCATCGTCAGCAGCTCGCGCTCCCCCGCCAGGGATTTCCGCTCCAGATCGGTCAAAACAACCGGCATCGACGGAGCTGCCGCAGCGCTTGAACTATCGGCAACGGACGCAGCGCTTTCCACCCCCGCCGGCACATCGATTGGCGGCAGATCCTCGTCGACCTCAACCGGCGCGGCCCCATAGGCATCAAGCGGAACGTAGTCGTACGGGTCCTCCTCGACCGGTGCGGACACCGGCGGAGTCGCACCCGCGGCCCAGGCACCGCGACCGGCACTGCGCGTACCAGCCGCAC
>URCS01000096.1 GCA_900546455.1 uncultured Collinsella sp. | reverse complement strand
CGCAAGGCCGCCATGTGCGCCGGCGTGGTGCCGCAGCAACCGCCCACGACGCTCACACCGTCGGCGATCATGCCGGCGACGGCCTCGGCGTATTCTGGGGCTTGGATATCAAAGACGGTGTTGCCGTCGTCGTCTACATGGGGGAGTCCTGCATTAGCCTGCACCATAACGGGCTTGTCGGTAACGGTGAGCATACGTGCGGCGAGTCCTCGGAGCTCGGCCGGTCCTTGGCTGCAGTTGATGCCCAAAACGTCGGCACCGATGGCGTCGAGCGTGATGGCGGCCACCTCGGGACTCGTACCCAGGAAGGTGCGACCGTCTTCCTCAAAGGTCATGGTGGCAAAGACGGGCAGGTCGGAGTTCTCGCGGCAGGCGAGGACGGCAGCCTTGATCTCGGCAAGGTCGGTCATGGTCTCGATAATAAAGAGGTCCACGCCCGCATCGACGCCGGCGCGCACTTCCTCGGCAAAGAGGTCATAGGCCTCGTCGAAGCTCAGGGTGCCCAAGGGGCGAAGCAGCGCGCCGATGGGGCCGATATCGCCGGCGACGTAGTGGGCGCCGGCCTCGCGGGCACAGGCGACGGCCGCGGCAAAGACATCTGCCACGGTGGCGGCACCGTCGAGCTTGTGGGCGTTGGCGCCAAAGGTGTTGGCGGTGATCACGTCGCAGCCAGCCTCGACGTACTGGCGCTGAATGTCGGTAATGACCTGGGGCTCCTCAAAGTTGAGCAGCTCGGGCAGGGCGCCCGCCTTCATGCCAGCGGCCTGCAACATGGTGCCCATGCCGCCGTCAAACAGCAGGTGCCCGGTGCCCTCGATGGCGGCACGCAGGCGATCGTCCTTAATGCGAAGGTCATCGATCGTGCGCGTTTTGTACGCGGCACCGTTGCAGCGCGCAGCATTGACGGGTGCCGCCAGCGCGGCACCGTCCAGATCATGAGTGATAAGCGGAGTAAACATCGATGGCTCCTAATGGCTGGAATAGCAGGTGGTGTGGGCGGCGCGGAAGCGGCAGTGCTCACGCATGCGGCAGATATTGCAGGTGGGGCGGCTCTGGGCGTCGTGGACTTCGCCGTCAAACAGGCCGATCACCGCGGTCACGCTCTTGGTGGGCATGAGCAGGCTGGTGGGGGTGACGGTCAGGCCGATGAGCCGCGTGGCGTTGAGCGCATTGACGATCGAGCGCTGGGCCGAGAGCGGGCAGTCGCCATAGCCGGGACTAAAGCGCCAGTTGCCGGCGAGCCCATGAACGGCGGCGTCCGTCTTGACCTGCTGGTCCATTTGCTCAACGGCGGCTTCTACATAGGCAGAGCATGCGGCGTCGAGCACGGCGCCTTCCAGGGGTTGCTGAGCTCCGGTGGTTCGCAGACGGCGTTCGGCAGACATCCCGAGGGTACATGCCATGAGCGCCGCCAGGCGGGCGTCCTTAAGGTGGCGATAGATATCACGACCCCGCAGCTCAACATTGGTGCCAACCAAGCGGATGCAGGGCTCGCCCTGCTCGTCAACGCCCGTGGCATCGACGGCAAACACGCGTCGCACGCCGCGGGGCTCGATATCCAGCTCTAGGCGCTCGACCACAAGCTCAATTCGTCGTGACAGCTCGGGCTCAATCTGCTGGCCGCCGTAGCCCAGATACCGCAGCATCTCGGCACGGTCGACACGAGGGTGGTGGGCAGCGTCGATACGGTAAAGCGCCGGCGACGCAAGGTCGGCCGGCACTTCAACAACGGTTGTATCGACGTGCGGTTTTTCCATTACCCCAGGCGCTCCATAATGGTCGCGGCGATTGCAGGACGGTTCATAGTGTACAGGTGCAGACCGTCGGCGCCGTGCTCCTTAAGGTCGCAAAGCTGACGAGCAGCATAATCTACACCGGCTGTCTGCAGGCTCTCGGGGTCGTTCTCGTACTTGGCGAGGATCTTGATGACGGGGGAGGGCAGCGACGCGCCGCACATAAAGACCATGCGGCTGATCTGCGACTTGCCCATAAACGGCATGATGCCCGCGGTAATGGGCACGGTGATGCCGGCCTTGTCGGCAAGCTCGCGGAAGCGATAGAAGCACTCGTTATCAAAGAAGAGCTGTGTCACAAAGAAGCTTGCGCCGGCATCTTGCTTTTGCTTGAGGTGCTCGACCGAGACGTTGAGGTCCTCGCAGGCAATGTGGCCCTCGGGGTAGGCTGCGGCGCCCACGCAAAAGCCGGCGTCGACGAGCTCGGGGATGAGGTCGCGGGCGTAGGCGTAGTCCGAGGCGGGCTTGTCGTCCTCAGTCGCGCCAGCGGGAAGATCACCACGCAGGGCCAGGATGTTTTCAACGCCGGCGGTGCGATACTCGTCGATCTTGGCGGCGATATCGGCGTGCGAGCGGCCCACGCAGGTAAGGTGTGCCACCGAGGGTGTATCGAATTCGCTCGTAATCATATGCGCGATGGGGGCGGTGGTGGCACCGTTGCCCGAGCCGCCGGCCGAGCAGGTGACCGAGACAAAGCTCGGTGAAAGCTTGCACAGATTGCCTGCCACCTCGCGAGCCGTGTCGAGGGTAAGCTCGCCCTTGGGCGGGAACATCTCAAACGAAACGGGTGCGGTGCCCTGGGATGCTGCCTGCTTAAAAACCTCGTCGACGCGCATATCGTGCTCCTTTAGATACGTAATAGTGTGATGTGTTGTAAGGATTCTACAGCACCACTGTGTCACGGTGGAGTTTCACTCGCTATTCGGGGATACCAATCAAAGATGCCTTGCTATCGACATTCCCTATAGCAGAGCGGTCAATCTAGGATGGGGCTATAGTGACTGGTATCTGATGTGAAATACCAGTCTATTTAGTCCCGTCCCAAATTGACTAACCTAAAATCATACGGGAGGTCTGCAATTTATACAGTTCGTTGGCTGTTGAGGGTGGCAACATCGCCGCGATGCGGTAACCTCATTGATTGGTTTCGCGACGGCAACATAACGGTAATGTCGCGGAAACACGGCGAGTCTAAGCTATGACTCGTTCGTTAGTAATCAACACCGCTTCTCACGCGGTGCCGATACGAAGGGAGTTCCGTATGGCCGAACTTACTGACCGCTTCGGGACCATGGTGTTCTCTGAGGAAGTCATGAAGGACTACCTCCCCAAGGACATTTGGAAGCGCCTTGCTGCAACCCTCGAGGGCGGTGAGCCGCTCGACCTAGATGTGGCCAACGCCGTTGCCCATGCCATGAAGGTCTGGGCCATCTCCAAGGGCGCGACGCACTACGCGCACTGGTTCCAGCCGCTTTCGGGCATTACTTCCGAGAAGCACGACAGCTTCCTCGAACCCAACCACGACGGCACCGCCATTACCAAGTTTACGGGCAAGAACCTCATCCAGGGCGAGCCCGATGCCTCGAGCTTCCCCAATGGCGGCCTGCGTGCCACCTTCGAGGCCCGTGGCTACACCGCTTGGGACCCCACCAGCCCCGCCTTCATCAAGGACGATGTCCTGTGCATCCCCACGGCTTTCTGCTCCTACACGGGCGAGGCCCTGGACAAGAAGACCCCGCTGCTGCGCTCTATGACCGCGCTCTCGCGTGAGTCCAAGCGCGTTTTGGCGCTGTTTGGCAAGACCCCCAAGAAGGTCGTTCCTTCCGTGGGCGACGAGCAGGAGTACTTCCTGATCAAGAAGGACGCCTATCGCAAGCGCAAGGACCTGGTCATCACCGGCCGCACCCTCTTTGGTGCTGCTCCCTGCAAGGGCCAGGAGCTCGAGGAGCACTACTTTGGCGCTATCCGTCCCACCGTCTCGGCCTATATGAAGGATCTGGACGATGAGCTGTGGGCACTCGGCATTCCCGCCAAGACCAAGCACAACGAGGTTGCTCCCTGCCAGCATGAGCTCGCACCGGTCTATGGCGAGGTCAACGAGGCCATCGACCAGAATCTGGTCATGATGGAGAAGATGAAGCTCATTGCCTCCCGCCACGACTTGGTCTGTCTGCTGCACGAGAAGCCCTTCGAGGGCATCAACGGTTCGGGCAAGCACAACAACTGGTCGCTTGGCACCGAGTCCGAGAATCTGCTCGATCCGGGCGACACCCCGCTCGACAACCTGCAGTTCATCGTCTTCCTCACCGCGGTGATCGAGGCCGTCGATAACTATCAGGAGCTCCTGCGTGCCTCCGTTGCCTCTGCCGGCAACGACCATCGTCTGGGCGCCAACGAGGCTCCTCCGGCGATTATGTCCATCTTCCTGGGCGACCAGCTTACCGAGGTCGTCGAGAAGATCATCGATGGCAAGGCTTCCGTCCATGCCACGCGCGGCGTGCTCGACCTGGGTGCCGATACCCTGCCCAAGCTGATGCAGGACAACACCGACCGCAACCGCACCTCCCCGTTTGCCTTCACCGGCAACAAGTTCGAGTTCCGTGCCTGCGGCTCCGAGCAGAACGTCTCCGACTCCAACTTGGTGCTCGATGCCGCCGTGGCCAAGTCGCTCAAGTCCTTCGCCGACGCGCTTGAGGGTACGCCCGAGGATGAGTTCCAGGACGCTGCGCTCGAGTACTGCAAGAAGGTCCTGACCGACCACCAGCGCATCCTCTTTTCCGGCGATGGCTACTCCGACGAGTGGCCCGTTGAGGCCGAGAAGCGCGGCCTTGCCAACAACAAGACCACGGCCGACGCCCTGCCCGCCTTTGTTTCCGAAAAGGCCATCGCGCTCTTTGAGGAGACGGGTGTCCTGACCAAGGCCGAGGCTCAGTGCCGCTACGACTGCAAGCTCGAGAAGTACAACAAGCTCATGAACATCGAGGCCACCACGATGGTTCGTGAGGCGCGTCGTACCTATCGCCCGGTCATTACCGCCTATGCCACCAAGGTCGCTAAGGGCCTTGAGACTATTCGTGCCGCCGGTGCCGAGGCCGCCATGCAGTGCGAGCAGAACACGCTCAACAAGCTCTGCAACGGTATCACCACCATCAACGACTCCATCAAGGCGCTCGACGCCGTGCATCAGAAGGCCGAAGCCCTCGATGGTCAGGAGCAGGCCAATGTGTATGCACACGAGGTCGTTCCCGCTATGGATACGCTGCGCGCCGCCGTGGATGCCATGGAGGAGATCGTGGCAGCCGACTACTGGCCGGTCCCGACCTACGACGACATTCTGTTCTACGTGTAGAGCGTAACTGAAATATCGTCACGGTATTGAGCCGGGGTCCGCATCATGCGGGCCCCGGCTTTTTGATTGCGAAGGACGCTTAGGAGTCCGTTTTGCAACTGATTCGCCCACGTAATAAGGGGTCGTGGACAAAAAACGTCAAATATGAGTACTGTCACAAGTCCTGTAGCATTATCTTTTTGCATAATATGCAGTGTTACGCAACATATGTCCAAGTACTTAGCTGATAAACGCTTGCAATGCTTCCGCCGTAGGACCCCTGGCGTCTAAATCGCCTTCTGATGGCATGAAATCGCTGTTACTAAATTGATAACAGTACTCATATTCGCTATTTTTTGCCCACGGTCCCTTGGATGACAGTGTGATTTAATGCCCTCGGGGTTCGAATCCCGGCGTATCGGTAGCAAAAAGCCCGTCACCGCGGGGGCAACGGGCTTCTCGATTTAAATGGTGCCCCCAGCGGGATGTCCGCGTGCGGCTGACGCCGCTCGCTTTCGCCGCGTCGCTTCGCTCCTTGCGTGCTGCGCTGGAAAACGCTTCGCGTTTCCTCAGCT
>URCS01000095.1 GCA_900546455.1 uncultured Collinsella sp. | reverse complement strand
CTGGTAGTTCTCGAGCATGCGGGAAGCACAGGTGGTGCGCGTGCCCACGAGGTTCATGTTGTCCTTGATGGCCAGCGGCACGCCCGCGAGCGGGGGCAGCGGCTTGCCTGCGGCACGGTCGGCATCCACGCGCGCAGCGGCCTCGAGCGCAAGCTCGGGCGCCACCTGCAGGAATGCCTGGACCCCGCCCTCGTGCGCCTCGATGGCGGCAAGGGAGGCCTGGGCCACCTCGGTAGCGGTAAAGTCGCCGGCGGCAACGCCCGCGGCGATCTGGGCGGCGGTAAGGGAATCGAAGCTCTGCGCCATTACTCGCTCTCCCCCTCTCCCAAAATGGACGGCACGCGGAAGTAGCGGTCGCGCGCGCTGCCGGCGTTTTCGAGCGCGACGTCGAGCGGCAGGTCGCGCTCGGGCTCGCGCAGGTCGTCGCCCATCACGTTGGACAGGCTTCCGATGGGATGGAACGTGGGCTCCACGTCGGGCAAGTCATATTGCAGGACGGGCTCGAGCATCTGGACGGCGTCGTTCATGTAGGACGTCATCTGGGTGAGCTCGTCATCGGTCAGTGCGATCTTTGCGTACTCGGCGATGCCGCGCACGTCTTTCTCGCTGAGTGCCATAGGCGCTCCCTTCCGCATAACAGATAAACCGCTCTAGTATACAGGGCGGCGCCGGCTTGGAGCAGGCGCTTTACCCAAATGCAGCGAAAACGTAACGAGGGCGGCGGTTGGCAGGCGGCGGGCTGGCGGTTCTGCAGCGAAACCGCACCGTCCATAGCGAAAACCGTCTCGCCCGCAGCGAAGACCATCACAACATTCGACGCTTTTCGCCAAAATCGAAATTTTCATCGAATGTTGTGATGGTTTGGAAGTCCCGGCCACCACAAAGGTGCCTGTCCCCATTGTGGTGGTTCTGAACGATGTCCTATGCCGAGGCCTTGGCCTTGCGGCGCTTGCGGACCGCGTGGATCACGATGTCCAGCAGCAACAGCACAATGGCTACGACCACGATGAGCACGGCGAACTCGCGCTTGCCCCAGTGGCGGCCGGCCAGCGATTTTTGCTTGTCGACGTCCTTCTTGTTGTACTTGGTGCGCACGCAATGCACCAGCAGGCGATGGTCGTTTACGCCGTAGGGCGTGCAGGTGACGAGCGTCACTTTGTCGGCGCCGGGCTCGATGGTCAGCGACTCCATCTCCTCGGGCAGCACCACCTCGGAGTCCACCATCTTGTAGGCGAGCGTCTTGTTCATGGTGTGCAGCAGCACCAGGTCGCCGGGCTCCAGCGAATGGATGTCGTCGAACATGCTCAGGTTGCGCATGCCCGAGTGCGCGGTGAGCACGCAGTGCGTCGAGGCGCCGCCCACCGGCAGGCTCGTGCCCTCCAGGTGGCCGACGCCCGCCATGAGGACTTCTTCACTCGTGCCGTGGTAGATGGGCATGCTCACGTCGATGGAGGGGATCTCGACCCAACTCATCATGGGGTCGCGGTCAAAGATGAGCTGCTGGGCGTAGGGCTCGATCTGGTCGGCCGGAAGCTCGGTGGCCTCGCCCGCCAGCTGCTCGTTAAAGGAGCGTGCCTGGAGCAGGATGCGCTCGCGCTCCTCGGCAGACAGCGCGTCCACGGTGCTGGACACGGTGCTGATCTGGTTGAACACGCCCGAGGCCTCGAGCCGGTCCAAGATCCACGGCCAGGTCATAAGGCCCACGCCGATAAGGATGATGACGATGGTGATGAGCCGATCGGCCCAGCGCGGTAGTCGCTTGCGACGACGCTTACCACCCTTGGGCTTGGGTTGTGGGCTTGAGCCGCCGTTGGTCGCGGCGTCATCGCTCTTTATATGTTTGGCGCCCTGCACCATCGCCGGTCACTCCTCTACAGCTCAGGTTGTCTAAACAAATAATAGCCGATTCGCGAGCCCATACCCCGGACAACGCAGCCAGGACCGAAACACCGCCTACGGTCCGAATTCTTGGAGACCTTCTACAGCGCTTCCCGCCATGGATATTCCTTTCCAAACATGTGATCGAGTTCAAGCTGAATTCGCTCATCGTCGATTGCCGCCAAAGATAGCGCAAGCGAAATGTCGTCGACACGGGAGGAGCCGGCAAACACGGGTGCATAGCGCCACACTTGGATCATCGCCGTTTCGTTATCCGGCAACTCCCCATCTGCGACTTCGAGGTCGCTCAGTTGACGCCATGCACTTTTTAAGACGGCCTTTTGTTCCATGCCCGGCGCAGCGAGCATCGAACGCGCAGCGAGCGCCATCTCCCCGGCGTCAACAAGATAGTCGATCTGCTGCGTCTTCCTTGCAAAAAAGACCTTCGAGACAGGCGAGGAGAGCTCTGCCATGTGCTCGCTGAGCAGAAGATCAACGGCAACAGGGAACACGACGACACGTCGTTCGCGACGCTCGCGCCTCGCGAGCCCCCTGTCAACAAGCTCGGTTATGGCCTCACTCGCGCGGCTTGCCGAAATCCCAAGCGCACGACAAAGGTCATAGGGGCGATATGGCTCCTGGGTTGCTCCCCAGATTGCGGCAGCCTGTGCGTTGGGTGACATCTTGGTCGCGTGATTGCGAAACCGGGCACCGCCCCTCTCCGTGCAGGCTGTGCCCATAAATGGAAGAAAAGCCTGTCTACCCGGGCAGACAAAGGGAATCCCTTGAGCGACCAATGCTTTGCGCTGACGTGCATCGGCATCAGGAAACGAAACGACAACAGGAGTCTCCGCGCGCAAGGCTAGCTGACTATAGACCCTCTTGGCCTCGGGAAGCCCGACGCCAGTAGGCAAACTTGCGAGCAAAAACGAAAAACCGTTTGCGTCAACAGCGCGGACCTCAATCGCCCGCAGATGCAACGGCAAGCGTGCGGATCCAGGCCAAGTTTTGGTCTTGGCGGAGAGGCCTAGTGCTTCTTGTAAGTAGATTAGCGCTTCGTTCATTTCCATCGTTTTCGCTTAGTTCCAGATTGTCTTGTAATTATACATTATTTTTGGAAATGACTAGATTATTAGGCCATAGGCTCGTATTTGAGTTTTCAAAATATCTCGAATCAACTGAGCGATTCGGGATACAATGTTTATAGAAAACGACGCATCCCGCGTAAGTGTTAAGGAGCGCGGGCAGCCTAGTTTTCTAACGTGTTAAACGGCCGGGCTGCAACCCCGGCCGTTCTTATTTGCGCTTGCGGCGCAAACGCCGAGAACCGTCCGCACCGCGCGTGCGCCTACGGACCTTAAACCGAACCTCATACGAGTCAAGAAACGCGATGACGAACGAGCCCACCGCCGCGAGGGCGGCGAGCGCGTTAAGGAATTTCAGCATTTGGGGACCTCCGATCGAGTCGTCGGCCGCCCGCGCACGGGATGCGTCGCAAAGCCATTTTACTGCGAGCGTATGCATCAACAGCTGGTAAACGCAATAATTGCAAACATCTGTTCGCTAACCATACGCCCGATCCTACGAGCAACGGCGCCCTGGCTGCTATGTCCAAAAAGAACGGGGCAGACTCCAGTGCGGAGTCTGCCCCGAAAAGAGAATGGCAAAGCAAGAACGTCGATGGACGAGAAAAGTGTCCGCAAGTCTCATGGCCATCACATCCAACCTGCCAGAGGGATGGGTGAGCGAGCGTTACTCCTGCTCGGACTCCTCAGCCTGCTTACGGCTGCGGATGAGGTGCGCAACGCCAATGCACAGCACCGCGCCACCAGCGATCCAAGTGAAGGTCACGCCGTTGAGACCGGTCAGCGGGAGGTTGGAGCCCTTCTTGTCGACGATGGTGAAGCTGAGCTTGCCGACTTCAGCTTTCGCGGAGTTCTGCTGGACAACATCTTGACCTGCTACAATGGCGCTCGTAGTGTCGGGCGTCACATCCCCACCGTCCTGATTGAGCGTGCGGCTGATAGTAAAGGTCACGCCGTTTGCCGCGGAGTTGTTGTAGCCGGGCGCAGGCTTAACCTCAGTGAGGACGTAGGTGCCCTCGTCGAGACCGACAACGTTAATCTTGCCGTTGCTGCCGGTCGTCAGAATTGCATCATCCTTATTTGACGTCGTGGTACCGTCGGCCTTGATAAATTCGCTGGAGTCTTTCTCCTGCAGCGTGAACTGAACGCCTTCGAGGGTCTTGGGGTTGCCAGTCTCCTCCTCGTCGTTACCAACCTTGGTGACATCGATACCATAGGTGTAGTCGTAGGCCGGATGGTCAACCGTGGTACCGGTGCCATTGGTGTGCGGGTTGTTGGAATAGGTCAACTTGACATTGTTCACCTGGGCCTTGCCGAGCATATCCGCGTTAATCTTGCCAGCAACCAGTTTTGCCTTATAGTTCACATAGACTGTCGAATCACCGCCAACGTTGATGAGATTGCCGGCCTCATCCTTTGCTTCTTTGAGGTTCTCGAAGGAAACAGTGAGCGTATTCGTGCTTTCCCCCGGGACATAGGTCGCACTGTAGCAAGCGGGATCCACGGCTGAATCGTCAATCTTGACCTCAACGACTGGGTTACCACCCTGAAGCTCTGGAACCATCGTGGAGGGGAGCTCGTCAGTGAAAGTGTAGCTGTACTTGGCATACGTGTTAATGTTGCTAGCCACAGTGCCGGCAAGCTGATATTCAACAGGCTGTTCAGCAGCGGAGTCGGCAGCCTTGTTGGCTGCGGTAAAAACATCCTTGCTATCGTCCGTAACAAACTTGCCGTTCTTGTCATCCTTTACGGCCTTGGTCACTTTGGGGACGTCCTTCTTGGGGGCCACGTTAACGTCAGAGCCACCGACGATGGTGAAAATCGGCGAGGTATACGCATCAGTATTGCCATTAGCACCGCTGGTCGTACTGGGCGTATCGGTCACGAAAAGCCAGTAGCCATTATCAAGATCCTTAAAGCTGCCTTTGGTGGAATCGCTTGGCTTTGTCCACGTGAGGGTCTTGTCCCCTTCCAAGGCCTTGGCAATCAAGTCAAGAGTTGTGCCAGTATCAACCGCCGTAGTCTTTCCAAAATTAGAGCCCTGAGTCGTGCTGATGAACTCCGCCCACGTCTGGGCGTCAGCATCTACGTCAGGTGCTCCAGTAACGTCTTTGAGCGCAGTCGTAACGAGGGTTTTCACATTACCCGGAGCCCACTGAATATCGGAAAGAGTCTTAGCGGCCGAGCCATCCCAGCTCCCATCGCCCTTCTGATCCTGCGTGACCTTCGCGGTGAAGATCTGAATGCCCTTGAATGTCGTGCCGGTGTATGTTTCGTCGGTGATAGCCACCTTACCCTTCTCCGTGGCCACCGTCGGCGTGCCCTCAGCAAACGCCATGGTCACCGGGGCCATGACGCCGCCGAAGCTCAACGCCGCCGTGAGGCCGGCGGTTACTGCCAGGCGTGCGATGTTCTTGTTCATGCTCATCTTCTTTTCCTCCGTTTTCCGTTTGATTCTCATTCGATCGGTCATCATCTGTCTGTGTCTTAGCATCTGCTTCGCTACGTCTCGCCCCGCTCTCTGTGGGGCTGCCAGCTACTCTTTATGGCTGCCACCTCCCCGCTTGACCAGGAGCGCGACCACGATGAGCGCGGCTCCGGCGACCGCTGCGGCGGCCGCGGCGTACATTGCCATATCGCCAGTCGAGGGCATAAAGCCTCCGGTGGTAATGCTAGGGGGCGTGCCGGTGGGCGTGTTGATGAGCGACGCCTCCAGGCCGCCCGTCGACCCGTCCGCGCTGTCGGCGCGCAGGGGCGACTCGGCCGTGATAGTGAGCTTGGGC
>URCS01000094.1 GCA_900546455.1 uncultured Collinsella sp. | reverse complement strand
ATAGTCGACCAGCATGGAGCCGGCGAGCAGGTTGACCGCGACGCTTTGGACGCCGTCGAGCTTGCTGACGGCGCGGTCCACGTGCGCCTGGCAGGCGGCGCACGTCATGCCGCCCACATCGAACTTATCTTGAGCCATGGCTTCTCCTTTCTGTGACGTAGTGTCGGAAATGTTAACCTGCCGATACTATACACCCATACCCCCTGGGGGTGTCCAGTAATAGTTGGAATGTATGACTTTTCATTACAGATGAGGGTGGCTGCTCAATCGACGGCCGTCTTTGCCAAACATCTCAATCTGTAACGTCTGGACCGGTTTTTGAACCATAGCTGTTACAGATTTAGACAAACATTTCAGCCGAAAACTAACGTCTCGATCTGTAACAACTAGACCCCGTTTTACCGAGTATTTGTTACAGATCAAGACAAACAGTTGGCAGCAAGCTCAATGTCTCAATCTGTAACATCTAGCGGGAAATATAACCTCTAACTGTTACAGATCGAGACAAACCGTCCGGGGTCAACTCAAACGTCTCGATCTGTAACATCTAGAGAGGTTTTTGACCCCTTACTGTTACAGATCGAGATGTTGTCTCGCGGGGTTGGGGTTTATCTCGTTCTGTAACAACTAGACCCGGTTTTACCTGCTAGATGTTACAGATCGAGACAAATCCCGGGGGAGCGCCCGCCGCCGCCGCGGCAAGACACTCGCTCCCTAAATGCAGAACCCAGGAACCACGCAGGTTCGCTTTCTGGGATTGTCCGCAGGCGTTGCGTACGTAAAGACGTCGCCGTCGTGCCCCACGCGGTTCATATAGAGCGTGCCTTCGCTCTCCGATGTGTCGGGGCTCACCGTGCGCTCCCACCAACAGGTGTCCTTGCCTTTCCACTGGCGGACCATCGTCTCGTTCGTGGAATACGGGCTCACCTTGAGCTCGCGGAAGAGCTGATACTCCTTGCCCTCGCCGTTGTAGATGTCTGCCAGGTAGTGATAGCCCTCGGTAAACGAATCGGGCGGTTGCGTACCGCACAGCTCGACCATGGCGGGCAGCCAAAGGGTTGCGGGCAACTCGCTCAGGCACGATGCGCTGTTGGCGGCGCCCACATTGTTCGAGACCTTCTTGACCCCTTTAATGAGCGCGCGCAACTCGTTGGGCAGCAGCTTAAGGCCGTCGCCGTTGAGCCATTCCCGCAGCTCGCAATCTACCCAGCCGGCGCTCGGCGGTTCAGCTGCAGCGTTGCGCTCGGCAATACCCGCGTCGAACATAAACGTCAGCCCGGCCTTGCCCGTACCGTCCAGAAGCTCATCGTGACGGATGCCCACAAGCTGCGCGCCGACCTCCAGCCCGTTGGTGAGCGTGACACGCTTGGTGCACGGATAGGGGATATGCCCATCAGCGTCGAGCAGGTGGTAACGCTTGGCAATCTCGCGTGCCTCGCTACGGGTCTCGGCGGCCTTAATCTTGAGCGAAATCTCCTGCAGCTGATCCCAGGTGTAGTCGTCAAGTGAACCGCGGATGCCGTCAAGGTAGTCGGGGATGCCAAAGCCATGGGTTGCCGCCCCGATAACGCTGAGCCCCGCAACGGCTGCGATAGCGCCGCCGATAATAAAGCGGCGGCGGGTCATGGCATCGTGGCGGGCCTGATTCAGGATCTCTCGTGCGCGCTCGCCGGCGACGTCGACCTTAAGGTGCGTGCCAGAATCGATATCAATCGCGGCCTCGTCTCCTGTGCCTTCGCGGCCCTCGGATTCGGCATCGGTGAGGTATGCCGAGAGCACCTCGAGCATCTGCTGCTCGGTGGGACGATCGCACTGCTCGACTGAGAGACCCTTCATGATGATTTGGACGAGCGCTTCATCGCCCTCGCAGCGCGGCTCGAGCGGTGCCGGCTTGGTCTTGGTCTTTACGAGATAGAACGAGCCGGTTGCAGCGGCGTCCGTCGACTCAAAGTCAAACGGTTTGCGACCGCTGTAGAGCTGGTACAGAATGCTCGAAAGCGCATAGACGTCGATTGCCGGCGAACGGCGAAGGGCCGCGATGCCTTCGATATCCTGCGTGAGCATCTCGGGCGCGGCGTATGCGGGTGTGGCAAAGCGCCAGATGTCGGCGCGCCGGGTGATCGTGTCGTCGCCGAGAGCCATGGTCGCGGAGCCCATGTCGATGAGGCAGGGGTCAAAGGAACAATCGGCAATCTGCTGCTCGAGCGTTCGGCTGGAGGTGCGGAACATGATATTGGCAGGCGACAGGTCGCGATGGATGACCGGATTCACGAGGCCTTGGGTCATCAAGAGCGCACGAAGCACGGCGTTTCCGACGGCGGCGACCATCTGGGTGGTCAGCCCGCCCGAGGCGTCGTGCGGAAGCAGGGGCAGCGCCTGCTTGAGCGAGGTTCCCTCGACCCACTCCATGAGGATGAGCGGGTCATCCTCGCACGATCCGTAGCCATAGACGCGTGGAAATCCGCGCAGGTGCGAGACGGTACACAGATGACGGTACTCCTCGAACAGCGCGGCGGTGTTGGCCAGGTGCGCTGCCGATTGCTCGGCGGAGCGGTCGGGGGCTTGGCCGGAAAGGATGGCGTTGTCCTTGAGTAGCTTGACGGCAAAGACCTCGCCGTTCGTGTTGGTCGCGCACAGCACGTGCCCGATGTTGCCGTTGTTGCAGTGGGCCGTCTGGAGAATAAGCGTCATAAACCGGCGCTTGGCATCGTCCTCGGCGCTGGGGTCGACCGCCACGGCGGTGTCGAACGTGTCGAGACGGATGAGTTTGTCGCCATAGGCGCTATCGGTAGTATCCATGGCGTTCCTTTGTTTGGCATGGGTTGCCGCGCGCATACGTTGGCGGTGCGGCTATCGGTAAGACACCATAATAGCCGCACCATCAGCATAAGCCGCCGAGCATTGTCGTTTACGACGCAGAAGGTAGAAGACAAAAGACGGGCGGCGACCGTTATTCGATCGTCGCCCGCGCGCTAGTCCACAATGACAAGGAACGTCGTGTAGAGGCCCAAATGGAGTCGGTCGCTGTTTTCGATTTCCACCGGGGGATAGATTTTGCCGGGCTCGCGTTGGTCGCGTGGCGGCTCAATCACAATGTCGCCGTCGCCTGCGCCCGATTCGAGCACAGTGCCGTTGGTCGATCCAAGTCCCTGGGCGTACCAGTGCTCACCCTCGAGCCAAATGCGAAGATGCTCGCGCGAGGCGTCGGCGCCTACATCGGTGATGCTGGGCGAGGTTTTGGGCAAAGAACCAATCACGGTGCCGCGCGGATCGCGTGTGAGGGGATGGATTTGCATGTCGGCGCAGTTGTCGGCATGGGTTCTGAGCAGACCGAGGTTGGGAGCGACGGTGTGCGGCTGCTCCAGGCTGCTCATAAAGCCACGTCCGACGGTAGTTTCGGTGGTGCCAAAGTGCCCGCCCGTCTTGCTGGCGCAAAAGCGCTCGACGGTGGCCACGCCCTGAACGGGATCGGCGAGCGCCCCCGTTGCCACAAAGAGCATAAGGTAAAGCGTGCTTTTCTCGCGCACGGCATTGCCGTCAAAGTTGTCGATGCGATTGAGGGCATTTGCATATAGGCGGCTGTCCAGCTTGTAGCTGGCGAGAGCCGACATCATTTCGTTGGCGGCCGGACCACGATAGTGCTCGGCGATTGCCCGATAGGCGGCCTCGCCGCCGCCGAGCTTGCTGCAGATTGCCGCGGAAAGGTTGAGCGTGGTGACGGTAAAGTCGCTGTAGATGGAGGGCGCGTACTGGTCAGGCTTGCGATGGACGATGTAACGGGTGAGATACGAGCGGTTGGAAGAGCATTTCTCGAGCAGGGTACTGCCGAGATAAGAGTTTCCATTGATGAGCATTCGGGCGATCTCGAGATGTTTAAGACCGCCGAACGAGCGAATATCGTTATAGAGGACCGAGCAAGGCGTCTCTGCTGCCACGGATACCTCCTTTGATTGCTTCCTAGCCAATATGGCGATAGGAATTAATGGCCCCCGGTGGGCGACGTATTAAATGGCTGCGCAATATATAGCGTAACCAAAGCAACATTATAGGCCACATGTTCGAAATTGCAGGAAGCCTGAGAGATTTGGTTTGGACTGGACGGAAATCCCCCTCTGTCTTGATCTGTAACATTTGGGGCCGGTTTTGCTTCGCAGCCGTTACAGATTGAGACAATCAGCCTCGTCCGCCTCGTCATCTGTGGTTTACGTGGGGGCATGCGAAGCACGGGTATACTAACCGGCGGCGAATCTGCTCCATCGCTTAGAGCTGCTGCGTCTGGACGGCGCGTGATAGGGCTGCCAAAGCGATCGCCAGCGTGCTGAGCAACGTCCTCTCTGTGCGCACCTGTTTTGTATGTATTAGCGCACTACCAAGCACGCCCGCGCGGCCGCATGCCGCGCCCATAGTGCGTGCAGATAAGGAACAACAACATATGCGTAATTCTGTATCCGACGTCACCGACGCTGAGATTCTGGACGAGACCCGCGAGGCCATGACCCAGGCCGCCTTCGATGCCGCCGACGAGGCAAATGCTGCCCAGGCCGTCGAGTCCGCTACCGAGAGCCTGCCCGCCTTTGACGAGCTGGGGCTTTCGGACGAGATGCTTCGTGCTATTGAGAACCTGGGCTACACGGCGCCCACGCCCGTTCAGGCCGGCTCCATCCCCGTGGTGCTCGAGGGCCGCGACCTGCTTGCCGCCGCTCAGACCGGCACCGGCAAGACGGCCGCCTTCTTGCTGCCGACCATGAACAATCTGGAGCACATTGCTCCGCCCAAGCCCGTGCGCGAGCGTGGCGGCCGCAACCGCCGTCGCGGTGCCAAGAAGCCCGAGGGCAACGGCCGCGGCCCCGTGATGCTCGTCATCACCCCCACGCGCGTGCTTGCCCAGCAGAACGATGAGGTCGCCGGCAAGATCGCCGACGTCACCGGCCATGTCGCCGTGACCGTCGTGGGCGGCGTGAGCTACAAGCCCCAGACCGCGGCGCTCAAGTACGGCTGCGACATCCTGGTCGCAACGCCGGGCCGTCTGGTCGACCTGATCGAGCAGCGGGTTGCGTTCGGCGGCCAGTGTCCGGAAATGGTCGAGCGGTTCGATGCGTTCGAGTATGAACATCGCCGTGACGGGCTGGTAGTCGTCTGTCTGGCCTATGGTGCTGTTCAGCGCGGCGGCGATCGTCTCGACCTGCGACTGCGCGTTTTGCAGGTCGCGTTCGGCCTCCGACATCTTGAATTCGACGTAGAGTTTTTCGCTGCGAGAGATCATGCCCTGCGCTTCGAGAGCTGCGGCGTCTTCGAGGTGCTTGCGCACGCCGTCCACCAGCTGAGTCGAGGTGATGCCGCCGGAGGTTTCGATGCCGTTCTTCTCGAACAGCGCCTTGACCGCCTTCAGCTTTTCGACGGGAATATCCACCGTGCCGCGGTGATTTTCAATATACACCTTGTCCAGATGGATGTACTTTTTGAAGTAGTCGATGCCGCGCTGGATCTCCGCCTCATCGACCTTTTCCAGATAGTAGGCGTAGACATAGGCCGCAACCTTGAAGTTCTTGAACGGTTCCATGTTAAAAACTACCCCTTTGCTATTTATTTTCCAGAACCAAATGTAGGATAGCATGAACCTATAACGATTGTCAAACCTCTAAGTAACAAAAATTTAATCCTATTTTGTAAAACCCGCTTGCCTTAGAGCGTGCTCCAGGGTTTATGATAAAAATGGTACTCTTTGCAACCAAAGAGAGGACATGAGGATGAAGACCTATACGATCCGTCAGGCGGCCGAGCACATCGGCGTGAGCGTGGACACGCTGCGCTTTTATGACAAGCAGGGACTGCTGCCCTTCGTGGGACGCGGTGACAACGGCTACCGCGTTTTCACCGAGGACGACTTTGCCTGGTTGGATCTGATCG
>URCS01000093.1 GCA_900546455.1 uncultured Collinsella sp. | reverse complement strand
CAAGGTACAGCCCCGTCCCGTAACGCTCGCCTACGAGGCCTCGCCCGTCATGGATATCATCCTGGGCGCCGCCAAAGAGGGCGCCTCGCTCTACGCCGTCACCGATCCTGCGGGCATTACACACCGCGTGTGGGAGGTTAAGCGCGAGGACGCCGTCGGCGCCATCCGTGCCATGCTCGACCAGGCGCCGGAGCCGGTACTGGCCGACGACCCTGCCTACGCTGGCGCACTAGTCGGGGTATCACAGCTCCTGGCCGATGAGGCCCGTTCCGCCGGAACGTACACCGGCAAGGAGCCGTTCAACTTTACCGTTGCCGCGCTCTTCCCCGCTGCGCAGGTCAGCGGCGGCGCACCGCAGGTTCCGACGGGTCTGCTCACGCACCAAGTCGCGCGGTTCTAGCAAGACCAGACCGCGCAGCACAAAAATCGGCAGCTCAACAAACAGGGGGCGGAGATGCAGCAGG
This sequence comes from uncultured Collinsella sp., assembly GCA_900546455.1. GTDB lineage: Bacteria > Actinomycetota > Coriobacteriia > Coriobacteriales > Coriobacteriaceae > Collinsella. The sequence goes on along the minus strand of URCS01000093.1, from coordinate 5,566 downwards.
TACATGCATCTCCGCCCCTTTTGCGTCGAGAAGTTATGCCGGCGACCCGAGCCGCCACGCTCGCGTTATCCGCGCTGCGGACCTGCAGTAGCCACAAGCGGTTCAAGGCCCAGCTCGCGTGCGTAATCCTCCTGCGTAAAAATCTCAATCAGCTCAAACGTGTCGGATTCGTCGTCAAACGCAAAGTGCAGCACCGAGCAGTTGCCCGGCACGCGTTCGCGCTCGTCTGCCGCCGCGCCCCGCACGTGGTCCAAAAACTCCTTGATAGCCGAGCCGTGGCTCACCGCGAGCACGCACTCGTGGTCCGGACGTCGCATAAGCTCGGTCAGCGTCGCCACCATGCGCTCACGCACCTGCATCTGGCCCTCGCCGCCAAACTGACGATAGAAATCGCGCCACGGGCGCTCGGGCATAAGCATCACGCGCTCGGCCTCAAAGTCGCCAAAGAACCACTCGCGCAGACCGTCCAGGCGCTCGTACGCCAAGCCCGGCCACAGGTTGGCGATAGTCTGCTCGGTGCGATGAAGCGTGGAGGTGTAGGCATGATCGGGCTCAATGCCGCGCGCACGTAAAAACATGCCGGCGCGCGCCGCCTGGTCGCAACCCAACTGCGTAAGCGGCGAGTCACTCCACCCCTGAATGATACGCTTAAGGTTGAATATCGTCTGTCCATGACGGACCAGATACAGATCTTTATTCATAGGGGTCCTTTCGTTCGTTACCAATCAAGGAGCGAAAACGCACCGTCGCAATAGCCAAAATGAAGCACGGCACCGTTGTCGGGTAGCTCTCCCCTGCCAGTCACATACTCAAGAAACTCCTGGCAGGAAGAGCCGTGGGAGACTGCCAGCACACAGTCGTGCTGCGGCCTGGCCATGATGTGGGACAGCGCCGCGACCATGCGCGACTGGAGCTCGCCTTCAGACTCGCCACCAAAGGCCACCGGATAATCACCCCAGGGCTGCGGCGGCATCTCGCGATTTGATGTACCCTCCAGCGAGCCCAAATGCCACTCGCGCAGGTCATCGACCAGCTCTATCGAGCAGCCCTCACCAGCAATTAGCTCAGCCGTATGCCGCGCCCGGCCCAACGGCGAGGAATACACACGGTCAAAGGTCACGCCACGCGCCTCAAACGCCGCGCGCGTCGCCAGCGCCTGCTCGCGCCCGCGCGCCGTAAGCGGCGAATAGTGCCCACCCTGCAAAATGTTCTGCACATTGAGCTCAGTCTGCCCATGCCGCACCAAATACAAATCTGCCACACGTCCTCCCCTCGCACCACCGCAAAGGGGACAGGTACCTTTGTGGTGGTTTACCGCCGGATCACACCACGGTGACGCTCAGCTACACCAGTACGTCGGCAAGCGGGCGCTTGGGTACGTGGTGCACCTGCGCCTCGTCACGCCAGTAATTAATAGAGCCGTCGGGGTTGGAATCGATCGCATCGATAACTTGAGTCTCGGCCGGAACGCCAAACGCCATGATCAGCTTGAGCTCATATTTGTCGTTATCGAGCCCCATGGCATCGATCGCGCGGGGCGTAAAGGCCTTGAACATACAGGCTGCCACCTCGGGCGTGGCGCTGCGGGCGGCGAGCATCATCGTCTGCGCGGCAATGCCCGTGTCGACCTCGGTAATGGGAGCGGCTGGCTTGCCCGGAACGGCGCGCTCAGCCAAAATCGCGATGTAGCCGGTCGGGCGCTCACCCTCGGCAGGACCCGGCCAATCCTTAAGCGCACCGGCCCATGCAAGCTCATCAAATACACGCGCGCAATCCACGGCACCGCTCACCACATGAAAACGCAGACGCTGAGCATTGGCGCCGCAGGGAGTCAGGTGAGCCAGCTCTGCCAGCTCGAGCAAAAACTCACGCGGCACGCGCATGGACTCGTCAAAACGGCGGCACGTACGGGCACGACGGACCAGCGCATCAAACGCTTCCAAGCCGAGCTTTTCGCAACCCTGCTCTGCCATCGATTCGACACTCGACGGCGCCTCGGGAACTGCTTCGTTCATAGGGACCCCCAATACAAGCCAATTGTCCTTAGGAAAATCTAACCTAAAACGTAGGCAATAACGAACAGGGCTGCAATGTTCTACACCTGTTGAATAGAAAATCGCAACGTGGGGAACAACGGAAACAATTCGGGGCCTTTGGGTTACGTTTCGCCCTCTCCGACCCATACGCCAGCGCCTTTAGGCGATACTGGTTGTAACGATCAAGGCTTACGCCGCACGGAAAGGAGACATTATGGGCATCTTTAAGAACGATGACCAGCAGTCGAACCTATTTGGATTTGACGAGAAAAGCATGGCAGGCAAGGCAATCAAGGCCGTGCGTTGGATCTACGCCATCACGGGTGTCATCGCGCTCATCGCCGGCATCGCGCTGCTGTTTGCGCCCGCCAAGTCCCTCATCTTCCTGACGACTGTCCTGGGCGTCTACTTTATAATCACGGCAGCCATTAGGCTGTTCACCGCCATTTTTGAGCCGCTGCTGCCCGCCGGTTGGCGCGTGACGAGCATCATCTCCAACCTGCTCATCATTCTGGGCGGCGTCATAATCCTGCGCAATCAGGCCTTCTCGACCGCGACGCTCACCACGCTCGTGGTGGTCGTGGCTGGCTTTGGCTGGATCGTCGAAGGTGTCATGTCCATTCTGGAGTCCGAGCTTTCGTCCAACCGCGCCCTCGCCATCCTGAGCGGCGCGCTCTCCATCATTGCCGGCATGTTCGTGTTTATCTATCCGCTGTGGTCGGCAAAGATGCTCGTCATCTTTAGCGGCGCCGCGCTCCTGGTGTTTGGCGTGACGCTCATTGTCCGCGCCATTCAGTTTGGCAAACTGGTGCACTAGATGCCAAGAACGCTCTTTATTGATGCCGACGCCTGCCCGGTTACGCGCGAGTCGATCGACTGCGCGCGGCGGGCGGGCGTTGCCGTGGTTATCGCCGGCAACAGCACGCAAAACCTGGAACGTCACATTCGCCGCGACGATCCGCGCGATGCCGAGCACGCGCGTCGCGGCTTTTGGGTCACGACGCTCGATGTGAGCGTGGGCGCCGACAGCGCCGACTTTGCCATTGTCGAACGCCTGCAGGCGGGCGACGTGGTCGTGACGCAGGACATTGGCTTGGCGAGCATGGTGCTCGGGCACGATGCCGCCGCCATCGGCGTGCGCGGGCGCGTCTACGACAAAGCGACCATCGACATGCAGTTGTTTATTCGCCACGAGGAAAAGAAGGTGCGACGCGCCGGCGGACGCACCCGCGGTTCGGCAGCATTTACCAGCGAAGACCGCGCCCGCTTTAAACGCAACCTCACCGAGTTGCTGCACTAACCAAGGTAGGTTTTTAGGACATGCCTAAAAATCTACCTTTTTGTTTTGAGCGGTGTGAGCGCTCGGAATCCATGGCTCAACAAAAAAACGGGCTTCAAAATGCCATGCGTCGCCGCATTGCGCAGGCGCCGAGCATGGCTATTTGAAGCCCGTTTTTTTAGGCCTACTTAGAGGCCGAAGGCGGATAGGATAAGGCCCCAGCCGGCGCCGATGACGTACATCATGACCAGGAACACGGCGTTTTCACGAGCGCTGCGGTTGGTGCGGAACAGGACCAGGTAGCCCACGCCGGCGGAAATAAGCGTGCCGGCGAGCATCGGCGCCAGCTGTAGCGCGCCCTCCAGGTACAGCTGCGTAATGACCACGCTCGCCGAGCAGTTGGGGATCAGGCCGACAAGCGCCGAACCCAGGACAGCGAGCGTCTCGTTGCCACGCAGAAACTGCTCGATCGCGGACTCGCCGAAGGTCTCGAGCACGGCGACCAGAATCAGCGTCACCAGAAAAATGAATACCGATACCTGCACGGTGTGCGAGATCGCGCTGCGGATGATCGACAGGACAGGCGTCCCTTCGTGGGAGTGGGAGTGACCGTGGCCATCATGGTGTTCATGCTCGCCCTCATGACCGTGATCGTGTCCGTGTTCGTGCTCGTCCTCATCCTCGTCACAGCCGCAATGATCGCGTTCGCACAGCTCGTGGATGTGATCAGCACTTACGCCCGCCTCGGCCACTTCATCAATGATGTCGCCCCCGGTATGGTCGTCGTGCGCGCAGTTCACATGGGCCGGGTTGGCCGCGGTTCCCAGCACGGTACGGCGAATCGCCGCATGCGCGCGAGCGTTACGACGCAGGCCGCGAATGGCGGCGTCCACGATAAAGCCCGTGACTAGCGCGATCAGTGTCTTCGAAGCCAAAAGCATCGCCATGGTCTGCACGGGCACCTGCTCGGCAAGCAACAGCGGCAGCATCTCATCGGAGGTCGAAAGGAACACCGCCACCAACGTGCCCAAGGTCACGACACGACCGGCGTACAGCGTGGCCGCCATTGCCGAAAAGCCGCACTGCGGCACCATGCCCAGCAACGAGCCAACCACGGGGCCCGCGGCACCGGCGCGCTTGATGGCGCCGTTAACGCTGTCGCCCGCAACGTGCTCCAGGGTCTCGAGGGCCAGATACGTCACCAACAAAAACGGCACCAGCGACAGCGTGTCCTTGCCGGCGTCGAGCAGAATATCTATCAGTAAATCCATGACGGATGGAACCTTTCGTGTCTTTCGGCAGCATTGTAAAAGTCCTAGCGGTCAACTAGGGTATTGTAGTTGACCTAGGCGTGGTGCCAATAGTTGCCCATGGTAAACTATCATCTCGCCATAACTCAATGCCACCGAGCCGCGCGACGCGGCCCGTCCAAGGAGCAGTCTATGAACGTTTCGCAAGCACTCGAATACGAGCGCCAGCCGTTTATCCCCATGTTTATCTATGGCGATCACGGCGCCATGGAGTCCGAGCGCCAGAAAGGCGAAGAGGCCCTTAAGGTGCTCGAAACCGAGTACTTTACCGCCGAGGGCGACCCCAGCTTCGACTTTGCCACCGTGCGCGACCTGGCCGACCGCAACCGCGACCTGTGCGACCAGATTGGCGAGGCGCGTCTGCGCAACGTGACGCCCGCGACGCTCTCGCGCGGCCTGTCCGATGCCGACACCTGCGCCGCCATCGGCAAGATGCAAAAGCGCACCGCCGCGTCCGTTATGCGCGAAATCCGCGGCGACCGCGACGCGCTCGGCGTGGCCTACGCCCGCAAGCCCATCCAGGGCACCGTGCTCGGTATCGACATCGAGACCACCGGCCGTGCACCCGAGCGCGGCTATATCATCAACGTGGGTTGGGAGATCATGGACCTCACGAGCGACGCCGTCCCGCACGACGCCGAGGCACACTACTGCGGCCTGCCCGACATCTACCGCGGCGAGGATGTGCCGTTGTCGAATATCCACCACATCACCTGGGACGACATCGCCGGCAAAAAGCCGTTCCGCGAGAACAAGGAACTGCAGAAGCAGCTGCTCAAGCTTATGAAGAAGTACCCGTACATGGCGCACAACGCCGCCTTTGAGGACAGTTGGTTCAAGATCCACCTGGACGGTTACGCCGAGGCACGCCGCGCCGGCAAGATCATCGTCATCGACTCGCGCCAGATCTGCCGCAGCCTGGATGCCGACGTCCGCTCGCT
>URCS01000092.1 GCA_900546455.1 uncultured Collinsella sp. | reverse complement strand
TCATGCCGAAATGGCGCGAAGCACGCGGTTGACAAAACTATAGAGACACGTCCCAAATTAGCTACCCTTTGCTACGGGTTTAGCGTTCCTCGCGTGGCAGCCCGGCTGCCTCGGCTGCCTTTACGCGGTTCTTGTCGATGTACATGTTTTTGTCGGCCTGGGAAAAGAGTTCGCGCATGGTAGGCGGCTCGCCAAAATCACTGGAAAGCGCATAGCCCACCGCATAGCTGATGGGCATGTCGGGGTGAGCCCCGGAATACTCGTTCACGTTCGCACGAACCCGAGCGAGACAGGATTCCACAGCGGCTCGGTCGGCATCCCACAGCACCGCGATAAACTCATCGCCGCCGTCGCGACCCACAAAGCACGTCTCCGACGCCACACTTCCCAGTTGTTGGGCAAAAGAGCGAATGTATTCATCGCCCTTCTCATGGCCGAAGTTGTTATTGACCATATGCAGATTGTTAAGGTCGAAGACGCACACCGCAACGGGCGCCTCCGCGGAGACAGGCCGCTCCTGCCCCAAGATCTCCTCGCACTTGTTCTTGTTGGGCAGTCCCGTGGCTTCGTCGAGATAGACTTTGCTCTGCAGCTCTCGGTTGAGCGCGGCAGTGCGCACCGCGCGAACAAGTTCGACCGCAAAGGTCGCCACCAAGCCCACGATGTCGATGATCACCAAGCCCTCGAGATAGTTGAGCGCCGACGCCTTCTCCTGAGAGTAGTCCTCTGCGAGTCACGTAGCATCGTCGCAAATGCCAAAGAACTCCTCGCTCATGGAGATGATGTCGGTGTTCTCGTAGCCGACTTCGCGCACACGGGCAATCTCGGCGCAAAGCTCATCAAAATAATTTGCAAGCTCGGTCATCTTTGCCTGATACTCATCGTCGTCGAGACGGACGAGGTTGAGGTCGTCACTTCCGTAACGCAAGCCGTTGATGTATGAATCCACGGCTTTGAGCAGGTCATCTTGAGGCTGGCCCGCGTCCTCGAGCTTAACGATTCGCTGCGTGGTGCCGCGCACCAGGCCGGCGTAGTTGACCACACGCGCCGTGCCCTGGATATCGGAGACGAGCAGCATGACATTGATGAAGAAGAAGATGAGAACTGCCGTGAGCACCATCATGAGCAGGCGCACCGCCTGGCTGGCCTTCTTGGCGACAGAAGTATTCACAAGTTCACTTCCCTAAATGACAAAAGAACAGGTAGCACGCAGTGTGCTGAAATTCATGGGTGGTTAACTCTACCATATGGGCCAGCAGCCTTAAACTGCAGCAGACGCTCGTCCAAATTGGCGTGACGCTTGCCTTGTTGTTCTTGACCTGGCCGCGCTATCGGACATGCTTCTGGTCTTGGATCACCATGGGAAAGCTCATCCCGTTTTGTGCGTACAGAGTGGGATGCGGCTTCCCAAAGGTGCCGTTAGGGGAAACCACATCCCGGTTTATGCCCTTGAAATGGGATGCCGTTTCCCGGAGGGGGTCCAGCGGGAAACGGCATCCCATTTTGGGCCCGAAAAGTGGGATACGGTTTCCGGCCGGCATGAAAAAAGCCTCCGCAGCTCGTGTGGCTGCGGAGGCTTTATTCGTTGCGGTGCATTGTGTTTGGGTCGTTGAGATGAGTCGATTTGCCCCGAAAGAGGAGGGCATTGACCTTAGGGTCATGCCCGACGAATGAGCGGCAAATCGGCCATCTCGGCGAGCCGAACTACTCCAGCTCAAACGCTCCGGTATAGAGCTGGTAGTAATACCCGCGCTTGGCAATCAGCTCGTCGTGGTTGCCGCGCTCGATGATGCGGCCGTGGTCCAGGCAGATGATCGCGTCGGAGTTGCGCACGGTGGACAGGCGGTGTGCGATGACAAACGTCGTGCGGCCCTCCATGAGCTTGTCCATGCCCGCCTGCACGATGGCCTCGGTGCGGGTGTCGATGGAGCTCGTGGCTTCGTCCAGAATCATCGCCGGCGGATCGGCGACGGCGGCGCGCGCGATCGAGATCAGCTGGCGCTGGCCCTGCGACAGCTGCGCGCCGTTACCGGTGAGCATGGTGTCGTAGCCGTCGGGCAGGCGGGTGATAAAGTCGTCCGCTCCCGCGAGCTTGGCCGCCTTGATGCACTCCTCGTCGGTGGCATCCAGATTGCCGTAGCGGATGTTATCCATCACGGTGCCGGTGAACAGGTTTACGTCCTGCAGCACCACGCCCAGCGAGCGGCGCAGATCGGCCTTGCGGATCTTGTTGACGTTGATGCCGTCGTAGCGGATCTTGCCGTCGGCGATGTCATAGAAGCGGTTGATGAGGTTGGTGATGGTCGTCTTGCCCGCACCGGTGGCACCGACAAACGCGACCTTCTGGCCCGGCTTGGCAAACACGGACACGCCGTGCAGTACCTCGTGGTCGGGCGTGTAGCCAAAGTCGACGTTGTCCATGACCAGGTCGCCGCGCAGCGGTACGTACTCGATCTCGCCGGTTGCGCGGTGCGGATGCTTCCACGCCCACATGCCGGTGTGGTGGTCGGCTTCCTCGAGCTGCCAGGTATCGGGGTTCACCTGCGCGTTGACGAGCGTCACGTAGCCTTCGTCGGTCTCGGGCTTCTCGTCGATGAGCTCAAAGATACGGTCGGCGCCGGCGAGGCCCATGACCACGGCGTTGATCTGCTGCGAGATCTGGCCGATCTGTCCGCAGAACTGCTTGGTCATGTTGAGGAACGGCACTACGACGGCGATGGACAGCGTCATGCCCGAGATGCTCAGGTTGGGCACGCCCAGCGCCAGGAAAATGCCGCCTGCCAGTGCGACCAGCACGTAGAGCAGGTTGCCCAGGTTCATAAGGATGGGCATGAGGATGTTGGCGTACATGTTGGCCTTCTGGGAAACCTCGAAGAGCTTTTCGTTGCGCTCGTCAAAATCGGCCTCGGCGGCAGACTCGTGGCAGAATGCCTTGACGACCTTCTGGCCGTTCATGACCTCCTCGATATGACCTTCGACCACGCCGAGCTCGGTTTGCTGTGCAATGAAGAAGCGCGCGGAGTTGGAGCCGAGCAGCTTGGTCATAAAGGTCATAAAGGCGACGCCGGCAATAATGACCAGGCACATCCACACGCTGTAGTACAGCATGATAAAGAACACCGTGGCAATGACGATGACCGTCATGAGCAGGTTGGGCAGCGACTGGCTGATCATCTGGCGCAGCGTGTCGATGTCATTGGTGTAGTGGCTCATGATGTCGCCGCGCTGGTGCGTGTCGAAGTAGCGGATCGGCAGGTCCTGCATGCGGTTGAACATCTTCTCGCGCAGCTTCTCCAGCGAGCCCTGCGTGACGATGGCCATGGCGCGGTTCCAGAAGAGCGAGGACAGGATGCCGATGCCGTAGATGCAGGCGAGGGTGGTCACGAGCTGTGCGATCTTGGGCTGCGCGGCTCCCCAATCGCCCGACTGCCACGATTCGCTAATAATCTGCAGGGCGCTCTGAAGGAAGGTCGCGCCGATGGAGTTGATGATGGCGCAGAGCACCACGCCGGCGACGACGAGGGGCAAAAGCACGGGGTAAAAGCCAAAGAGCGTCTTGATGAGGCGCGACATGGTGCCGCCCTTGCGGTTGAGCGCGCGCTCGGCGGTCGTTGCCTTACTCATGTGCCTCGCCTCCTTCCTGGGTCTGAGCTTGCGTTACGGATGCCTCGGTGTCGGCCTCGACGGCCTCTTCGCCCTCGGCAGACATCTTGTTCTGCGAGGTAAAGGTCTCGCGGTAGATCTCGCTCGTCTTGAGCAGCTCGTCGTGGTTACCGATCTGCGCGATGCGGCCGCCCTCCATGACGATGATGCGGTCTGCGTCCTGCACGGAGCTAATGCGCTGGGCGATGATGAGCTTGGTCGTGTTGGGCAGATAGCTTGCCAGCCCTGCGCGAATCTTGGCGTCGGTCTTGGTGTCGACGGCGCTCGTGGAGTCGTCCAGGATCAAGATCTTGGGGCGACGCAGCAGGGCACGCGCAATGCACAGGCGCTGCTTCTGACCGCCGGAAACATTGGAGCCGCCCTGTTCGATCCAGGTGTCATAGCCCTTGGGGAAGCCGTCGACAAACTCGTCGGCGCAGGCCAGATGCGCGGCCTCGCGGACCTCTTCGTCGGTGGCGTTCGGGTCGCCCCAACGCAGGTTCTCGGCAATCGTGCCGCTAAACAGCACGTTTTTCTGCAGCACCATGGCCACCTGGTGGCGCAGGGCGTCCAAGTCGTAGTCGCGTACATCCACGCCGCCCACGCGCACGGTACCCTCGGTGGCGTCGTACAGGCGGGCGATGAGGTTTACGAGCGTGGACTTGGCCGAGCCGGTGCCGCCGATGATGCCGATGGTCTCGCCGCTCTTAATGTGCAGGTCGATATCGTCGAGCGCCTGGCGCTTCGCATGCGCGGAATACTTAAAGCTCACGTGGTCAAAGTCGATGGAGCCATCGGCGACCTCGAGCACGGGCTCGGCGGGATCGGCGATCGTGGGCTCGGCGGCCAACACCTCGGTAATGCGGTGCGCCGATTCGTCGGCCATGGTCACCATGACAAAGATCATCGACAGCTGCATCAGGCTCATGAGGATCTGGAAGCCATAGGTAAAGATCGAGGAGAGCTGGCCCACGTCGAACAGCGTGCCCTGGCTCGTGATGATGAGCTTGGATCCCAGGTAGATGATGACGACAAATGCGCCGTTGACGCAGATGTTCATCATGGGGTTGTTAAAGGCGAGCAGCTTCTCGGCGCGGGTGAAGTCCATCTGGACGTCGCGCGCGGCGGTGGCGAACTTCTCCTTCTCAAAGTCTTCGCGCACATAGCTCTTGACCACGCGCATGCCGGTGACGTTTTCCTCGACGGACTCGTTAAGGGCGTCGTACTTGTGGAACACGCGCGAGAAGATGGGGCGTACCTTAAAGATGATAAAGAACAGTCCAAAGCCCAGCAGCGGAATGATGACCAGGTAGACCATGGCGACGCTGCCGCCCATGATAAATGCCATGGTAAAAGCGAAGATCAAGACCAGCGGCGCGCGCACGGCGATACGGATGATCATCATAAAGGCCTGCTGAACGTTGTTGATGTCGGTGGTCAGGCGCGTGACAAGCGAGGAGCTCGAGAACTCATCGATGTTGGCAAAGCTGAACGTCTGGATCTTGTAGAACAGGTCGTGACGCAGGTTCTTGGCGAAACCGCAACTCGCATGGCTGCAGGTGACGCCGGCAGCGGCGCCAAAAGCAAGCGACGTCAGCGCGATGAGCACCAAAAAGCCTGCGGTGGGAAGCATCTCGGCTACGGTGGTGCCGTCTTTGATGGCGTCGATCAGGTTGGCGGTGATAAATGGAATCAGCATCTCGCAGAGCACCTCGCCAAGCACGAGCAACGGCGTGGCAACGGTGACTTTCATATAGTCGCGGATGCTGCCCATGAGGGTTTTAATCATCCAGTTCCTCCCAGGTTACACGGATTTTATCGAGCATTTCGGCGAGGTCTTCGCGCTCGTCGTGGGTGAGAGCGCTAAAGGCGCGCTCTCTAAAGCGGATGCGGGCCGCCTGCTCAACGCGGGCCTTTTCCCATCCCGCATCGGTCAGGCGGATGGTGAGCTGCCGACGGTCTTTGGGATTGCGACTGCGCTCGATAAGACCGCCCAGTTCAAGCTTGGACAGAATCTCGGAAAGGGACCCCGGCTTGAGGTCGAAGTGCATGCCAAGTTCCTGTTGGGATAGCTCGCCGGTCGGCTGCTTGGCGAGTAGGCAGACGATGGGCGCCTTGCCAGATATGCCGCCGCCGTGAAAATGCATGTAATGGCCGCAAAAACCCAGGCCGCTCAGGATGCGCTTGGCGAGTTTGTCTTCGGCGCTGACCGCTTCGGGTATGTCTACCGGTTGCGACGGGTCACCGCCGGGCTCGTGCGAACAAAGGTTAAGAGGTTCATCGCACATGAATTAGTGTTGCTCCTTTCTTTAGTTAGGTAGTGGAATTGTTTTGTGCCTAACCAATTTAGGAGCGTGAGAAATCAATGTCAAGGTACCAAACTTATTAAGTTACGGCGTTTTGCCAAACGCCGTAACCGCTCGACGCTGCAAACCCGCCAGAGCGGCAATCTGCCTTTCAACTTCGGCGGCATGACCAGAAGGTCAATGCCGCCTTG
>URCS01000091.1 GCA_900546455.1 uncultured Collinsella sp. | reverse complement strand
GCGGGTGGTTTCTGATGCGGCGCGCTGCGCGCCCCGCACAGGCTAAAGCCTCTAAAGAAAACGCGCCAGTGGCGCGTTTTTAGCGCAGCGCGGTCGGCGTAAGCCGACCGGATAAATTTTGAGCAAAGCTCAAAATTTGGACATCCCTCCTATTCGACCACGCCCCCATCGCGTTCAGCATCAACCCGGATCCCCAAACATGGAACCTATGACCGTACCCAGTCCCGACCGTTTGCCGAGCAATAGGGTCGCAATCGGCGCCGAACATGTACTATGTACGGGCATTGTCTAAACCCGTAACTCAAAGGACCCCATCTTGCCCGTTGCCGCCGCTATGATCGTTACCGCACACGCCTCGGATGCCATGGTTGCCATCCCGTTTTGGCTCGAGATGTTCGCCGTCGTCGCGGCATCGATCTCGGGCGTGTTGGTCGCACGCGAGCACAAACTCGACCTGGTGGGCGCCGTCGCGCTCGCCGTGGTCTGTGGACTGGGCGGCGGTCTTTTGCGCGATATGACGCTGCAGGTGGGCAACGTCTACATCCTCAACCAACCGATGGCGCTCCCGCTCTCCATCGCCACCGCGGCCATCATCTACATCTTCCCGGCAATCGTCGACAAGCCCGAAAAGCTCATTCCCCTGCTCGATATCATCTCGGTGGGTATTTATGCGGCAACCGGCGCAGACAAGGCGCTGGTCTACGGCTTTGCGCCGGCGGTGTGCATCATGATGGGCTTTTTTACCGCGGTGGGCGGCGGCATGCTGCGAGATGGTTTTATGGGTGTGGTGCCGGGTATCTTCCAGCGCACCAACTTCTATGCCATCGCGGCCATCGCCGGATCGGCAAGCTATGTTTGCCTTGTCATGAGCGGCTTGGTCAGCAATGTCGTCGCACTGGTCGTTTGCGTCGTGGTGACCATGGGACTACGCTGGCTGTCGCTGCGCTTTGATATCAAAAGCCCCACCGAGGATGACATCGCACGCTTTTTGCATCGCAAAAAGTAGGTAGCGCGGGCTCATCCTTCGAAATGCAACCGAGAGGTTCTTTTAGAGCGCCCACGCGTTGGGTACCCTGTTAGGTATATGCCGAGTATCTAACGAAGGATTCACTATGCCCTGCAATCAACTCCCGTTGACCCAGCGCCGTAAAGCATGGGGCCGCATCACCATCCTATTCGCGCTCATCGCGCTGGCGATCACCGTGCTTCCCACGGCGTCGTTCGCCGGCACGGACACCGCAGGAAACGTACTTGCGACCGACAATGACGCCAATCCGTCCGGCGTCGAAGGTGACCTGTACTGGGCAGGTCAGGCCCTCAACTTGGATGATGTGTCCATCGGCCGCGATATCATCGCCGCGGGCGATACCCTCTCGATCCGTGACTGCACAGTGGGCGGCGCCGTCCGTCTGGCGGCACGCACCATCGACATTGCCAAGACCACGGTTGATGGCAGCGTGACCGTCGCTGGCCAGCATGTCGTGCTCAATTCCGACAGCACCGCCAACTGTTTCTACGCGATAGGCGAGACGGTTGCCCTGCGAGGCTCCACCAAGTCGGCAGCGCTTGCGGGCGACACGGTGACCATCGATGGCACCGTCAAGGGCGATGTCGAGGTTTGGGCCGACAAGCTCATCCTGGGCAAGAACGCCCACATCACCGGCACCGTGAACGCGCACGTCTCCGAGGACCCCGAGCGCGCCGCGGGAGCCGAGGTCGGTGCGCTCAAGATCGACCGCACCGAGAACGAGGATACTTCCACCGTTAACGATGTCATCGGCGGTATCGTCGCCGCGGCACTCTCGACCTGCTTTGTCGCTCTGCTGCTCGAGCTCATCTTTCCGCGCGCGACCGCCAGCGCCGCCGGCATGCTCCACCAGCGCTCCATGCCCCTGTGGGTGAGCGGTCTTCTGGGCACGATTGCTATCGTCCCCGCCGTCCTACTGCTGATTATCTCTATCGCTGGTCTGTCGCTTGCCGGAACCCTCTTGTGCGGTGTCATTGGCATCGCGCTGGTGTCGAATGCCTTTGCAGGGTGCGCGATTGCACGCATGGTCGGACACAGCCAGAACCGCTACGCCATGGCAGCCGTTGGTGGCGTAATCGCAGGCGCCCTCACGGGGCTTCCCCTCGTAGGTGACTTCATCAGCGGCGTGGCCTTTGTCTTTATGCTCGGTTACATCATCCAAATCATCTGGCGCAACGCCCGCGTCAAGCCGCAACAGCCGGCTAACACGCCAGGACTCCCCACCGCTTAGCCGCCAACCACCACAAAGGGACCAGGCACCTTTGTGGTGGTGCAGACCAGCTCAGTCCCTATGCACAAAAAGGGCGCCGACCATTACGGTCGGCGCCCTTTCTTGTTAGTCGCTATAAAGCTCAGCGTTTATTTGTTGACCTGACCGGCGCGGACGGCGGCCTTCTTGCGGTCGGTAGCATTGAGCAGACGCTTGCGCAGGCGAATGTTCTTGGGAGTGATCTCCACCAGCTCGTCGTCGGCGATGTACTCCAGCGCCTCCTCCAGCGAGAAGGTGCGGGGCGGCACCAGCTGGACAGAGATATCGGAGGTCGAGGAGCGCTGGTTGCCCAGGTTCTTGGTACGGGCGATGTTGACGACCATGTCGCCGGCCTTGCTGCGCTCGCCTACGATCATGCCCTCGTAGCACTCGGTGCCCGGCTCAACGAACAGCTGGCCGCGCTCCTGCAGCGTACCCAGAGCGTAGGCAACGGCCTTCTCGGTGGTCATGGAGATCATGGCGCCGTTCTGGCGGTTGCCGATCTCGCCGGCATAGGGACCGTACTCCAGGAAGGTGTGGTAGAACACGCCCTCGCCGTGGGTGACGTTCATGATGCGGTTCTTAAGACCCATGATGCCGCGGGTCGGGATCTTAAACTCGAGGTGCGTCACGATGCCCGAGGTATCCATGCTCGTCATGATGCCGCCGGAGGTGCCGAAGACCTCAACGACCTTGCCCGAATACTCGTCCGGGCACTCGACGACGGCCTGCTCGACGGGCTCCATCTTGTTGCCGTTCTCGTCCTTCTTAAACAGAACGCGGGGACGACCGACCTGGAACTCAAAGCCCTCGCGGCGCATGGACTCCATCAGGACGGACAGGTGCAGAATGCCGCGGCCCGAGACCTCGACGCCGCTCTTGTCCTCGAGCTCCTCGATCTTCATGGTCACGTTGTTCTCGGCCTCGTTGAACAGACGCTCCTTGAGCTGACGGGCGCCCACAATGTCGCCGTCGCGACCGACGAGCGGGGAGGTCGAGGCCTCAAAGACGATGGACAGGGTCGGGGGGTCGATCTCGATGGGCTCGAGCTCGACGGGGTTCTCGGGATCAGTGTAGACATCGCCGATATCGGTGCGGTCGATGCCCACGACGGCGGCGATGTCACCAGCGCCGACTTCCTGGCACTCGGTACGGCCCAGGTAGTCAAAGGTAAAGAGCTGCTTGACGGTAGCGGTGGCGCTGGAGCCGTCGTTCTTGACAACCAGGATCTGGTCGCCCTGGTGGATGGTGCCGGAGTACACGCGACCGATGCCGATGCGGCCAACGAAGTTAGAGTGGTCGATAGTCACGCACTGCATGGCCAGCGGGGCGTTCTCGTCAACCTCGGGCGCAGGCATGTCGTCGATGATCATATCGAGTAGCGGATACATGTCCATGTTGCCGTCGTTGGGGTCAAGGCGGGCAAAGCCGTTCATGGCGCTGGCGTAGACCACGTGCTCCATGGCGAACTCAAGCTGGTCGTCGGTGGCGCCCAGGTCGGCCATGAGGTCCAGGCAGTCGTTGTAGGCCTTCTCGGGGTTGGCGCCCGGACGGTCGATCTTGTTGATGACGATCATGATCTTGAGGCCGGTGTCGATAGCGTGACGCAGCACGAAACGGGTCTGGGGCATGGGGCCCTCAAAAGCGTCGACCAGCAGCAGGGCGCCGTCGGCCATACGCAGCACGCGCTCGACCTCGCCGCCAAAGTCGGCGTGGCCCGGGGTGTCGATGACGTTGATCTTAACGTCCTTGTACTCGATAGAGATGTTCTTGGCGAGAATCGTAATGCCGCGCTCGCGCTCCTGGTCGTTAGAATCCAAGACGCGGTCCTCGACCTGCTGGTTGGCACGGAAGGCGTCCGTGGCACGCAGGAGCTTGTCGACCATCGTCGTCTTGCCATGGTCGACGTGAGCGATGATGGCGATGTTCCTCAGATTGTCTACGCGCATGTAGTTCCCCTATCTTCTATCTATATACAACCGGCACGCGTATGCGACCCGCCCAGCAACACAACGCTCGGCGGGAATAATGAGCCTTTTACCGAAAACTCGTTTATTTTAGCGATTTTAGATAAGAGGGGTTTCCTCGCCTGCAGGTTCAGGGTCGCTCCACATAAAACCATCGCCGGCGCCCACACCCTCGTACAGTACGTATGCCGAAAAGCCGCTCTCGAGCGTCGTCTCAAAGAAACTCACGAGCAGGGCGTCATGGTAGCCGCCATCGATCTCGACACATCCGGTGTAGCCGATGGCGTAACGGGCGATGCGGCCCAGGCCCTCGTCCTTAAGACCCATCTTGTGCTCGGAGATAAAGTTGGTGGCAGCCTCGAGGCATGCCTCTTCGCCGTCCTCGTCGAGTGCCGCCAGATAACGGTTGGACGCGGCGTCCTCGATCGCAACGACAACGCCCGGATTCTCACCAGCGGCGAGATCGTCCAAAAAGGCCCCGATGAGGTCGCACACCATGGCGTCGAGCTCGGCGGAGACGTTTCCGGCGTCCTGCATATCCTGTGCCATTCTTAGACCTTCCCATCGAGTCCGGCGTCGTTACATCTCTTGTGCCTCGGCAGCGATCCTGGCGGCGGCGTCGCGGGCGCGCATCATATCGGCCGCGCGCTTATCGAGTACCTTGATCTGGTTGGTCAGCATCACGGCATCGACCACGCCCCAGATGACCAATCCCGTCGAAATCGAAAACCCAAGCGCACCAACTGTACCACGAAGGCGCGAGGAGATTGCCGCGACAAGTGCGGAGACGGCAACCATCTTGATAAAGGAGGCACGGCGCTCGCGAAGCGTACGGGCCTGCGTCACGTAGGCGATGCGCGCGGCCTCGGACGCCTCCGAGCGCATCTGGGCCTCGCGGGCAATGGCGGCGACCTCGGCCGAGACGCCACGCTCCATCAGTGCAAACTCCGTCTCATGGCTACCCGTCATTTAAAAATCATCGGGCGAGAGCGTATGGACGAACTCGTCGAACTTCTCAAATTCCTGCTCGTCATCGATTTCCTCGGCAACCGGAGAGACGGTCCCCAGGCGGTTCATGATGTCATCCTCCACAAACATGGGGGCATTGCTGCGCACGGCGAGGGCGATGGCGTCGCTCGGACGCGCATCGATCCTATGCTCGCTGCCGTCGGCCAAAACGACGACCGTCGCGTAGAACACGGGAGGCTCGGCACGGACAATCTCAATACGCTCGAGTTTTGCATCCAGAGCATCAAGCGTATCGAGCAGCAGGTCATGGGCAATCGGGCGCTCGGCACGACCGCTGTCGATACCGCGGCTAATAGCCGCAGCCTCAAACGAACCAGTTTGGATGGAAAGGGAGCGCAGCGGCGCAGGGGAGTCCGATTTGCTGCAGCGCTCGCGAAGCACGATAAGCGATGGCACGGGACCGGCGGCCATGACGATGGTCTCTATGTCGACACGAACCATGGAACACCTCCGGTACGTAGCGGTTAACACACGGCGCCTTCGCCGCATTGAATTGCTATACTACCCAATCTTTCGCACAGCACACAAAACCAAAATGAGTTTTATAACACACAAGAAAAAAGCCCCGAGGCAATACCTCGAGGCTCTTCACAGTTTTGATGGTGGACCTGACAAGATTCGAACTTGTGACCTCCCGGTTATCAGCCGGACGCTCTAACCAACTGAGCTACAGGTCCATCATGGTGGAGGTTAGGGGGATCGAACCCCTGACCTCAGGCTTGCAAAGCCCGCGCTCTCCCAGCTGAGCTAAACCCCCACGGAGACAGTAATAAACACCCCAGCGGCGACTCGGCTCTCGCTGGGGTGTTTATTGCGAAAGAAAGTGGTGGACCTGACAAGATTCGAACTTGTGACCTCCCGGTTATCAGCCGGACGCTCTAACCAACTGAGCTACAGGTCCATCATGGTGGAGGTTAGGGGGATCGAACCCCTGACCTCAGGCTTGCAAAGCCCGCGCTCTCCCAGCTGA
>URCS01000090.1 GCA_900546455.1 uncultured Collinsella sp. | reverse complement strand
CCAGGCGCGGGCAGGCCGCCGACAGGTCGGCGGAGGCGTCCACGCGCTCGCCGCGCCTGGCCTTCGGCGCCGTCACGAACCTGTGCGACGCCACCTCGGCGCTCACCGTCGAGGGCGACCTGCCCAGCTCCCTCGCGATCTCCCTGCACGAGGCCCCGCGCTCCAGCATCCTCTGGACCGTGTCCCGCTCGTGCCTCGTGAGCCTTCCGTAGGCCCTCGGGACCGCCCTCGCGGAGCCACTCTTCTTCTTTCCGGACATGCCGTCCTCCGATCTCCCGGGGCCGGCCGATCCGGCCCTCAGGGTATCGGGTTCCCACATTCATCCGCACATGTGCGGATGAATGTGGGAAGTGTTCGGATGAAGTTGATAATCAAGGTAATGAAAAAACTTTTCAGAAATTTGAATTTGTCGCTTGTGCTGCGGGCACTTTAGCGTAATATAGCGACCATCGAAAACGGAGACGGAAAAACAACCGCTTACCGAGTAAAAGGTACCGTTTACGATATTTGAATTGCGCCCGGCGATACGTGAAAGGAGAGGCAGATGCAGTTCGTAAAGATCATCACCACTGCAGACAATGCCATCCGACGCCAGCGCGCAATTTCCCGACGACGATAACAATCGTCTCTGTCCGCATGGGGCGAATTGCCTCAACAGAGTCATTTTGAGGTCGTTGGGTTTTAGCACGACATTGCTGCATGTTTCTAGGGCATGTATGTGCTGATTTTTGCTATTTAACCTGATATTGCACGGTATATGACCTTGAAATGACTTGCAACTGACCGATGTTCTAACTAGCTACCAAGGGCGAAAGGAAACAGCCATGAGCAAGGAAAAAGTCGTTCTCGCATATTCCGGTGGTCTTGATACATCCGTATGTGTCAAGTGGCTCCAGGACGAGAAGAATCTCGATGTCGTTTGCGTCTGCGGCAACGTGGGCCAGGAAGAGACCGGACTGGATGCCAAGAAGCAGAAGGCGCTCGACCTGGGCGTTCTCGATTGCCAGGTGCTCGACCTGCGCGACGAGTTCTCCGATGAGTTCCTGACCAAAGCCATCGCCGCAAACTCCATGTACGAGAACAAGTATCCGCTGCTCTCCGCCCTGTCTCGCCCGCTGCTTGCCAAGAAGCTTGTTGAGGTCGCCCACGAGTTTGGCGCGACCTACGTCGCCCACGGCTGCACCGGCAAAGGTAACGACCAGGTCCGTTTTGAGGCCGCCGTCAAGGCCCTCGACCCCGAGCTCAAGGTTATCGCCCCGGTTCGCGAGTGGGACCTGAAGTGCCGTCCCGACGAGGTCGCCTATGCCCACGCCCACAACGTGCCGGTTCCCGAGGGTGCCAACGACAACCCCTACTCCATCGACGACAACCTGTGGGGTCGCGCCATCGAGTGCGGTCACCTGGAGGATCCCTGGAATGAGCCGCTCGACGACGCTTGGGTTATGACCAAGAATCCCGAGGACACCCCGGACACCCCGACCTATACCGAGATCGAGTTTGAGGCCGGCAAGCCCGTCGCCGTCGACGGCAAGAAGATGAAGCTCTCCGAGATCGTCATCGCCCTCAACAAGATTTCGGGCGACAACGGCTTTGGCCGTCTCGATCTGGTCGAGGATCGCCTGGTGGGCCTCAAGAGCCGCGAGTGCTACGAGGTTCCCGGCGCCCTGACGCTCATCACCGCCCACAAGGCGCTCGAGGACATCTGCGTCGAGGGCGACCTGCTCAAGACCAAGATCAAGCTCGAGCAGGATTGGGCCACCGCCGTGTACAACGGCCAGTGGTACAGCCCGCTCAAGAACGCGCTCGACGCCTTTATGGCCGATACCCAGAAGTTCGTGACCGGCACTGTCCGTCTGAAGTTCTTTAAGGGCAACTGCCATGTCGTCGGCCGCAAGAGCCCCTTCAGCCTCTACGACTACGGCCTGGCTACCTACGACCGCGACACCACGTTTGACGAGAAGGCCAGCGCCGGCTTTATCGAGATCGATACGCTGTCGCTCAAGACGTGGGCAAAGGTCCAGGGCCCCAGCTCTGCTGCCGCCCAGGCCTAGCGCCTCCTTCCCTTGGTATCCGCGCGGCCCATCCGCGTGATACATAACGGGCGCACGGGGTCCCTACCTTTCGTTATGCTTGCTGACACTTCTTAACATCGGTGGCCCCTACGTTCCGCCCGCATATATGATGCCGCGTCTGCGGCTGAGTCCGAGCCCCGCCGGGGTTGTCCGGCGGGGCTCCTTCTATCAATTTGGCGGCTCTGTGCCTATATATATGAGGAGTATCCATTATGTTCAATGCTATCGCGCATGCTTTGCTTGCCCTCGCGCCCGAGTTCGATGCTGTAAGGGTCGAGGACGTTCCTATGAGCCTGAAGGCCTGGATCGATGGTTCGCAGGGCAACATCCGGAGGGAGACGTTGGGCGCCAAGTGCATGGTGCGTCACTTCTTTGCAAATTAGCCACATGGCCCCGCGCGCGGCAGGGAGTGTGCAAAACTAGCGGTTGAAAAATCGCTTTAGCGATATGGCGCATTGCTTTGGGCGCTTGTTTTGGTATTTGGAGAAAGGGGACGGTTCCATGGCTCTTTGGGGCGGTCGTTTTGAGGCAGGCGTGGCCGAGGTCACGCAGGAGTTTGGCGCGTCGCTGCCGGTCGACAAACATCTCTATAAGCAGGATATCGCCGGCTCTAAGGCGCATGCCAAGATGTTGGCCGCCCAGGGCATCATCAGTGCCGAGGACGAGCAGGCGATTGCCAAGGGCCTGACCGGAATCGAACAGGATATCGATGCCGGCAACTTTACCTTCGACATCAACGACGAAGACATTCATATGTCCATCGAGAGCGAGCTGACGCGCCGCATCGGCGAGGCCGGTAAGCGCTTGCATACCGGGCGTTCGCGCAACGACCAGGTGGCGACCGATACGCGTCTGGGCGTCAAGGCGCTGGCCAAGGAGCTCATGGAGGCCAATCTTGAGCTGCGCCATGTGCTGGTGGATGCGGCCAAGAAGTACGACAAGGTGATTCTGCCGGGCTACACGCACATGCAACATGCTCAGCCCGTGCTGCTGTCGCATCACCTGCTGGCGTATTCCTGGATGTTCGCGCGCGACTTTACGCGCCTGAAGGCCGCCTTTGATGCCGCCGACAACTGCCCGCTGGGTGCTGCCGCGCTTGCCGGTACGAGCTATCCGCTCGATCGCCAGATGACGGCTGCCGAACTTGGCTTTGCGGGCGTGATCCCCAACTCGCTCGATGCCGTTTCCGACCGTGATTTTCTGCTCGATCTGCATTACGCCGGATCCGTCATGGCGATGCACCTGTCGCGTCTTTCCGAGGAGATCGTACTGTGGTCGAGCTCCGAATTTGGCTTTATCACGCTTTCCGACTCGTACTCCACTGGCTCGTCCATCATGCCGCAGAAGAAGAATCCCGACTTTGCCGAGCTTATCCGCGGCAAGAGCGGCCGTGTGTACGGCAACCTGGTGCAGCTGCTCGTGACCATGAAGGGCCTGCCGCTTGCTTATAACAAGGACTTGCAGGAGGACAAGGAGGGCGCGCTCGATACCGCCCATACGCTCATGCAGTGCCTGTCCGTTATGGCCGGAATGATTTCGACTTGGACCGTCAACGAGGATGCCATGGCGCGCGAGTGCGGCGTGGGGCACCTTGCCGCCACCGATGTTGCCGATTACCTGGCCAAGCGTGGCCTGCCGTTCCGCGAGGCACATGCCGTGGTGGGCCATCTGGTCCTGATGTGCGAGAAGCGCGGCTGCAATCTTGAGGACCTGCCGTTCGAGGTGTTCCAGGAGGCAAGCCCGCTCTTTGAGCGCGACATTACCGAGGCGCTCGATATCCCGTCGATTGTCGCCGCGCGCACGACCGAGGGCGGCACCGCTCCTGCCGCCGTTGCCGTGCAGTTGCAGCGTGCCGAGGCACAGCTCGTGGCTGACGAGGGCGTGTTTGGATCGCTGACCAAGGTCGTCGAGATGGGTCATGGGGCAAAGTAGAGGTTTGGCTGAAGCCGTTTTGGCCATGTATTGATAAATCGTTTTGCTTTACGGGCGCCTGCTGATGTGGGCGTCCGTATTTTGTTGCTATGGGGGAGGGGCTTGTCGAGAAGTTCTGTAGGACCTTTGGGCAGGTTGTGAAGGGGGTACGTTCGCGGGCGGCAACCGACCGCCTGCTCTGTTCGATGCGGTTGATGGGCGGTCGGATGGTACTCTAATCGGGCTTCGAAACAGAAGTGACACATATGGAGCGCTTTAATAAATTACAGCGTTTCAATAAACAGCTTTTTGTTTAACTGCAGCTAAAACTCTGTTACGATGCAGTCCAGGCGGGTGCCGGAATGGGACTTGGGCACGCGCGAACCTACTTGAAAGGCTACCTTATGGCTATCGAGAAGACCTTCATCATGATTAAGCCCGACGCCGTGCGCGACCGCAAGATCGGCGAGATCGTTGCTCGCATCGAGCGCAGCGGCCTTGTCATCGAGCGCATGGAGATGACCACGCTCGAGCGCGCTACCGTCGAGGAGCACTACGCCCATCTGGCCGACAAGCCCTTCTTTGGCGGTCTCTGCGACTTTATGACGAGCGGTCCGGTCGTCAAGATGGTCGTTTCCGGTCTCTCCGCTGTTGCTAAGATGCGCACCCTCATGGGCGCTACCAACCCGCTTGACGCTGCTCCTGGTACCATCCGCGGCGACTTCGCTGTCGATGTCAACGCCAACGTGATCCACGGCTCCGACTGCCTGGAGAACGCCGAGATCGAGATCAAGCGCTTCTTTGGCTAAACCAGCTTTGACTCCTTAAAGCTGTTAGCGTGTGGCTTGGGCGCCGTGGAACTCCATCCGCGGCGCCCTTTTATTCCAAAATCTATGAAGGGGCCCGTTCGGTCATGAGTTCCGAGCGGGCCCCTGCTGTTAGCTTGTGGCACTGAGATGTTTAGGCCTCGTCGACGACCTTGAGGCCGCGCGTGTGGTCGATTTCGTTGAGGAGGTTAACGCGACGCTCGTGACGACCGCCCTCAAACTCGGCGTCGAGCCACTCGTCGACAATCATCTTGGCGAGCTCGGAGCCCACGACGCGGGCGCCAAAGGCGAGCACGTTGGTATTGTTGTGCATGCGGGAGAGCTTGGCGCTGAAGGGCTCGGAGGACACGACGGCGCGTACGCCCTCGACCTTGTTGGCAGCCAGGCTAATCCCGACACCGGTGCCACAGATGAGGATGCCCAGGTCGACGTCGCCGTTGGCAACGGCCTTACCCACCTTGTAGCCGGCGATGGGGTAGTCAAAGCTCTCGGAGGTGTCGGTGCCAAAGTTCACGACCTCGCAGCCGCGCTCCTTCAGGTGCTCGGAGATGATGTTCTTGAGCTCGACGGCGGCGTGGTCGTTACCGATACCGATCTTCATGGATGGTTCCTCTCTGGTCTGTGCGGCGCAAATGCTAAAGGTGTTTACCGCGTTCGACTGCATGATAGCGCGACTTTTGCGTAAACGCTCGGGCGTTTTTTGGTCAAACGCTTTAGCATGCAACAAGACCGGCTTCTCATGAATGAATGCCGTCAGTTTGTGCTTGAGCGCCGTCCGCCGGAACCATGGTTGCGGTTTTTGATGCATTGTTATCAAATAAAGGAGCTAACATTTTTTGAGAGCCTAGCCCGTTATGCAAGCAGGAGATACCTATGCCTACCGATTCCATCCGTGATGCCGCGTTTTGCGATGTTTTGAACCGCGAGCTTGTCTGTGCACTCGGCTGCACCGAGCCCATTGCCGTTGCCTATGCAGCGGCGCTGGCGAGCCAGACGCTCGGTTGCGAACCCGATCATATGGATGTTGCATGCTCGGGCAACATCATCAAGAACGTCAAGAGCGTGACCGTGCCCAACTCGGGCGGTATGCACGGTATTGAGGCCGCGGCCGTGCTGGGTGCCGTGGGCGGCGACGCCAAGAGCGCTCTCGAGGTGCTCGAGAGCGTTGACGACGAAGATCGTGCTCGCGTGACCGAGCTCCTCGCCGACGCCGGCTACTGCGATGTGTCGCTTGTCGAGGGTGTGCCCAACCTCTACATCAAGGTGACTGCGACGGCCGGGGGCCATACCGCGGTCGTCGAGATTACCGACCACCACACCAATGTCACGTGCCATACCCTCGACGGTATTCCGGTGTGCGGCAAGTCGGCGGGGGAGTGTGCCGCCTGCGCCGAGCGCGTCGTGGCCGAGCGGGCGGCAGATAACGCCGATACGCCCATGTCGATTGAGACCATCATCGACTTTATCGAGGACGGTGACATTGAGGAAGGCCGCGCTGCCGTTGAGCGTCAGATTGAGCTGAATGGCGCAATCAGTGCCGAGGGCCTTGCGCACGCTTGGGGCGCCGAGGTGGGTCGTACGCTGCTAGGTGCTCGTGCCGATGACGTCGC
>URCS01000089.1 GCA_900546455.1 uncultured Collinsella sp. | reverse complement strand
GGGAAGCGCCGCCGCCATGGCAGCCGCCGCTCTGGTGCAGATGCTCGGCGGCACGCCCGAGCAGGCTCTCGACGCCAGTTCCATCGCGCTGAGTAACCTGCTGGGCCTCGTTTGCGACCCCGTCGGTGGCCTCGTGGAGGTGCCCTGCCAAAACCGCAACGCCATCGGCGTGGCAGCGGCCTTTAGCTCGGCACAACTCGCCCTCGCAGGCATTAAGAGCTTGGTGCCGTTTGACCAGATGGCACATGTCATGCTCTCGGTGGGTCACGCGTTGCCGGCCACGCTACGCGAGACGGCAAAGGGCGGCATCGCGCAGGCACCGGCCGCACTTTCAGCCTGTGCAAAATGCGGTGTGTGCGGATAACGGCTAAGAACGACTCAAAGGTGGGACAAATGTCCCACCTCTTTTGAATGCCACCGTTTCCGTACCACAAACAGCAGGGCAATCGCTATAATGCAAGCCCAGTAAAAACACGATGAGCCGCAAGGCGAAATTCGAAGGATATGCATACGATGTCGCAAAACGATCGAACTCAACTGATTCCCGATCCGCAGCAGCCGAGCAAGCACACCGGCGGCGTTCAGTCGCCGCGTCCTATCGCGCCGAGCCACGGTCAGCAGCGTGGTGCGACAAACGCTTCCCAACGCCCGAACCAGCAGCGTCAACAACGTCAGCAACGCCAGGCAAACGGCAACGCGCCCAAGCTGCCCCCCACGCACACCCGAGGTGATCGCGGCCCCGCGCGCAAGTCCGCCGGCAACAATAAGTCGGGCAAAAAGACGACGCTCTTTGTCGTCTTGGGTCTTATCGTCATTGTCTATATCGTGGGCGTCGTAGCGTTTTCGCAGGTAGCCTACCCCAACACCACCATCGCCGGCGTCGACGTCTCGTTCTCCAACGCTTCGTCTGCCGCCACCAAGGTCAACTCGGCATGGAAGCACTATAAGCTCACCGTGACAGGAGATGACTTTAGCTGGACCTATCAGCCCGAGTCCGATGAACCCATCGTCGACGGCGAAGCTGCTGCAAAAGAAATCATCAACCACAACGAAGCCTTTATTTGGCCGGTCCGCCTTGTGGAATCCTTAAGCGGCAAGACCAAAACAACTGCTACCTCCAACGAAGTCGATCTTGATCAAGACGTCGACCTGTCCATGCTCTCCGATACCTTTGACCAAAAGAAGTTTGAGAAGGAT
The DNA here is from genome assembly GCA_900546455.1 of uncultured Collinsella sp. GTDB lineage: Bacteria > Actinomycetota > Coriobacteriia > Coriobacteriales > Coriobacteriaceae > Collinsella. Next base: position 5,254 of record URCS01000089.1, on the reverse strand, counting down.
CTGGGCGCCGCCATCGACGAGTTTAACGAGGGGCGTTCGGGCACGTTCGAGGCCAATAGCTCCTATGACGAGCAGGCCGGCAAGTTTACCGTCGAGAAGGCGCGCTCCAACGAAAAAATCAACCGCGAGCATGTCATTAAGTATGCCGAGCTCGAGCTCGCCTCGCTAGCCGAGACCGTAGATCTTTCCAAGCTCGGCAACGATGCCTATGAGCCGCTCAATGGAACGCTGACCGATGATCAGATTCAGGCCGCGTGCGATGCCGCCAACAACTTCCTGGGCGTCAACGTGACCCTCAAGCTCAACGGCGTGGATGCCGGCAAGGTCGACGGCAGCTCCGTGTTACAGTGGATCAGCTTTGCCGATCCCGCCAACCCCACGCTCGATACGTCGCAGATCAGCAGCTGGGCAGCCGAGCTCGCCAACGGCTTTAATACCGTGGGCTCCACTCGCTGGTGGACGCGCGCCGATGGCAAGCAGTGCGCCGTCGAAGGCGGTGACTTTGGTTGGTCCATCGACAGCAGCTCGCTCGCCAAGCAGGTCGAGGACGCCATTAACAACAAGCAGACCGGCGAAATCGAGATCAAGTACTCCCAGAAGGCCGACACCTTTACCGCAAAGGGAGAGCCCGACTGGAAGGCGTATATCGACGTCGACCTGTCCGAGCAGCACGCGCGCTATTATGACGAGAACGGTAATATCGTTTGGGAGGCCAACTTTATTTCCGGCAAACCGGGCGAAGACGCCACCCCCGAAGGCGTGTGGCAGATCAACAGCAACGACGGCGGCAGTACCCTGATCGGAGCCAAGGACCCCGAGACCGGTAAGCCCAAATACGAAAGCCCGGTGAGCTACTGGATGCCGTTCGAGGGAAATATGATCGGCTTCCACGATGCCACCTGGCAAAACGACAAGAGCTTCGATAATGCCGAGTCGTACAAGTGGTGCGGCAGCCACGGTTGCATCAACCTGCGCCTGGCAGACGCCAAGGCACTTCACGACTGCATCAAAGTCGGCCTGTGCGTGGTTGTCCACTCGTAGTGCAACGCGCGCATTCCTACAACGTGGAACCGCTGCGACCAATCTAACAGTTCCGAAAGAAACCGTCCTATGCGCCCGCCCCAACCGGTGGGCGCATATAATTATCGAGGTTCTTTCTATAAAGGAGACGCTATGCCGAATGTCCCCACCATCACCCCGGGCCCGGATGATACCGAGCACACGCCCGAAGATGTCACCGAAACGATTCCTCTGATTACAGACGTACATGCCGATAAGCAGAGCGGACGCACGAACGATACGGTCGAGATTTCCGATGAAGAGGCATATGCCAAGCTCAAGGCAAAACGCGCCGAACGTCGACGCAAAAAGCTGATTCGACGCGGTATTGCCGCCGGCGTCATAGGTGCCATCGCGCTCATTGCCATTGTCGCTACCCTGGTTCTCAATGCGCAGCCACAGGGAGCTAGCGGGCCTGTGACCGACATGGTGACCGAGGGCACGTTTAGCACAACGGTCGAGGCGAAAGGCCAGCTCAAACCCATTTCGTCCTCAGTGGTCTCCCCTTCTGTCGACGGCACGGTCGATTCGATCAACGTGCAGGCAGGCCAATCCGTCAACGAGGGCGACGTGCTTATGACCATTAAAAACGACGAGCTCGATCGCAACGTTGCCGAGGCGCAGCGTGCAGTTGCCGCCGCTCAGGAAGACCTCGCCAACGCGCAGAAAGCCGCAGCCGCCGCGCAGGCCACCCCAACGACGGACGTCGAGGGAGCTTCCGCAGCGGCTGGCGTCTCCGCCGCATCAGCGGACACGAACGCCGTATCGGCCGCGCAGCGCAGCCTCGCTTCGGCCCAGGCAAACCTCGACCAGGCGAACGCCAAGGCCTCCAGTCGCACGGTCACGGCCCCGAGCTCGGGTAGCATCGTGGAGCTCAATGCCAAAGTGGGCGCCACGGTTACAGGCGGCATGATCATGGGAGAAAGCGATACGAGCGGCGGCAAGCAGTGCATGCAGATCGCCGACCTGTCCAAGATGAAGGTGACCGTGCAGGTGGGCGAAAAGGACATCGCCAAGATCGCCGTTGGGCAGAGCGCCAACGTCACGTATCCCGCGTTTCCCGATATCGTGAGCCAGGGCACCGTCACGGCTATCGCGTCGGTGGCAAACTCCGACGCCGCCACCGTTGGCGGCGGCAGCGTAACCTTTAACGTCGACATCCTCATCGAGTCGCCCGACGCGCGCCTGAAGCCGGGCATGACGGCCGAGGTCTCGGTGGTGACCGAGCAGCTCGACGACGTGGTGATGGTGCCGACGATGGCGCTCATGACCGAAGACGGCGAACACTATTACGTCAACGTGGTAACCGATGACGAGGGCAAACAGACCCGCCGCGTGAAAGTGACCGTCGTGACGCAAAACGACAACGAAGCCGTAGTCGGCAAGACACAGGTCAAGCGCGACGACCAGGGCAACGAGATCAACCCTAACGTGCCGATTACCAAGCTGCGCGATGGCGACACCCTCGTCATGGACACCGGAGAGGACGCAACGGCTGACGGCGGCTACGGCGCGGATTCGGGCAGTATGTCTGCCGACGAGGGCATGTAATGCGTCCCGTTATCGACATCCGCAACGTGCACCGCATCTTTGAGAGCGAGGCCGGTTGCGCCCATATCCTCCACAACGTGAGCCTGGCGGTAAATCCCGGCGAATTCGTCGCCATCACCGGCCCCTCGGGCTCGGGCAAGTCGACGCTCATGAACATCCTGGGCTGCCTGGATAAACCGACGGCGGGCGACTACTACCTGCAAGGGATCAACGTGGCCGAGCTCGATGATGACGAGCTCACCGAAGTTCGCGCCCTGAGCATTGGCTTTGTCTTTCAGAGCTTCAACCTGCTGCCGCGCCTGTCGGTTATCGAAAACGTCATGCTGCCGCTGGCCTACACCAATGTGCCCCGTAGCCAGCGCGAACTGCGCGCCGTGCACGCGCTGCAGGCTGTCACGCTGCCCGTTGACCACTGGGACCACCGCATATCCGAGCTCTCGGGCGGCCAGATGCAGCGTGTCGCCATCGCACGCGCCCTCGTCAATGACCCGCCCATCATTCTGGCCGACGAGCCGACGGGAAACCTGGACTCCGCCACTGGAGCGCTTGTGATGGAGACCTTCCATAAGCTCCAGAAGCGCGGCAAAACCATCGTTCTTATCACACACGACCCCGGCATCGCCGCCGAGGCCGACCGTGCCGTGACCATCCGCGACGGTCGCATTCACGACGGCGCGTATATTCCACATGCACCGCGGACCCTGCGCAGCGCCGTAGATAGCCTGCCCATGATTTCCGCCTCCGCCAACCCGCCGAAAGGAGTGGTGGCATGAGCGCCCGCGATCTCATCCAGGAAGCCCTTCACTCGCTCGAGGCCAACAAGGGGCGCAGCCTGCTCACCATCCTGGGCATTGTCATCGGCATCGCCTCGGTTATTGCCATGACTTCGCTCATCGGCGGCATCCAAAACAGCTTGGTCAACAGCCTGGGCCTCAACGCAGCTCGTATGGTTCAGATCTATTCGTCCCAAGAACTTACCGAGTCGGACATCGAGAAGCTTCAAAAACTGGTGCCGGAGATAGAGCAGATCGGCATTGTCGACAGCGCGTATACCGAGTACAAGACCGGCGATAAAAGCTATACCGTCATGGCACAGGGTGTCGATAGCGACATGCTCGATGCCGTGGGGGCCAGCAAGCTCGTTGCGGGGCGCACCTATTCCCAGGCCGAGTCTCAATCAGGCTCACGCGTGGCGCTCATCAGCCGCGGCGGCGCCGATCAGCTTTACGGCAACGAACAGGATGCGCTGGGGAAAACTATCAAGGTGTCCAACGGCGAGGTGCAGATTGTAGGCGTGATAGATGGCGGCAGCGACTCAATGGGCTCGCTCACGCTGTATATGCCACGCGAAACCATCTCCGGGCTGTTTGGCGACGAGAATCCTTCATTCCCCAGCGTGACGGCACTTGCCGCCGAGGGCACGGACATGGATGAACTCTGCAAGACCATCGAGTCCAAGGTGCGCGCGATGAAGGGCATCGCGGAGGATGATGAGTACGACAGCGTATCGGCGACCTCCATGAAAAGCGCCATCGATGCGCTCAACTCCTTTATGGGCGCGTTCTCGCTCATCATGGGTGCTGTCGCCAGCATCTCGCTGCTTGTCGGCGGTATCGGCATTATGAACATGATGCTCACCAACGTGACTGAGCGCATCCGCGAGATCGGCATCCGCCGCGCTCTGGGCGCCAGTCGTCGCGATATCACCGCCCAATTTTTGGCCGAGTCCTCGGCGCTGTGCGTCACCGGCGGACTGTTGGGTGTCCTGATTGGCTATCTGCTGGCCTGGGGACTCACGTTCTTTGCCGCAAGCTCGGGCATCATGAGCAAGTTTGGAGCCACCGGGACGATCACGCCAAGCTTCTCCATTACGACAGTGTTGATCGCGTTTGCCGTATCGGTCGGCATCGGCGTAATCTTTGGCTTCTACCCCGCTCGCCGCGCAGCAAAGCTCGACCCCGTCGAGTGCCTACGCTACCAGTAAGCCAACACCAACAAGTTGCGGTGAATTAGGGACTGAATATGCTATCTAGCAGCAAAAACAGACACTATTTCACCGCAACTTATTGAAGGGCTGCTTGCGCCAGTTCCGTGCGTCGTCCTCGAGCGATTGGCGGATGACAGGCTTGTACGGGTCGAGCTTGCTCGGGGCGCTCCTCCTCGCAGGCGGGAGGGCACGCATGCGCGGCGAGCGCCTAGCGCGCGAACTCCCGTAAGAGCGCGTCTTCCACTTCCCTAAGCGAAAGGGCCCCGCCTCCCTCGGCGGGACGGGCGACCACGATACAGCGCGCTCCCACGTCGCGCGCGGAGGCGATCTTCTCGGCCGTGCCACCTACGGTTCCCGAGTCCTTGGTCACAAGCCACTGGGCGCCCACCTGCCGAAGCATCGCCTCGTTGAGCTCGCGGGTGAAGGGCCCCTGCATGCCGATGACGTGCGACGGCGAAAACCCCGCGTCGATGCACTTCGTTATAGCACCGGGCAGTGGGAGAACACGCACGAAGAAGCGCTCCGCGAAATCGGCGACGCGCGTGTAGGGAGCAAGCTCCTTGCTCCCCGTCGTGAGAAGCGCGCGACCCGGGTTCTCGGAGAGAAAGCGCGCCGCGCAGGCGATCGACGCGACCGACACGACGCCTTTGGGTAGCG
>URCS01000088.1 GCA_900546455.1 uncultured Collinsella sp. | reverse complement strand
GACGCTGGACCACTACTGCGAGCGCGTGCGCGAGGCCGACGCCGCCAAGGCCGCGCTCGAGGCGAAGGTCAAGTCGCTGGCCCAGCAGCCTAGATGGAAGCCGACCTGCGACGCGCTCAAATGCCTCAAGGGTATAGACGCGGTCACCGCGGCTTCGATCGCGTGCGAGGCCGACGGCTTCGCGAGGTTCGCCACGGCGTCGGGCTTCGCGGCGTGGGTGGGCCTGGTGCCCTCCGAGCACTCCAGCGGCGAGTCCCGATTCCGCGGCGGGATAACCAAGGCCGGCAACAAGCACCTGAGAAAGCTGCTCGTCGAGGCCGCCTGGCACTACAAGGGAGCGTCGAGGTCGCCGAAAGACCTGGCCAAGGGGCAGGTAGTCGACGCAGCGACCAGGCGACACGCCAACGCGGGCGTGAGGCGGCTCGTCGACAGGCGCCGCTCCATGGACGATGCGGGCAAGCAGAGCAGCGTGGCCAACGTCGCGGTGGCGCGCGAGCTGGCCTGCTGGTGCTGGGCCGTGGGCCGAATGGCGGAAGGCGCCTAGCGGGAGCGCCGCGCACATATCCGGGTCTTTCCCGGAATTCCCGGGCTCGACGGGCGTCGGCCTCCATCCTCGGATTTTTTTCGTGCGGCGGCGAAGCCGCCACGCACGCCAAAAGACAGACGAGACGGAGGGGCCGGCCGTAGCAACGAGATGCACCGGCGCATTCTGCGCGATGGGCGAATATTAAACTGCCAGACGGGCGTCGATCCGACACGCGCTGTCAACGGGGATTGCGGAGGAGATAGATTGGGCCAAGGGCGAACGAAATCGCCCTTGGCCCTTCATTGCCTATTGACAATGTCCTGCTCATATTATAAAAGGCGCCCACGAGGACACCTACAGGCTATCTTCGAACTACTTGGTTGGGGCAGACGGAGGAAAAAAATAGGGCAGAATCGCTCTCATGATCCCGCCCCGCAAACCCGAGGGTTTCTAACTGGCTCCATTATTCCGGGCTTCTCAGTTCTGTCATTGACCCAGGTATCATCCGTCTCCTATAGCGAGTGAATATAAAAATAGGGCAGAGTCGCTTGCGCAAGTCCGCCCCTAAAACCGTGAAGGTTTTGCTATCTGCAGGCTATTCTACCAACCCGAGCGATTCTGTCAACCTGCGAAGGAACTCGAGCGCGGAGCGAGCTGCGGCGTCGGGCCCCTTGTCGGGCAGCGCCTCGGTTTCGCCGTCGGCCCTGGCGAACATCTCGGCGAGCTCGGATGCGGCGCGCGAGTGCGAGGAGCCCTCGGGTACCAAGCCGGAGTGCGCCACGAGCACGGTCGCGACCTCCTGCATGGCCGTATTCCCCATCCACTTCCTCCTGGTCGCCTTGGGAATTCCCACGGCGGCGACCCTTCGGGAGACGCCGCTGGACGCCGAGCCCCGGGCGGCGCCCCTCTCGGCGAAGCAGTTGATCAGGCACGAGCCGTGCGCGGCGCAGTTGCGGACGGACTTCACGCGCTTGAGGTCGTAGTGGGAGGCCTCGAGGCGCCTGTCGCCCCATCGCCTGGCGCAGAAGCGCACGAAATCGATGAGGGTGCCGAACGAGGTGAGCTCAAGGAAGGCCCAGGCAGGCATGTCGCCGGAGTACTTCGCGTAGAGGCTCGAGCTGTAGGGGCTGCGGCCGCTCATCTTGAGCTCGCGCAGGCGGTACTCCCTGTTTGCAGTGGTAAGCGATGCCATGTAGTCGGCCACGATGGCGTAGCCGTCCTCTCCACGGTCCTCCATCTCGCGAAGCAGTGTCACCTTCTGGAAATGCTCGATGTCGAGCGTCATGCCGAGCAGGGCGTGGCGCAGCTCCTGGTCGAGCGCCGCGAGCAGGCGCAGCTGGCCGAAGTCGAGGTCTACGTAGCGGCCGTCGCGCGGGCCTCCCTCGTATTTCGAGAAGAGTTTGCGGTAGGATGCGAGCTTGAAGAAGTTGCACTTGTCGCGCAGGTAGTCCGCGGCCTCTTCCTCGGAACACAGTTCGAAGGCTACGCCCTTCTGCTTGAGGTGCTCTATCTGCTGCTCGATCGTGAGGATCGGCTTCCTATCGTGGGGTTCGGCCATGCTCGGTCTCCTGTCATTGATTTGAGAATCCTATTCTACCAGCATGTTTGCCCTGAATCCTGAAGGCCCGTTCGCCAACTCATAAGCAAGCCACCTGAGACTACTCACTTTGTTCACGAATGGCGAAGACCTGCGACCTGGGGTTTTGCAAATGGCGCGCAAGCCACCCGCGTTAATTCACTTGCGATTGCAGCTGGCGGCTTGCGGGCAAAAGGGCGGTTGAGTTTCAAAACGGGCGTTTTCGGCGCCATCGAGCCTCCAAAGGCGACCCGCCGCGCACTTTGGGACAAAAACAAAAACTCAAAGCCCTGAGTTTGAAAAAAGTTTTTGAGGTTGTCCCAGCTTTTGTCCCCGAAGCCGACGAAACGCGACATCGCGTCATTCGGCGGCACGCGTTCCGTGTCGATGCCGAAAACTGGGTGTAACTGGAGTGACGGGACGGCAGAACCGACGCCATCGAGTGGGAGTAGTAAATAGCCCTTTGCGAGGGAGGTCGGAAACGGCCTCCCTCGTTTTTTATTTGCGTGCCATGGGTGCTTGTGCATTGTGGTGTATGTGGTACATACAAACCAGCAGCGCAATCTCTCAAGCTGTTTAGCTGGGATTATTGTTTGCTGGTATGTCTTAAAGTGCTTTCAATTACCGAAGCAACGCCATCAATTTATTTCTAATTAATGCTGACCGGCAGATTGCGTCCGCCCGCAAGAGGCCGCTCGGACTGGTACTCAAAATGTACTCACGACGTTTTGAGTATCGATTTGCTGGTACTCACAGACGGTAAAAACGGCTGTCTACCTCGATATATTCGTTATCCCCAACGGCTTGTCAACGAATACTGACTAGTGATTGAGTGCTGCATGGCTCAAATTAGCCTACGTAATTACGTAATTACGTATAAAATCAATTCAACTGAACAAAGGAGGCCCGCATGTCCGAAGCGCAACTCAAGGAGAACGCGAAGGAGCTGGATAAGTTCACGCTCTCGATAACCCGCGAGGATAAGCGGGCTCTTAAGTCCTATGCCGCGCGCCAGGATAAGACAGTGGCTAAGGTCCTGCGCGAATGGATTGACGAGAAGTGTAAGGGGGAGAAGTGATGTCTCAGACGGCGCAAGCAGTCGTTCAGAACCTTGTTGATCGTGCTGTCAAGCTGGGCGATCGTCAGCTCGCTGCCGACATCCGTGCCTTTGCGGCGCAGCGCCAGTTTGGGCTTGTATTTGAACACAACCGTCCAGAACGACTTCGCCTTTATGGCAAACCTATCATGAAGGGCGATGTCGTACAGGTGCTTCCCGAGCGTGGTAAAAAAGAGGATTCTAACTCCCAACTGCTATGGTTTGTAAATACCGTTCGGGGGGGGGGTTGCTGATCTAAAGCCATACCAATCGCCCTCATATGACGAAAACGAATGTGAGCCCCGCTCCGTTGCTGTCGATGATGTCGTGCCTGTTGCTGAATATGACCAGCCGATTTATGCTGGCCTCAAAGAGACTGGGCGTGTCGAGCGCGGTGGCGATAAGCCCTATCAAGTAGTCATTAACGGCGAAAACTACCATGCTCTTGAAACCTTGGCCTTTGCCTATGCAGGCAAAGTGGACTGCATATATATTGACCCGCCCTATAACACTGGCGCCCGCGACTGGAAATATAACAACGATTACGTCGACGGCTCCGACGCTTATCGCCACTCCAAGTGGCTTGCCTTTATGGAGCGCCGCCTCAAGCTTGCCAAGCAGCTGCTCAACCCCAACGATTCCGTGCTCATCGTGACGATCGACGAGAAGGAGTATGCAAGGCTTGAGCTTCTTTTAGAGAGCGTTTTTCCCAACGCGACCGGTATCCAGACGGTTTCAATCACCATAAACAAGAACGGGGTTGCCCGCGGCAACCAGTTCAAGAGAGCTGACGAGTACGCTGTCTTTTGCTTTTTTGGTACCGCCGCGCCGTGCCAAGTGGACCGCAGACTCTATTCCGTTGAGTTCGGAGAACTTGAGGAAAAAGTGGCTGATGACGCGTCGAGCAGCCGCTCCCAACGTAAGGTACGTTGGGAGCGGCTGCTGAGGGGCGGTCCCAATGCCGCTCGCACCGCAAGGCCGAACCTCTTTTATCCCATCTATATCGATGAGGAGACCGCGACAATTAAGGAGCTCGGCGCTTCTCTCCCCCTTGAACAAGACTGGACAAAGATACCGACAAAAACGGGTCTCAGGGCAGTTTGGCCTATTAGGACCGATGGCCGAGAGGCGACTTGGAGGATCTCCCAGAATGCTCTACAGGCCAAGCTTGATCGCGGGTGCGCAAAAGTAGGTGAGTACAACAAAAAGAGTGATCGGTACTCCCTCCTTTACCTAGGAGATTCCCAAGAGGAGCGTCTCAAGAATGGAGAAATTAAACTCATCGGCAAGGCTGAGGATGGGTCCCTGCTTCTCGAAGAGCAGGGAGAACGCTCTGCCATTCCAACAACCGTTTGGAGTGGCACGCAGTTCTCTGCCGGTGAATACGGGAGCCGATATATCAAAAAGTTTATCGGCGATAGGCGCTTCACATTTCCAAAGTCCCTATATGCGACCGAGCTCTCAATCGCTTCCGTTGTCGCCGACAAGCCCGATGCCCTTATAGTCGACTTCTTCTCAGGGTCGGGCACCACGGCGCACGCCGTCATGCGTCTGAACCATCAGGACGGCGGGCGCAGGCGTTCCATCAGCGTAACGAACAACGAGGTCTCCGAGGACGAATCCAAAAAGCTCACCAAGCGCGGTCTTCGCCAGGGCGACCCCGAATGGGAGGCACTGGGCATCTGCCAGTACGTTACCAAACCTCGCGTCACGGCGGCCATCACGGGCAAGACGCCCGAGGGCGATCCCATCAAGGGTGACTACAAGTTCACCGACGAGTTTCCCATGGCCGACGGCTTCGAGGAAAACGCCGTCTTCTTTGACCTCACCTACGCAGACCCAGACGCCGTCGAGCTGGGCGTGGCCTTCGAGGAGATCGCGCCCCTGCTCTGGCTGCGCGCTGGTTCGCGTGGCAGCATCATCAAGCACGAGCAGCCGGGCTTTGCCATGGTCGACGCCTACGCCGTCCTTTTCGACTTTGCTTCGGTCGGCGCTTTCATAGACGCCGTCAAGCAGAATGCCAGCATAGGGTGCGCTTATGTGATCACGGACGACACGGCTCGATACGCCTCCGTCAAGGCACAGCTGCCCGGGGTCGACGTCGTCCGCCTGTACGAGAACTACCTGCAATCGTTCAAGATTGCCGCCGAGGATGCGGTGAGGTAAGCATGAGAGTCGAACTTAAGGATTTCCAAGCCGGGGCAGTCGCGACCCTGGCAAACAAGTTGCAGTCGATGCGCCGACGCTATGAGCAGGACGGCGAACTGTCTTCGGTGTGCCTCGCATCTCCCACGGGCTCGGGCAAGACGGTCATGTGCGCGGCGACGATCGAAGCACTCTTCTTCGGAGACGATGATCTGGGCCTCATGCCCGACGAGAATGCCGTTGTTCTTTGGCTCTCGGATTCCCCGAGCCTGAACGAGCAGACGAGCGTGCGTTTTTCCAACGTGGCGGACAAGCTGGCAGACAGCATCCTCGACAGGCGCCATCTGGTCACGATTACCAACGACTTCGGAGCCGCGCACGACATTCTCGAACCGCGCCATGTCTATTTCCTCAGCAAGGACCTGCTTAGCAAGAATGGCCTGCTCACCAAGGGTGGTGAGGCCAACTCCGGCCGCGTGTTCTGGGATATCCTTGACCGCACCATCAGGGACCCGGAGCGTAACCTCTATCTGTTCATAGACGAGGCCCACCGCGGCCTGGGGGCCAATGCATCAAGTGAGCGCGGCACCGCGACGATCTATGCTAACCTCATCGACGGCCTGGACGGCCGCGCGGCGATGCCCGTCGTCGTCGGGGTCTCTGCTACGCCGCAGAGGTTCGAGGCGGCCATGGACCAGCGCGCCGATCGCGTGCGTATGCCAAAGGTCGCTGTGACCCCTCGCGAGGTCCAGGAGTCAGGTCTGCTCAAGGACATCATCGAGTTGCGCGTGCCAGAGAAGGACGACCCAGTCGAGCACCAGTACCTCACTATGGCGTGCGAGCGCTATGCCCTGGCCTGCCGCGAGTGGGGCGAGTACTGTGCCCGTGAGGGCGAGGGTCCCGTCAACCCGCTGCTGCTCATCCAAGCGGCGGACAACGTGAGCAACTCGGCCCTGGCTGAGATGTGCGACCAGATCACGGGCCTGGTCCCCGGCCTTTCCGAGGCGATGTCGTTCGCCAACGTCTTCGGCGAGCATAAGGACATCGCGGCGGGAAAATACCTCATTCCCTATGTCGAGCCCGAGTTCGTTCAGGACACCTCGCGCATTCGCGTGCTCTTCGCCAAGGAAGCTGTCTCCAACGGATGGGACTGCCCGCGAGCGGAGGTTATCTTCTCGCAGCGCAGGCGTTCGGACTCGACCTATATCGCACAGCTCGTGGGACGTATGGTACGCACCCCGCTTGCGCGGCGCATCGAATCCGATGATCTTTTGAACTCCGTCGCCTGCTACCTGCCCCAGTTCAATCCCGAGAGCACTCAGGACGTGGTCGACTACCTCATGGGTCGCAAGGACGACATGGGTGAGAGCTCCATCGGCAAGCAGAACATCGTTCTCAACCCCGTGACCATCACGGCGGCTGCGCCCAAGTCCGAAGCCGACTACCAACAGGAGCTCAAGGCGTACGAGGAGAACGAGAAGGCCATCGAGGCGGCGCGGCAGGCACAACCCGGCTACCAGGCGCCGCTTGCCGGCATCGCGATTCAGGAGCCGTTGGACATGCAGGGAACGCAGCCCTCGCTTGCCTCGGCGGTCGGGCCCGTCG
>URCS01000087.1 GCA_900546455.1 uncultured Collinsella sp. | reverse complement strand
CGGTGTCGCCGCCGAGGATGTCGCCCGCGCCGCCGCGCAGGCCGCCTACGACAAGAAGGGCGAGGACGTGCAGGTGCTCGACCTGACCGAGCTTTCCGACGTGTGCGACTACTTTGTGCTTGCCACCGGTACCAACAACCGCCAGGTCGATTCGATCGTCGACGAGATCGAGGAGAAGGTCGCCGAGGCTTGCGGCGAGCATCCGTTCTCCATCGAGGGCCGCGAGCAGAAGACCTGGATGCTCATGGACTACGGCTCGGTTGTCGTCCACGTCTTCACTCCCGAGGCGCGCGACTTCTACCGTCTCGAAAAGCTCTGGGGAGACGCCCCCCAGCTCCCCCTCAATCTCCTCTAGTAGCTCATTTGATACGGGGCTTTTTAGCTAGCTTCGCGCATTTCGCCGGGCAGTTGCGGTTTTCCGCACCTGCCCGGCTTTCTTTTTGCCCAAGGGCGGTTAATCATTGAAGCGGGATTGGCGGCCGAAGGAAAGGGCGGTGTCGCCGAATTTGTCTCGGACGGCGTCGATGGCGACGGAGAGGTCGCGGCGGTCGCTGGATTGGGCTCCGCGGTCATCGATCTCGCAGAACAGGTCAGTCTGGATGCCGCCTTGGTGGTCGAAGTCGCTCATGCCGATGCCCGCTAAGCGAACATGCATGCCATCCTGCCAGATGTTGTCGAGCAGTTCGAGTGCAACCGCCACGAAGATGTTCTCATCGTCGGTCGGATGAGGCAGCCGGCGCTGTGCCGTACGCCCGCTGCCATACGAATACTTAAGCTTGAGCGTTACCGTGGCACCCGTCAGCCCCTGACGGCGCAGGCGGCGTCCCACTGACTCTCCCAACAGCGCAATCGCCGCCTCAATATCCCCACGCTCAGTCAAATCTTTCGCAAAGGTGCGTTCATTGCTGACCGACTTGACCTCGCGCTCTTCATCGAGACTCGTGACTTCGGAGATTTCGAGTCCCAGCGCACGCTGGCGCATGCGTTCGCCGTTGACGCCAAAAATAGAGGACAAGGTGGATTCCGGTGCACGTGATAGCTCGCCGAGGGTGTAGATGCGCATGCGGCGCAGTCGCTCCTCGGCCGAGCGCCCGATGCCGCTCATGGCAGATACCGGCAGCGCGGCCAAAAAGCGCTGCTCGGTTCCGGGGCGCACGATGGTCAGCCCAAACGGCTTATCCCGCTCGCTTGCGATCTTTGCGACCGTCTTGTTGCAGCCCACGCCAATGGAGCAGGTCACTCCCAGCCCTGCCACGCGGTCGCTTATACGCCGCGCAACCAGCAGCGGGTCTTCGGGCGCAAAGCGACCCGGTGTGATATCGATAAAGGCTTCGTCGATGGATACGCGCTCAACGCGCGGGGTCTCGTCGGCGAGAATCGCCATGACCTGCGCGCTGACCTCGCGGTAGCGATAAAAATGCCCGTGCGTCCAAATGGCTTGCGGGCACAAGTGCCGCGCTTCGGCCGAGGCCATGGCAGAGTGCACGCCAAAGCGACGTGCCTCATACGAACACGTGGACACGACGCCACGCGAATCGGCGTCTCCGCCCACGATGAGCGGCTTGCCGCGCCATTCGGGATGATCGAGCATCTCCACGCTCGCAAAAAACGCATCGAGGTCCATCAGGCCCACCGCCGGACCCGTCCAGGGAGGCGGCGTGACGCCTGTGGCATCCTCATAACCGTATGTATGTTCGCGTCTTTCCATGTCATGAGTATACCGCGCAGCTCATGTGGGGTGCGTGTATGTGCTTGCAAATCCCGAATTCTTGTCTAAGATATGGATTTGCCCTCGACTACACCGAAGAAGTTGGTCTCACGGACTTCACCTGCCCGCGTCGATGGCGTATTATGTTCAACTGTTTGTTTGTAGTTGCAGCCTAAAGCTGCTTGGTTGGAGGAGTTTCCTTTGGCAGTCAAGATTCGCCTTGCTCGTCACGGCGCTAAGAAGCGTCCGTACTACCGTGTCGTCGTCGCCGATTCCCGCGCCCCGCGTGACGGTCGTATCATCGAGGAGGTTGGCCGCTACAACCCGATGACCGCCCCCAAGACCATCAACCTCGACCTCGAGAAGATCGCCGACTGGCAGTCCAAGGGCGCTCAGCTCACCGACGCCGTCGCCGCTCTGGTCAAGGCCGCCAACGAGGGCGAGAAGACCGAGACCGTCGTCAAGAAGTCCAAGAAGCAGCTCGCCAAAGAGGCCGAGGCCGCTAAGGCTGCCGCTGAGGCCGCTGAGGGCGCCGAGGAGTAAATCGTGCCTGAGGTTGACGCTGCACAGCTCGAGGGTGAGGCAATGCTCTCAGATCGCATCGCCGATCTCGTCGAATATCTCGTTGTTCAGATCGTCGACGACCCGGATTCCGTGAGCCTTGAGGTCATCGATGGTGACGACGCCTCTACGATTGAGGTTTCGGTCGCCGAGGATGACGTCGCTAAGGTCATCGGCCGTCGTGGCCGTACCATCAAGGCCATTCGCACGCTCGCCCGTGCAATGGCCGCTCGCCTCGACACTGCTGTCGAGGTAGAGGTTCTGGGCTAGGACCTTGAGGTCCCAGTACAAAAACATCGCCCGTGTGGTCAAGCCGCACGGAAGGAAGGGGGAGGTCCTCGCGCAGCCGCTGCGGGGGCTTCCTTCTGTATTAGAGCCTGGTATGCGCGTCGCCCTGACGCCGCCGGCGCTCAAGCGCGACCGCTTTTGCACGGTCGTGTCCGTCACCGATACGGGCGATGGCGATCTGGTCTCGTTTGAGGGCATTGACGACTTGACGGCCGCCGAGGGCATCACGGGATGCTACGTGCTGGCAAATCGTGACGACTTTGAGCTCGATTCGCTCGACGCTGCCTATACCGACCTGATGGGTCGCGAGGTGGTCGACGAGCGCTTCGGTTCGCTCGGCACGATCGTCGAGATCATGTCGACGCTCGCTAACGATGTTTGGGTTGTCGAGGGCGATCGGTACGGCGAGGTACTGATTCCCGTGATCGATCAGGTCGTGCTCGATCTTCCCGACACAGGAACAATTTCCGTCCACGTTATGGACGGCCTGATCGATATGGACAAGTAGGGAGGACAACATGCTGATCGAGACCCTTTCGGTCTTTCCCGAGATGTTTGAGCCCGTCATGTCCACATCGATCTTGGGCCGCGCCCGCAAGGCCGGCCTTTTTGATTTCAAGGCGTATAACCTGCGCGACTGGACGCACGACCGCCATCGTACCGTCGATGACGAGCCGTACGGCGGCGGGCAGGGCATGCTCATGAAGGTCGAGCCTATCGCAGAGGCCATCGAGGCCATTGGCGCAGAGGGTCCCAAGCCCACGGTTGTGTTCTTCACCCCCTGTGGCGAGCCCTTTACGCAGCATGTGGCCGAGCGCCTGCTCAAAAGTGAGCGCCTGCTGTTTGTGTGCAGCCGCTACGAGGGCGTCGACGAGCGCGCGTATGCGTATGCCGATGAGCGTCTGTCGATCGGCGACTACGTGCTCACGGGCGGCGAGCTTCCCGCTATGGTCGTTGCCGATGCCGTCGTACGCCTGATTCCCGGCGCCCTGGGCGACGAGATGAGCAATGTGGACGAGTCATTCTCGACCGCCGAGGACGGAGGACTGCTCGAGTACGCGCAGTACACCCGCCCCGCCGAGTTCAACGGCGAGGGCGTGCCGCCGGTGCTTGTGAGCGGCGATCACGCCAAGGTCGATGCCTGGCGTCGTAAGAACGCCATCGAGCGCACCTGCCGCTGGCGTCCCGATCTGATCGAGACAGCGCGGCTCACGCCCGAGGAGCGCGCTTACGCGCAGGAGATTTTGGACGCTTCGTATTCGCAGAGCGAGGAGTGAGAATGGTTCCATCGCAGCATTCTGCCCTGAGGGGCGCCTTTGAGTGGATTGCGGTCGTCGTCATCGCGCTCGCCGCCACCTTCTTGATTCGCTCGTTTGTGGTCGAGCCCTTTGTGGTGCCCACCGGCTCTATGGAGGACACAATCGAGATTGGCGACCAGATCCTGGCGCAAAAGGTGAGCCTCGAGCTCGGTCAGCCCGTCAAGCAGGGCGATATCGTGGTGTTTCACAACCCCGATGGCACCTCCGAGCATGATGTTCTCGTCAAGCGTGTTATTGCCACGGCCGGCCAGACGGTCGACCTTCAGGATGGCAAGGTGGTCGTTGACGGCCAAGCGCTCGACGAGGACTATACGACGGGCATGAGCTGGCCACTTTCGGTCCAAGCGCCCGGCGCTCAGGTAAGCTATCCCTACACCGTTCCCGACGGGTGCGTGTGGGTGATGGGCGACAACCGCGAAAACTCTGCCGACTCACGCTACTTTGGTCCCGTCGATCGCTCTGATTTGATCGCTGTGGCGCTTGTGCGCTACTGGCCGCTCAACCGCATCGGCGCTATCGACTAAAAACCGCTATAGTACAGTACCTAACCGTGTAATCGTTTCGACGAGGGGATATTAGAGGCATGAACGCTTCATCGCTTTCCTTCCAAGACATCATCCTGCGCCTCCAGCAGTACTGGGGCGAGCAGGGCTGCGTCATTATGCAGCCCTATGACTCCGAGGTCGGTGCCGGTACCTTCCATACCGCGACCACGCTGCGCTCGCTCGGTCCCGCCGAGTGGCGCACCTGCTATGCGCAGCCCTGCCGCCGTCCCGCCGACGGCCGCTACGGCGAGAACCCCAACCGCATGCAGCACTACTATCAGTTCCAGGTGCTCATCAAGCCGTCGCCGGTCAACGCCCAGGAGCTCTACCTAGGTTCGCTGGCCGCCATTGGCCTGGATCCCAACGACCATGACGTCCGCTTTGTCGAGGACGACTGGGAGAGCCCGACGCTCGGCGCCTGGGGCCTTGGCTGGGAGGTCTGGCTCAACGGCATGGAGGTCACGCAGTTTACGTACTTCCAGCAGGTGGGCGGCATCGAGGTCGATCCCGTGCCCGTCGAGATCACCTATGGCCTGGAGCGCATCGCCATGTACGCTCAGGGCGTCAACTCCGTCTACGACCTGGTGTGGAGCTACCTGCCCGACGGAACGCCCATGACCTACGGCGACGTGTTCCTGGAGAACGAGCGCGAGTTCAGCGCTTACAACTTTGAGGTCGCCAACGTCGAGATGATGCGTCAGAAGTTTGACGACTACGAGGCCGAGTGCCACTCCTGCCTGGAGCGTAAGCTGCCGCTGCCGGCATATGACTGCGTCATGAAGTGCAGCCATGCGTTCAACCTGCTCGATGCCCGCGGTGCGCTGTCCGCGGTCGAGCGTGCCAACTACATCCTGCGCGTCCGTGCCGTCGCCAAGGCGTGCTGCGAGGCCTATATGGCCGAGGTCGCCGGAGTCAACGAGAATGCCGACCAGGAAGGCGAGGTGGCGTAAGCCATGGCAGACGCTAAGGATTTCCTGTTTGAGATCGGTACGGAGGAAATGCCCTCTGCACCGCTGAACAATGCCGTCAAGCAGCTTGGCACTATGATTGCCAAGGGTCTCGACGAGGCCGGTTTGGCCCACGGCGAGGTCCGTGTGATTTCGAGCCCGCGTCGCCTGGCTGCACTCGTTGCCGACGTCGCTACCGCGACCGATGAGGTTCACGAGGTCAAGCGTGGTCCCGCGGCCAACATTGCCTTTGACGCTGACGGTAACGCCACCAAGGCCGCCCAGGGCTTCGCCCGCAAGTGCGGTGTGGCTGCCGAGGACCTGGTCCGTCGCGAGGACACCGACGGCCGTGAGTACGTATTTGCCGAGAAGAACATTCCTTCCGCCCCGGCCACCCCGATTCTGACGGCCCTGTGTGAGAAGACCATCGCCGGCCTGCAGTGGCCCAACTACCGCTCTCAGCGCTGGGGCCACGAGCACGCCACGTTCGTGCGTCCGGTCCGTTGGATCTGCTGCCTTTTGGGCGAGGATGTCGTGCCCGTGTCGTTTGCCGACGTGACGAGTGGCAACACCACGCGTGGTCATCGCGTTCTGGGCCCCGGTGACCATGTGGTCGCCAGCCCCGCTGTTTACGAGCAGGTGCTCGAGGACGCCGGCGTGCTTTCTGCCGAGCGCCGTCGCGAGGCCATCCTTGCCGGTATCGCTGAGGTCGAGGCTGCGCGCCCCGGCTGCCACGTCGATACGCCCAAGAAGGTCTTTGAGGAGGTCATCAACCTCTGCGAGTGGCCGACGGTGCTCGTTGGTACCTTCGACGAGGAGTTCCTCAAGGTCCCGCACGAGATCATCTGCGAGTCTATGCTCACCAACCAGCGCTACTTCCCGATCTATGACGGCGAGGGCAAGCTGACGCGTGAGTTCGTGATCGTCTCCAACAGCAAGCCCGAGAACGCCGAGCGCGTGATTGACGGCAACGAGCGCGTCGTGCGCGCCCGCCTGGACGACGCCAAGTTCTTCTACGAGGAGGATCTGAAGATCTCCCTCGACGAGTTCCGTGAGCGCCTGGCCAAGGTTGCCTTCCAGGAGAAGCTCGGCAGTGTGCTCGCCAAGTCCGAGCGTATTGAGCAGCTCGCGCTCGCTATTGCCCGTGAGGCTCACCTGGGTGCCCACCTGGCCGCCGATGCCGGCCGCGCCGCTCACTTGTGCAAGGCCGACCTGGTGTCCAACGCTGTTGTCGAGTTCACGAGCCAGCAGGGTGTGATGGGCGGTTACTACGCCAGCGCGATGGGGGAGAACGACGAGGTCGCTCACGCTATTCGCGATCATTATCGTCCCCGCTTTGCCGGCGACGAGCTACCCGAGGGCACCGCTGGCTGTATCGTGGCTTGCGCCGACAAGCTCGATACCATTGCCGGCATCTTTGCCATCGGCGAGCCCCCGACCGGCTCTTCCGACCCGTACGCGCTGCGTCGTGCCGCCATCGGCATCATCAACATCCTGCGCGACCGTCTGCCGATCGACCCCACGTCGCTCATCGACTTTGCGCTTGAGCTCTATAGCGAGCAGGGCATTGAGTTCGACGCCGCCGAGGTCGCCCAGCAGGTTCGCGACTTCTTCCACGGCCGTCTGGTGAGCATGGCCCGCGACGAGAAGATCCCGGCCGACA
>URCS01000086.1 GCA_900546455.1 uncultured Collinsella sp. | reverse complement strand
CCGCACCGCCGCCCGAACTTCGTCCCTGCGAACCGCCCGCGCGCTCAGCTTGCGCGCGTTGACGCTCGTAGTTCTGCTCACGCCGGCGCTCGGCATCCTCGCGCTTGGCGACATCGCGAAACACACGGCCTGAGCTCGCACGCACGGTCTCCAGATCCAAACCCAACAGGTCGGCAATCTGGATAAAGTACGTGTCGATCATATAGCTATCGCGCAGCGGATAGATAAGCGTCAGCGCATCTTCCAGCGCCTTGGCGCGACCGCCCGGCGTGGTGATGTCGCTCGACTCCTGCAGCGAGCGGTAAACAAAGTCCATAAGCGGCTCGGCAGCGTCGATGCGCGCCTGCAGTGCCTCGCCACCATGCGCCGTGATGAACTCCATGGGATCGTTGCCGTCGGGTAGCACCACGCAGCGCAGATCCATAGAATCCTGCTCGATAAACTGAATCGCACGGCGAGCAGCCTTTTGGCCGGCGGCGTCACCATCGAACATGTACACGATGCGCTTGGCAAAGCGGGTGAGCGTCTTGACGTGATGCTCCGTGAGGGCGGTGCCCAGCGTGGCGACAACGTTTTTAATCCCCGCCTCCCAGCAGGCGATGCAATCGGTATAACCCTCCACCACGATGGCGGTATCCTGCGCGACGATAAACTCCTTGGCCCAATTAAAACCGTAGAGGTTTCGCTTTTTATGGAACACACTCGTCTCGGCGGTGTTGAGATACTTGGGTTGGCCGTCACCCATGATGCGACCGCCAAAGGCAATGTTGTGACCCTGCTCGTCAAAGATGGGGAACATTACGCGGTCGTAGAAGCGGTCGGCAAGCTGCCCGCGCCCGCGGCTCACGGCAACGTTGGCGTCGATCATCTCCTGCGGGGTAAAACCCGCCTGGGACAGGTGCGACACCAGCGCGTTACGGCCCGGTGCAAAGCCCAGGCAGTAGCGGCGGCAGACGTCGCCGCCCATACCGCGGCTGGCAAAGTACTCGCGCGGACGGCTGTCCTTACCGCGCATAAGCATGGTGTGATAGAACTGGGCGGTTTCGGCACACAGGTCATAGATGCGGGCGCGCTTGGTGCCGCGCTCGCGATAGGCGCCGGTATCGTGCAGCTCAATACCGGCACGGTCGGCCAGGTAGCGAATCGACTCGGGAAAGCTCAGGTTCTCGCGCTTCATGATGTAGGTGAAGACGTCGCCGCCCTCGCCACAGCCAAAGCAGTGCCACACCTGCGTGGCGGGGATAATATGAAACGACGGGGTCTTTTCGCCATGGAAGGGGCAGCAACCCCAAAACTCATGGCCGCGGGGCTTGAGCTCAACCGTTTCCTGCACGATGGCAACCAGATCGGACGCAGCGCGCACCTGGTCTTTCTCCTCATCGCTAATCACAGATGCTCACCCCCTGCTCACCCAAATGATGACGGATATCGTCAATATTACCCTCGACGGTCGCGATAAGCTCGTCCAGCGAATCGAACACGCGCGACGGGCGCAGCCAACGCGTAAACGCCAGCGACACCGAGGCGCCGTACAGATCGCCCGCATACCCGATCAGGTTGGCCTCGAGATGCGCCGAGGCGGCATCGTTGGCATACGTCGGCGGCAGGCCCACGTTGACGGCGGCAGGCCACACGGTATCTTCGACCAGCACCAGGCCCTCGTAGACGCCATCGGCAGGCACCTGAATACACTCGGGCACCTGAATGTTTGCCGTGGGAAAGCCCATGCCAGAACCCTCGTGACGGCCGCGAATAACACCGCCACGCACCATATACGGACGGCCGAGTAACTCAGCAGCAAGCTCCACATGGCCCTGTCCCAGCTCATGACGAATGCGGGTGGCGCAAATGGCCTCACCGCCCTCGCAAAGCAGGTCGTGACCATACACGTCAACGCCGTGCTCGGAACCCCAGGAGCGCATCTCGGCAACACCAGAAGCACCGCCACGACCCAGCCTAAAGTCACTGCCAACGCGAATCGAGCGAATGTCGACTACGCGTGACAGCAGTGCGAGAAAACCGACATGGTCGAGTGCCGCAACCTCAGGCGTAAAGGGAACGGCCACCACCGCATCGACTCCGGTTTGAGCCAAGGCATGCAGACGGTCGGCCGTCGTCATCAATTTTTGAGCGGGCGAAGGGCTCACCACAACGTCCGGGTCGGGATCGAAGGTAACCACGACCGCCTTACAGCCATGGGCACGGGCATCACGGACAAGCGCTTCGATGAGTTCCTGGTGTCCACGGTGAACGCCGTCGAACACGCCAATGGCGATTGAAGCGGTACCCAAGTGCTCACACTCATCAAACGTATCGGCAGCAACGATGCGAGCCTCGTCCGACTCGCCCGCGAAAAAGACACGCGCGAGCTCGCGAGCGGACAACATCATCGAACACCGCCGATTGCCTGCGGAAACACGTGCTCCATGACAAAGCGGCCGCCCTCAATGCGGGCGAGCGCCTTGAGTCCCCCATCGAGCACCAACGCAAACGGCGCCTTCGAGGAATCGAAATCGGCAAGCGCACGCTCAACGGGAATGCGTCGGCCGCAGAGCAGGTCGTCGGCAAGATTGCCCGGCAAGTCAACACGTGTGGCGCCCAGGGCCGCAATGGGATCCAGGGCAAAGCCAGCCGCGGACTCGGGAGAAAGCTCCTCGGCCGCATGACAAGCGCCAATGGAAACAACACCGGAAGCCGTGCGGCGCAGCGCGGAAATATGCGCGGCGCTATCGCAAGCGCGGCCCAGGTCGCGAGCGAGCGCACGAATATAGGTGCCCTTGCTCACCGAGAACGCCACGGTCCACACACACGTATCACCTTCGCCGCCCACGGCGATCAGGTCGGCGGCATAGACCTCGACGGGGCGCGGAGGTAGGTCCACCGCATTGCCCTCGCGAGCAGACTTGTAGGCGCGAACGCCATTGACCGAGATAGCAGAAAACGCCGGCGGCACCTGCATCTGCGGGCCCAGCATGGCGGCCAAGCGCTCACGAGCATAGGCAGGATCGCGGAGCTCGTTGGCAACAGCCACCGTGCGGACCGCCTCGCCCTCCGCATCATCGGTATTGGTCTCGGCGCCAAACGAAATATCGGCGACGTAGCTTTTGGTATCGAGCGTGAGCATGCCCAGCAGACGGGTGGCCTGGCCCACACCCACCACCATGACGCCAGATGCCATGGGGTCGAGCGTGCCGGCATGGCCGACACGCCGCTCATGGAGGGCGCGTCGGCATTGCGAGACCACATCGTGGGACGTGCAGCCCACCGGCTTATCGACAGCGAGCAGCATATTCAGTTGTGAAGGCGTACGACGAGCCATGTACCATCCAAAAAGTTAAAGCTCGACGGTCACCGAAGCGGGATCCTCCCCTACCAGCTCGGCCAGCATGGGAAGTGCCACGGTGAGCGTCTCGAGAATTGTTCCGTTGTTGGAAAAGCCGGCGGCGGCATGATGCCCGCCACCGCCAAAATTGGCAGCAATCTCGGACACATCGAGGTCGCCCTTGGAGCGCAGGTTGCCACGCACCTTGGTATCGCCGTCGATGCCCTTTAAGAACAGGCAGACCTCGACGCCCATCACCGAACGCACCACATCGACCAGACCGTCACATTCATCCGAGGTGACGCCGCAGGCCTCAAGGTCGCTCTGGAAGGCATAGCTATACGCCACGCGCCCGTGCGCCACGGTCTTGATACGACCCATAACGATGGACTTGAGGTGCAAAAACTCGACGCGCATGCTCTGATAGACCTCGAGTGCGACACGAGCCGGATTGGCGCCATGCGCCACCAGGCGCGAAGCAGCATGGAACGCGGCAGCATCGGCGTTCTGGTACTGGAAACGACCGGTGTCGGTCACCAAGCCGCACAGCAAGCAGGTCGCGACGCCGTCACGTGCGACAATGCCGCAATTGTCCAAGAAACGGTCGATGATCATAGCGCAGGCTGCAGCTTCAACACGCCTCAGACTGAGCTCGGCAAATTCCTCGCGCGCCGGATGGTGATCGAAGCACACCACATGCGCCGATCGACGCAGCACCTCGGCGGAGTTGTTCAGGCGCTCGACGACCGGCACGTCCACCGAGATGAACAGGTCAGGATTGCCGGCGTACGCAGATGCCGGCACCAGACGGTCGGAGCCTTCCATAAAGCGGTAAATGCGCGGAACCGGGTCATCGTCTGCCAGCAGAAGCGCAATGTCCTTGTTGGGGAAAAACTTCATGAGCGAAAGGCCCAGACCCAATACGGAGCCCAAGGCATCGCCATCGGGAGAAGTATGTCCCGAAATCGCAATGGAGGACGCACCCTCGATGAGCTCGAGGATGCGTCGCTGAATATCTGCAGACTCGCACGAGGCGAGGTCGGCGGAATTAGTCATCTAAAGCTGCCTCCTGGGCGGCATCCGCTATCGGATAGCCGTCCTCGTCCTTTTCGATCGCAAGCGTGGCGGGAACGTTTTCCAGCGCACGCGTGATGCGCTCGGCCTCATCGGTCGAGCGATCGATGCGAAAATCGAGCTCGGGCGTGACGCGCCAATCGAGCGAGCGGGCCAACAGGCTACGGATGCGGCCCTTGGCGCTGGCGAGCGCCTCCATGACCTCGTCGTAGCGGCTCGCGTCGCACGACACGTACACGCGCGCGAACGAACGGTCCACCGCAACCTCGACCGCGGTCAAGGTGACCAGGTCGAGACGCGGATCGGAAACCTCAAAGAGCAGGATATAACCGAGCTTCTCGCGAAGCTGCTCGCCCAGACGGCGCGTTGCCTGCGTTTGCTTCATAGCGCTACCCCCTATTCGGTACGGGCAACCTGGTCGATGCGGTAGCCCTCAATGGTGTCGCCAGGCTTGATGTCCTGGAAGTTCTCCAGGCCAATACCGCCCTCGGAGCCGCTCTTGAGGCTCTTGGCCTCGTCCTTGTAGTGGCGCATCGAGGCGATTTTACCGTTGAAGACCACGATGCCGTCGCGCACCAGGCGCACAGAATCGGTCGCGGCAATCTCGCCCTCTTCGACGCGGACACCGGCGGCGATACCGACCTTGGGCACCTTGAAGGTGTCCAGAACGGTCGCAGTACCCGTGGAGACCTCGACCTCGGTGGGCTTGAGCATGCCGATGCGGGCAGCATCGAGGTCCTCGAGGCACTTATAGATGACGTCGTAGCAACGGATCTCGACGCCCTCGCGCTCGGCGGCGGAGCGGGCCTTGCCGTCGGGACGGACGCCAAAGCCGATGATGATGGCGTTGGAGGCGTCGGCCAGGACCACGTCGGTCTCGTTGATGGCACCAACGGCGGAGTGGATCGTGTTGATGCGCACCTCGGACTGATCCATCTTGTCGAGGGAGTCCTGAAGGGCCTCGATGGAACCCTGGACGTCGGCCTTGATGATCAGGTTGAGCTCCTTGACCTCGGCGTCGGCGATAGTCTCGAAGAGGTTCTCGAGCGTCACGTGCTTGACGCGGCTCTGCTCCTCGATACGGGCCTTGAGCGAACGCTCGTCGGCCAGCGCACGTGCCTCGCGCTCGTCCTCGAACACGCGGAACTCATCGCCGGCGTTGGGGACGGACTGCAGGCCCAAGATCTCGACGGCGTCGGAAGGACCGGCCTCGGTGACGGCGTTGCCCTTGGGGTCGAGCATGGCGCGGACGCGGCCGTAGGTGAGGCCGGCGACCAGCGTGTCGCCCACGTGCAGGGTACCGCGGGTCACGAGCACGGTGGCAACCGAGCCGCGGCCCTTGTCGAGCTTAGCCTCGAGGACGTTGCCCGAAGCAAAGGTATCAGGGTTGGCCTTGAGCTCGAGCACGTCGGCCTGGAGCAGCACGGTCTCGAGCAGGTCGTCGATACCGATCTTCTGCTTGGCCGAGATGTTGACGAACATGTTCTGTCCGCCCCACTCCTCGGGGATGACGCCGTACTCGGTGAGCTCCTGGCGCACGCGATCGGGGTTGGCGCCCGGCTTATCGATCTTGTTGACGGCAACGACGATGGGTACGCCGGCGGCCTTGGCGTGGTTGATCGACTCGACGGTCTGGGGCATGACGCCGTCGTCGGCGGCGACAATCAGGATGACGATGTCGGTCACCTTGGCGCCACGGGCACGCATGGCCGTAAAGGTAGCGTGACCCGGAGTATCGATGAAGGTGATCTTGCGGTCGTTGATCATGACCTGCGAAGCGCCGATGGCCTGCGTAATGCCGCCAGCCTCGCCGGCAGCAACGCCGGTGTGACGGATGGCGTCGAGCAGCGACGTCTTGCCGTGGTCGACGTGGCCCATGACGGTGACGACCGGGGCGCGCGGCTTAAGGTCGGCGGGATCGTCGTAGAACGAGAAGGTGTTCTCCTCCTCGGGGGTGATGATCTTGATCTGACGGCCCAGGTCGTCGGCAACGAGCTCGACGAGGTCGTCGGACATGGACTGCGTCATGGTGAGCGGCGTACCAAGCAGGAACAGGCGCTTGATGATGTCGTTGGCCGGAACGTCGAGCGCCTCGGCAAGCTCCTGGACGGTAACGCCCTGGGAGACCTTGATGGCGTCGAGGTCCTCGGGGTTCACGCCCTGGGCCAGCGCCTCCTCTATCTTGCGCTCCTCCTGCGCCTTGGCAGCCTCGCGCTCGCGCTTCTCCTTGCGCTTCTTGCGGCGACCGGTGGACTCGCGAGAGGCCTCCTCGACGGCGGCACGAGCCTCCTCGAGCACCTTCTCGCGGCTGTACTCCTCGGCCTCGCGAGCCATGCGGCTGTAGTGGTCCTCTTCGTTGTTATGACCGCCCTTGCGCTTCTTGCCCTTGCCCTGCTTATCGGGGTTGGGGAAGTCCATGCCGGCAGCGACGTTGTTGCTGGCGTTGGTGCGATGGCTGTGCGGACGGCCCTCGGAAGCGTTGCGCTCGGAGTTGTTGTCGGAAGCGTTGCGATCGTTACGACGGCCACCGCGACGGTCGTTGTTGCCGCCACGACGGTTGCCGCGCTCGGCAGCGCGCTCGGCCTTGGCCTTCTCCTCGGCGTCCTTCTTCTCCTTGAGGACGGTCTCCTGTGCGGCGATCTGGTCGAGCAGCGAACGGAAACGCGAACCGGAATCGGAAGCGGGAACGGCGCGGCGCTGGGCCTCGCGGGCAGCCTCCTCCTTCTCGCGGGCAAGGCGCTCCTGCTCGGCCT
>URCS01000085.1 GCA_900546455.1 uncultured Collinsella sp. | reverse complement strand
CGCCGCGCGCTCGCACACGAGCTCAAAGCCCGCTCGCGTATCGAACGCCCCCGCAAAGGTGAGCGCGGCGACCTCGCCTAGCGAGAATCCCGCACAGGCGGCAGGTACCACGCCGCGCTCACGCAGGGCGGCAGCCGCTGCTAGGTCGTGAACGAACACGCACGGCTGCGTGTTCTCGGTCTGCGAGAGCTCCTCCTTGGAGGCACTCCGGCATTGCTCGCTGGTCCCCGGGCGCACCTCGTCGGCAATGGCGAACACCTCGGCGGCCGCCGGCGATGTCTCGATCAGATCGACGCCCATCGCGGGGTGTTGGGCACCCTGGCCGGCAAACAGAAACGCTACGCTACCCATGCGCACGCACCCTTCAGGACGCGCTCGGCGCCATCGACCAGATCGTCAACGATTTCACGTGCGCTCTGGCGCTCGCTAACCATGCCGGCAATCTGTCCACACAAAAACGAACCCTCTTCGTAATTACCGTCCT
Organism: uncultured Collinsella sp.; assembly: GCA_900546455.1. Classification (GTDB taxonomy): domain Bacteria; phylum Actinomycetota; class Coriobacteriia; order Coriobacteriales; family Coriobacteriaceae; genus Collinsella. The sequence continues at coordinate 6,816 of URCS01000085.1, read as the reverse complement.
TGGCGGCCTTGCGAAGGGCACCCGTGCCCATGGCCCCGAGCTCCTCGACGCTTGCGCCCGCCGCCTCGCTCTTAGCGTAGGCGTTGGTAAAGGGGCTCTTGAGGGCACGCACCGGGTGTCCCGTCGAGCGGCCGGTCGCACGCGTCGAGGTGTCGTTGGCCTTCAGGACCATCTCCTTGTACTGCTCCGATACGGTGCACTCGTCTGCGATCAGAAAGCGCGTACCCACCTGCACGCCGGCGGCGCCCAGCATAAAGGCGGCCGCCATGCCGCGGCCGTCGGCAATACCGCCGGCAGCCACGACGGGAATGTCGACCGCATCGACGACCTGCGGCACCAGTGCCATCGTCGAGGTCTCGCCAATATGGCCGCCCGATTCGGTGCCCTCGGCAACAACCGCCGTGGCCCCACGACGCGCCACGAGGCGCGCCAGCGCCACCGAGGCAACGACCGGGATGACCTTGATGCCCGCCTCGTTCCACGCCTTCATGTACTTGGTGGGATTGCCGGCACCCGTCACGACGACCGGTACTCGCTCGTCAATCACAACCTGGGCGACCTCGTCGGCGAACGGGCTCATGAGCATGACGTTGACGCCAAAGGGCTTATCCGTCCTGGCGCGCAGCTTATGAATCTGGTCGCGAAGCCAGTTGGCGTCGGCGTTCATGGCCGCGATGATGCCTAAGCCACCCGCCTCGGACACTGCGGACGCCAGCGAGGCATCGGCAATCCAGGCCATACCGCCCTGGAACACGGGCTTTTCGATGCCGAGCAGATCGCAGAGAGGAGTCTTGAGCATCTCTACTTCTCCAATGCCGCCTCGACCGTATCGGCGAACTCGCCGACCGTCTTGGGGTTCTCCTCGGTATCGAGCTGGATGCCAAACTCGTCCTCGACGGCAACGAGGATCTCGACGGTGCCCAGGCTGTCGAGACCAATCTCCTCGAGCGTGGACTCGGGCTTCATCTCGACATCGTCAAGACCGGCGGTCTCGCGGATAACGTCGCAAACGCGCTCGAAGGTCTTCTGATCTGCCATGGTAGTTCTCCTTTGGTTGTGCCCTAGGGCGTTTTTATTTCCTATGTGCGACTACTTCCAACGAAGCAGATAGCCACCTATATCCAGACCGGCGCCAAATCCAACCAAGGCGATGGTGTCGCCTGTGTGAAGTGCACCGGCGTTTGCCAGCCGGTCGAGGGCAAGCGGAATGCATGCGCTCGAAATGTTGCCGGTCTCGCGCAACGTGCGAACCACGCGCTCGTCCGGCACGCCCAGGCGCTTGACCGCCTGGCTCAGGATTCGTTCGTTAGCCTGATGGAATACAAAATGATCGATGTCTTCGACCAAAATGCCCGCATCGATCGCAAGCTTATGGACCGTGTCGCAGATGGCGTTGACGCCGAACTTGAACACGCGGCGGCCATTCATGGACAGCACGCTCGCGCTATCTGCGGAAGCCTTAAACGGCGAGGTACCGACCAGACCGGGAACGCGCAACGTCTCGACGTCGGGCGCCGTCGAAAGCTCAACGGCAAGGGGATTCTCTCCCCCGGCCTCCATGACTGCAGCGCCCGCGCCATCGCCAAAGAGCACGCACGTGGCACGGTCAGTCCAGTCGAGCGCGCGCGTCATCTGCTCGGCAGCAACAACAAGCACGCGCTCGGCACGGCTGCGGGCGATATAGCCCTCGGCGACATCGAGCGCAAATACGAAGCCGGCACAAGCCGCCGAGACATCGAAGGCAGGGCACGTCGCGCCAAGTCGCTCAGCAACGGCACACGCCTCGGCGGGAACAAGGTGGTCACCCGTCGTCGTCGAGCAGACGATCAGATCCAGCTGGCTCGCGTCGATTCCGGACACCTGGAGTGCCCGCTCGCTCGCCGCTACGGCAAGGTCGTCAAGTGACTCGGTGGTGCAGACGTGGCGGCTCTTGATACCTGTGCGAGTAAAAATCCACTCATCCGAGGTATCGAGGAACTCAGACAGCTCGTCATTGGAAACGCTGCGCTCAGGAAGCGCCGAGCCTGTTCCAAGAATCGTGAAACCCATCACTAACCTCCTTTGAGTTGTTGACGTGTTTACATCGACCAAGAGAGGATAACGCATTTCAGTCTTTGTTGACGTGTTAACATTAAATTGTCCAAATGCGACAAAGGCTTCACATTGTGTCTATCTCTCGACACCATTGCGCGATTGCCTTATTTACTTAGGAGCTAGCAGCTGTTATGGATTCTCGTTTAACGATAGTCGACGTAACCGGATCGACCAACGATGACCTGCTCGAAGCAGGAAAACAGGGAGCGCCGCACGGCACAGGACTTGCCGCCCGCGCGCAAACGGCAGGACGCGGCCGGCGCGGCCACAAGTGGGATTCAACCGCCGGCAACCTATTGCTTTCGATTGTCCTGCGTCCATGCGTTAATCCCGCAAAGTACTCTGGTCTTGCCGCCGTCAGCGGCCTAGCGGTGCTCGAAGCACTCGAAAAGCAGGGTCTTGCAAACGAGATTGGCCTCAAATGGCCCAACGACCTGGTCGCGCGAGGACGCAAGCTCGGCGGCATTCTGGTCGAGGCCGCACGCGATAACGAAGGCAAACCTTTCGCCGTCTGCGGCATTGGCGTCAATGTGAACTATGTGCCCCAAGAGGTGCCCGATGGCGGCCTGCCGGCAATCGGTCTCTCGGACCTTAACGAAAACGTTCCTGCCGTCGACATGCTCCTCGATGAGGTCTATCACGCAGTCGTGAACGCTGTAGATGCGTGGGCAGAACGCCTCAACGCCATGGAAGAAGACGCCGGACCGCTCGCGCCCGTCCGCGATGACTATGTCGGTCACCTCAATTGGATCGGGGAGCACGTTATCGCCCGCTCCCCCGCTGGAGACGAGCTGGCACGAGGCATATTTAGAACGGTCGACGATTGCGGCCGCGCATGCATTGAGACCGAGAGCGGCTTGTGCGTCTTCCACTTCGAAGAAGCATCCTTGCGCCCCCTGAGCGAATAGGGCGCCGCAGCCGCCGGCTCGGCAGACGAATTCGCTATCCCAAAATCTAAACTCAAAACAAAAGGGCCCCGCTACCGTAACGGCAGCGGGGCCCTTTAAGCTATGAGCGATATCGCTTAGAGCTTGATGTCGATGTCGACGCCAGCGGGGAGGTCGAGACGCATGAGCGAATCAACGGTGCCCGAGGTGGGGTCGAGGATGTCGATGAGGCGCTTGTGAGTGCGCATCTCGAACTGCTCACGGGAGTCCTTGTTCACGTGCGGCGAGCGGATAACCGTGTACAGGTTGCGCTCGGTGGGCAGGGGGACAGGACCGGAAACGCGAGCGCCGGTCTTCTGAGCGGTCTCGACGATGAGCTTCGCGGACTGATCGACGACCTCGTGATCATAGCCCTTGAGGCGAATGCGGATCTTCTGGGTAGCCAACTTAAACCTCCAAAGAGTGCGAGAGATGTTCTCGCGGATTACGTAACAGGGAGCTCGAACTTAGGCGTTCTTGCTCATGACCTCGTCCACGATGGACTTGGGCGCGGGCTCATAAGAGTCGAACTGCATCGTGTAGGATGCACGGCCCTGGGTCTGGGAGCGAAGGTCGGTAGCGTAACCGAACATCTCGCCCAGCGGCACCTTGGCACGGATGAGCTTGCTGTTCTTACGATCCTCCATGCCCTCGATCTTGCCGCGGCGACCGGAGAGGTTGCCCATAACGTCGCCCATGTACTGCTCGGGGGTCTCGACCTCGACAGCCATGATCGGCTCGAGCAGCTGCGGATCGGACTTCTTGAGGGCGTCCTTGATAGCCATGGAACCGGCGATCTTGAAGGCGGCCTCGGAGGAGTCGACCTCGTGGTAAGAACCGTCGAACAGGGTGACCTTAACGTCGAGGACCGGGAAGCCGGCGATAACACCGGTGTTCAGGGCCTCCTGGATGCCCTTGTCGATGGACGGGATGTACTCCTTGGGCACGACGCCGCCGACGATAGCGTTGACGAACTCGTAGCCGAAGCCCTCCTCCATCTTCTCGAGCTTGATGACGGCGTGGCCGTACTGACCGCGACCGCCGGACTGACGGACGAACTTGCCCTCAGCCTTCTCGACGTCGTGACCAGCGGTCTCGCGGTAGGCAACCTGGGGCTTACCAACGTTAGCGTCAACCTTGAACTCGCGGAGCAGACGGTCGACGATGATCTCGAGGTGCAGCTCGCCCATGCCGGCGATGATGGTCTGGCCGGTCTCGTGGTTGGTGGACACCTGGAAGGTCGGGTCCTCCTCGGCGAGCTTGGTCAGAGCCAGGGACATCTTGTCCTGCTCGGCCTTGGTCTTGGGCTCGATGGCAACGTCGATAACGGGCTTAGCGAACTCAATCTTCTCGAGGACGATCTCCTTGCCCTCTTCGCACAGGGTGTCACCGGTGGTGGAGTTCTTGAAGCCGACGCAAGCGACGATGTCGCCGGCGGCAGCGTCGTCACGGTCGATACGCTCGGCGGCGTTCATCTCAAGGATGCGGCCGAGGCGCTCGCGCTGACCGTTGGAAGCGTTGACCACGTAGGAGCCGGACTCGGCACGGCCGGAGTAAACGCGGACATAGGTGAGCTTACCGACGAACGGGTCGGTCATGATCTTGAAGACCAGGCCGGAGAAGGGCTCGTCGAAGGAAGGATGACGCTGAATCTCCTCGCCGGTATCCGGATCGGTACCGGTGACGGCCTCGACGTCGAGCGGGCTGGGCAGGTAGTCGACGACAGCGTCGAGCAGCTCCTGAACGCCCTTGTTCTTGTAGGCGGAGCCCACGAAGACGAGGTTGAGCTCGTTGGCCAGAACGCCCTTGCGCAGAGCAGCCTTGAGCTCCTCGACGGTGAAGTCCTCCTCCATGAGGATCTTCTCCATGAGCTCGTCGTCAAAGCTGGCAGCAGCGTCGAGGAGCTCCTCGCGCTTGGTGGCAGCGATGTCGGCGAACTCAGCCGGGATCTCGTCCATCGGCTCGGGGTAGGTCATGCCCTTCTCGTCGGCCTTGAAGTCCCATGCAGTCATGGTGACCAGGTCGATGACGCCCCAGAAGTTGTCCTCGGCGCCCATCGGGACCTGAGCGGCCACGGCGTTGGCGTCGAGACGATCCTTCATGGTCTCGATAGCGTTGAAGAAGTCAGCGCCCACGCGGTCATACTTGTTGATGAAGGCGATACGGGGGACGTTGAAGGTAGAAGCCTGACGCCAAACGGTCTCAGACTGGGGCTGAACGCCGGCAACGGCGTCGAAGACGGCGACAGCGCCATCGAGGACGCGCAGGCAGCGCTCGACCTCGGCGGTGAAGTCAACGTGGCCCGGGGTGTCAATGATCTGGATGCGGTAGTCCTTACCGTCCTTGTTCCAGAAGCAGGTGGTAGCAGCGGAGGTAATGGTTACGCCGCGCTCCTGCTCCTGAACCATCCAGTCCATGGTGGCAGCGCCCTCATGGACCTCACCGATCTTGTGGGTCTTACCGGTGTAGTAAAGAATACGCTCGGTCGTGGTGGTCTTACCGGCATCGATGTGGGCCATGATGCCGATGTTACGGGTATCGGAAAGCTTGTACTTAGGCTTAGCCATGTTAGTTCCTTACCTTAACTTACCAACGATAGTGAGAGAACGCGCGGTTGGCCTCGGCCATCTTGAAGACGTCCTCACGCTTCTTGACGGAAGCGCCCAGGCCGTTGGAAGCGTCGAGGATCTCGTTGGCGAGACGCTCGGCCATGGTCTTCTCCTTGCGAGCGCGGGAGAAGTTGACGATCCAGCGGATACCCAGAGCGGTGGAACGACGGGAGTTGACCTCCATCGGGACCTGATAGGTAGCGCCACCGACACGCTTGGGCTTAACCTCGAGCGTGGGCTTGACGTTGTCCATAGCCTTCTTGAAGGTAGCGAGAGCGTCGCCACCCTCGGACTTCTCGGCAACGATCTCGAAAGCGGTGTAAACGATGCGCTCAGCGGTGGCCTTCTTGCCGTCAAGAAGGACCTTGTTGATGAGCTGAGTCACCAGGCGGTTGTTGTAAACGGCGTCAGGCTGAACCTCACGACGATTAGCTGCTGCACGACGCGGCATGTGAAATCTCCTTAAGTGTCTACCGTGCGGCGCTTAGGCGGCACACGGCGAAAGTATCAAAACGTTATCTGGCTTATTTAGCCTTGGGGCGCTTAGCACCGTACTTGGAACGGGCCTGCATACGGTTCTGGACCGGAGCAGCGTCGTAGGCGCCACGGATGACGTGATAACGGACACCAGGGAGGTCACGGACACGACCGCCGCGGACGAGCACGATGGAGTGCTCCTGCAGGTTGTGGCCCTCACCCGGGATGTAAGCAGTAACTTCGATGCCGTTGACAAGGCGAACACGGGCAACCTTACGAAGAGCCGAGTTCGGCTTCTTGGGGCTCGTGGTGAAGACGCGGGTGCACACGCCGCGCTTCTGGGAGTTGTGCTGCAGAGCAGCGTTCTTGGACTTCTTGGGCACGGAACGACGGCCCTGGCGAACCAGCTGGTTAATAGTAGGCAAAGCGTACTCCTTCTCGAATGATTCCAGCTTTCTGTAAAGTGCAACGGCTTGAATCGAGGGGTCAGCATCCCCCTACGAAACACGCAGTTCGATAGGATACGTGCCGTTAGCTGTGCCGTCAACAGACCACGCCGCCGGGCGTATCCCAAAATGGGCATATTTCCGCAAAGCCTACACAAAAGGAATCCCCTTCTGTGCGCGGGGGCGGATTCCCGGGCCGGGCGGCGCAGGGGTTAAGTTTGCTGCTCTACAGTCCTGCGCAAGACGGAAAGCACATTAAGTGCT
>URCS01000084.1 GCA_900546455.1 uncultured Collinsella sp. | reverse complement strand
GCTCCTCGGCATCGCCCGCGTCGGCGGCGGCGCGGTGAGCCTTGTTAACGTTAAAGACCTCGTCGTGTTTGCGCCACGGACCGACGGACTCGCCAAAGCTCATCTTAAGGCCGGCGATAAAGCCGCCGAGCCAGCCGATCGGCGCAAACTGCACCAGCGGGAACAGCGAGAACACCCAGGTCAGCAGGATGACTGCCGCCGCTCCCGCAAAGTTGGCAATCCAGTAGTCGCGCTTGGTGATGACGCGCTTTTCGCACGCCCACTGGCCGCACAAAAAGCCAATGTAGATCGCGAAGAGAAAGAGCACCAGCGCAAGCACCACGAACGTCCAGCTCATGGGCGCTACTCCCCGTGATGGTGGCCGCAGCAGCACTCGTGGCCATCATCATGGCCGTGGCCGCCGCAGCACTCGTGGTCCTCGCCATGGTGGTGGCCGCAACCGCACTCATGGTCGTCGCCGTGCTCGCCGCAACCGCAGCCGTCCTCGTGAGCACCGTGCTCTTCGGGACGATACTGCGACCAGTCCAGACCGGCGGCGATGGCGTCGGCCTCCTCCTTATAGAGGACCGTGATGGCCTGGGTGCCCAGCTTGGCACCACCGATGGCATCGAGCATGTCGTAGAGCGTAAAGGCCACGTCGGCGCCGGGCAGCGCAAGCTCACGGTCGTCGGCATAGGCGAGCGCCAAGCGCAGGTCCTTGATGAAGTGCTCGACCATAAAGCCGGGCTTGTAGTCGCCGTCGAGCGCCTTGGTAGCCAGGCTCTCCATGGCGCCGGACTTGCCGGTACCGCCCAGGATCATCTGGCGGGTCTTCTCCAGATCAAGGCCGCTCAGCTCGGCAAATGCCATGGCGTCTGCCATGCCGACCATGCAGGCGCCCAGCGACACCTGGTTGGCGAGCTTGGCAGCCTGGCCCTTGCCGGCGCCGTCGAAGCAGCAGATGTTGGCCGCAAAGGTGGCAAGGATGTCGCGGACCGGCGCGATGTCGTTCTCGGTAGCGCCCACGATAGCCGTGAGCGTACCGGCGATAGCGCCCGACTCGCCGCCGGTGACGGGGCAGTCAAACGCCATGCGACCAGAAACCTGGGCGGCCTCGGCAATGTCACGGGCAAGCTCGGGCGAGCTCGTGGTGAGGTCGATCAAGACCGCGCCGGGCTTAGTGCACGCGAGCAGGCCGTCGCCCGCCAGGTAGAGTTCCTCGACCTCGGAGGGATAGCCCACCATGGTAAAGACGACATCGGCGTTCGCCGCGGCATCGGCCGGCGTATCTGCCCAGACGGCGCCGCGCTCGATAAGCGCCGCCGCCTTGGACTTGGTGCGGTTGTTGACCGTGACGGGATAGCCAGCGTCCAGAATGTGGCCGGCAATGGGGGCACCCATAATTCCGGTGCCGATAAATGCGACAGAGAGCTTGTTTGCCATGAAACCTTTCCTTTTGGGTTGGGGGTTATTACCAGGTTGAATACTCGGTGCCAGCGTTTGGGCTGTGAGTCGAGGGCGATTACGGACGCATCGCTTGCCTACTGCCCGCGCACGCGGCGAGCGATGCGGTCGGAAAGCGAGGCTTTCTCGGCGCGGTTCTTACCCCAAAACGCAAGTGCCACCATGCCGGGCCCCACGTGCGAGCCGATGGTAGGACCGACGGAACTACGGATAATCGTGACGTCGGCGCAGCCCTCCTCCTTGCGAACGGCGGCCTCGAGCCAGTCACCATCCTTCTCGGCATCGGCCGTCATGATGGCGATGGGCATGGTGCGGTCGGGCACGTAGTTCTCGCGGAAAGACTTGAGGATGGACTTGAGCGCCTTCTTGCGGCCGCGGTTGACGCCGATCAGCGACAGCGAGCCGGCCAGGTCGTAGGAGAGCTCGGGCTTGACGTCGAGCTTTGCCGTGAGCTGCGCCGCCGCGGGCGGAATGCGGCCGCCGGCAGCCAGCGCATCGAAGCTCTCGAGCGTAAAGTAACCGTGCACGTAGGTCTTGGCCTCGTTTGCCCAATCGACCAGCTGCTTGGCGGTCAGCCCCGCCGAACGCTGGCGCACGGCCTCAAGCGCCAGGAGCTCGCCGGTCGCGCAGGGCAGGGCGTTGTCGACCACGTAGAGCTCAAAGTTGGGATACTCGGCGCGCACGGCATCTGCCGCCTGGCACGCGGAGTTGTAGCTCGACGACAGCGCCGAGGTAAAGCACAGGTAGACCGTGGGCGTGCCCTCTTTGGCGCACTCGGTAAAGAACTCGATATAGCGACCGAGCGACACAGCCGAGGTGGACACGCGGGCACCGGCGCGCATGCGGTCGTAGAACTCCTTAGGGCTCATGCTCGACCAGATGTCATCCGTGCGCTCTTCGCCATCGATAATGAAGGGGAAACCCAGGATATCGACATCGAGGTTCGCGGCGACCTCGGGACTAAAGTCGCAGCAGGTATCGACGACGATGCGGCAACGGTCCGAATGGCCGGTAGATGCAGCCTTGTCCATCAAAGCGACTCCTTACGTAAAAAAGGCGGCCACCCGCATGGGATGGCCGCCAACCGTTAACTCATGCAAGTTAACGTATTTTACTCGTCAAGTGTTTCGATGCGGGGCTTGATGATGCCATATCCACCATTCTTACGGTGATACACCACATTGATAAGGCCGGTCGTCGCGTTCTCGAACACGTAGAAGTCGTGGCCGAGCAGATCGGTCTGCACCAGCGCCTGCTCCTCAGTCATCGGGGTGACGTCGATAACCTTCTCGCGGACGAGCAGGTCGTCCTCCTCCTCGGGCAGCAGCAGGTCGGCCAGATCCTCGACGCGCTCGACCGGCGCGACATCCGCGGCGCTGGCACCGCCCTGGCGGTTGTCCACGACCTTGGTCTTGAACTTGCGCAGCTGGCGGGTGACCTTATCGGCGGAGAGGTCGATGGCGGCGTACATATCTGCACCGTGCTCGGCAACGCGAATCACCGAACCGCGGGCACGAACCGTGACCTCGACGATTGCCGGGTTGGGGTTCGAGGGGTTCTTCTCATAGCGAAGTACAACGTCGACCGTCATGGGCTCGATATCGAAAACCTTGAGCGCCTCGCCGATCTTCTCATCCACATGCGCACGCAGAGCATCGGTTACCGTCGTCTTGCGTCCAGAAACCTTGATATCCATACGTGGCTCCAATCTGCCTCGGGGACTTACCGTACTGGCTATGTACCCATTGCCGTGTATTTAATCACGCGGATTCCTAAAGACCCGAATAACGATTGCTTGATACCGCATACCGAAGTCTCGCACTTTTCTGTGGCAAAGTGCGCTATAGGAGGGAGCCGACAGATTTGTATTTGGTCCCGAAAATTAGCTTTGACCTGCTGGTTTTATAGGGATGAAAAAGCCGGACTCCCCTATTGGAGAAGCCCGGCAGTGCGTGTTGAAACCGTGAAGAAGTGTCCTTTCCAACGTATAGGAGACACCACCCCTAGCAATAACTAGCTATTGAGTTTGTTAATGTCGTCGTCGGTGATGGTGCCTTCCTGGCTGGACGAGTTGTCCTCGGAGGATGCGGTCTCATTGTTGGAATCGGAGGACTCGCTGCCGGAGGACATGGTCTCACTGGACTCAGAGTCACCCGGCTGCACGCTAGCGCCCGAAACCGTCTTAGTGGTGAGGTCGTAGGGCATCGTGCCATACCAGACGCAGTGGACTGCCTCGAGCGTACCGTCGACCGTGATGTCGTCGAGGGCGTCGCTCACGGCACGGCACAGTTCGTCATTGGACGAGGCGCCCGCAACACCAAGCGTCGAGGGCGCCTCGAGCGCACCGACATAGGAGACCTCGCTCATCAGGCGTGCAAGGTAGCCGCCGGCCGTGGAGTCGCAGATCACATAGTCGACCTCGCCGGACTCGAGCGCCTCAAAGCACTCGTTGATGTTGGAGTAGGTCTTTTGGTTGGCGGTGATGCTCTGCTTAGCAAGCGCCTCCTGCGAGGCCGAGGACATCTGAACGCCCAGGGTGGACGTGTTAAGGGTATCGGTGGAAACGCTTAGCGACCCACCATCGCTAGTTTTACCGAACACGGAAGTGGCATCGTACAGGCAGGTGCCGAGCGAGCTAATGTCCCCGTCCGTGGAGTTAATCTCGCCGATAAAGATATCGGCCTTTTTGTCGCCGAGCGCGGAACCTGCCGAAGACGCATCGACAAAGGAGACCTTAAGGCCCATGCGGCTTGCGAGGGCGCGGGCGGCGTCAACCGCATACCCCGTGAGCTCGCCGTCGGCGTCCTGCATGGCCTGCGGCGCATCGGAAGTATCGAGAGCGACCGTCAGGGTTCCGGGAGTGACCAGGGCGTCGTCCGACACCGCCGGCGTGACGGTCTCGTACTCGATCTGGTCGATCGTGGGAGTCGTGAACGTAGACAGCGGGTTGAACGCGCATCCGCTCAGGCCCAAAACGGCGATGACCGCTGCGGTCCCAGCACCTAACCGAGCCGCGTGCATCAAGCTGCCCCTCACCATGTCCACTACCCTGCCTTCTGTGTCGTATACGATCCGTGCGTTGCGCGGAATATCAGGTTGTTCCCACCAGCTGACCTGGTATTTGACCCCACACTTGCGCACCGGGGTGTTTGCTCGGGAGGCCGCAGCCACCTTCACGACTGACCCGCTCGCCCGCGAGGCGGTATTGCCCCAAAGAAAGTAGAACGGACGGTGCGGCTTACATCTAGGACGCGCCATGATCGCGCCGCGCGCACGCGGTCGCTTACGTGGATCCCTTTGACCGCGTCTGTCTTGGACTAGGACGGGCATTTCGTCCGTCCGCAACCACAGCCTGGCAGGAACGTAGCGCATTATAGCTAAGTTCAAGCTAAAGTTTAAGGTTAGGGGCGTTATTCGCATCGCGAGTACAGATTTCGCAGGTCGGAGCGGGCTATTCGTGCCCCTATGAAGCCCGGAGCTCCCCTACGGGGAGCTCCGGGGCACCCGTCTCAGGGTGCCGTGGCCAAAAAATAGCAAATATGAGTACTGTTACCAATTTAGTAGCAGGAGTTTTTGGCTCTGCAAGCTGTTTTCACGCTCTATAACGTCAGATTGATGCCAGGATATTCCACATTTGTTTAATAACTTTCTAATTTACCCCATCTTCCAGTCCCAAAATCCCTGATTTTACTGTTACTGAATTTGTAGCAGTACTCATATTTGCTATATTTTGGCCAGAGCATATATCCAACTCCCTGTTTCAGAGCATTGTTAGGCGGGTTTAAGCCCAAAACACGCCCGCAGCGTGTTAAGCAGCGCCTCTTGCTTTTTCCTGCGGGCATCGACACGATTCCGGTACCGCTTTCGCATACGCTGGTGCATGCGCCATGCGAGTGCTTCCATCGCTTCCATGTCACAGAGCATTTCGTTGTTGACCGTCGCGACCTCGATTCCCATAGTAATCAAGCCCGTGTTGCGCTTTTCATCATGGATACGTCCCCTCCGAGAAGAATGGCCCAGCTCACCGTTGTATTCCAAGTCAAACCGGGCTGCTTCCTGAAAGGCATCGCAATCCACATGCGGCATCCCCGAGATCGCCTGTGCACGGTCGTTGAACTCGATCTTGTAGTCGGTCTTAAAGGGACCACAGGCAAATCCGCCATAGGAAAACGGAAGCGAAAACATGGCAAGCATGATGCACTCCATGGGTGAAAGCAGGTTTTCCGACAGATAGGGACACAGCCGCCGCAGCTGCTTGGCCGCGCTCCCCTTGCATGCCGCGAGGTAATCTACCAGGCAATCGGGTGTCAGCACGGACTCGATCTCAAAGTAACCGACATCTGGCGGCTGGTCTTTGTCCTTTGCCAATTTGTTCACGACAGGCGAGGTGTAGGGAGGCAGATACTTCCCGCGGTCACTCAGTGAAATCTTAGAGCACAGCTCCTGGGCCAGGGCAAATGCCTGGATGCAGCCGACCTCGCGCACGACGGCTACGCAAAGGGCCTCGGGAGATAGACTGTACACCCCCGGTTCCACCTCTAGAATCGAGCCGGCGGGCAACTCGGAGCATACGGACCAGCTCACGCCAAGAATACGGCGGCGCTGCGCTGCAGACCCTACCAGCAAGCACAAATCCTCTTGCGCCTCGCCGCTTGCGGCCCCAATCCGCACCAAATCGGGAAGATAGATGTCCTCGGTCGAGGGCGACGATGTGCGCAGCACACGGCGCTCTTCATCGGGATTAAGGTCCTTCCAGCTTATGTAGCCCATCTGCCGGCGCTCGGCGCGCATCATGCGTAGCGCCGAGGCGCCAGTTAGGATTACGGAAGCCGCTAGCTGCTCTTTTGTCGGTTTGTTGCACCACCTGATTGTTACCGCCACATGAATCACCCCTACCAAACACGTGCGATAGCAAGGCCATCGACTGCCGCAGCGCCGGCGCGCTTGAGTTCCGCCGAAGCCGCGGCCATCGTCGCGCCCGTGGTGATAACGTCATCGATAAGCAGCAGGTGGCGGCCGTGCACGTCCTCAACCGTCTCATACATGCCTTGGGCACGCTCGCGGCGCTCCTCACGACCGAGTTCGCGCTGGTCGCCATGGCCGTACTTGACCAGGGCGTCCAGCAACGGCACGCCCGACAGCTCGCAAAATGGGCGCGCAATGGCCTCCATATGATCAAAACCACGCCGCCGAAACGCTACCGCCGTCGCAGGCACAAACACCACCGCATCCGCACCGGACAGCACACCTCCATAGCGATCGGGCGCTACGACCTGGGCATGCAGGGCGGTGTCGTAGAGCAGCTCCGCCAGATACGGAGCCAGACGTCGCTCGCCCGCATCCTTGTACGCTTTAATGATGCGCGGCAGCGGATGCGCATAGACGGCGCACGCCAGGCAGCGGTCGAGCGCCTCCGCCATTGCCGAGGACGTGCCCTCGACCGAACACTCAGTGCACAGCAAATCCCCAAACGGGGCGCCGCATCGGGTGCAGCTATGACGTGGGTCGATGAGCGTGAGCGCGGTCAGGCAGTCTTGGCAAATAAGCGCACCGGCGCGCTCGCAGCCGGCACATCGTGTTGGCGACAATGCCTCGAGCGCCTCGCGTGCCACCCACTCGGCAAACGGTAGCAATTCGTCCGCAAACGGTAGGGCGCCGGCGCCCTGCAGACGGCTCAATATGTTCAGATGGCTCTTCAAGACACAACCCTCCCTACGTTCGGTCGCAGGGAGGGTTGTTGATTCGGCGCTATGATACCCCGATGCGCTCGGGGCAAGGCGGGCTAAATCCGCTCGCGGGCGTTATTCGCCGGCGGGCGGTTGTGGTGCGGACGAAGACGGGGTCGAGCCCTCGCCACCATCCTGGCGCGGCTTGCGGGAACGGCGACGGCGACGGCGCTTTTGACCCTGGTCG
>URCS01000083.1 GCA_900546455.1 uncultured Collinsella sp. | reverse complement strand
CGAGCGCACCCGTCGCCGTCGCGCCCGCAGCTCCCGCTCCGGCCGTCCCCGCGATCGCGTTTATCGGCTACCAAAACTCGGGCAAGACCACGCTCGTCGAGAAGGTCATTGCCGAGCTCACCCGCCGCGGCCTGCGCGTGGGCTCACTCAAGCATCATGGGCATCACGGCTTTGATATCGATGTGCCCGCTAAGGACACCTGGCGCCATCACCAAGCCGGATCCAAGCACGTGGGCCTCATCTGCGCCACGCGCTGGGCGGAGTACGCCGACACGCGAGAGGAGGACGAGATGCCCGCGCGCGAGCTGCTGTCGCGCTACAACGATGTCGACGTGGTGATCATCGAGGGCTACAAGACCGAGGGCTTCGACAACATCGTCGTCGCGCGCTCCGGCGTCGACCGTCTGCGCGGCAAGAGCTCGCTCGACCTGGTCGACGGTCGCACGCTGGCGCTTGCCTGCAACGAGGCCCTGGCGCGCCAGGCCTTCGACGCCGGCTTTGCGACCCGAGCCATCAACATCAACGACGCCCGAGCCATCTGCGACCTGATCCAAGACCACCTTCAGGCTTGACGCTGCGCCGGTCCCAAGCACCCCATCTCGCCCCTCAAACCGTCGCTCGCGTACCAAAGTACGCGTCGCTCCTCTTTCGGGGCGACCTGGGGCACTCGGAACCGGCTCGCTATGCTGCCATATCATTGGGCCACCACAGACAGTCACCTTTGTGGTGGTTTTTGCTTTGGTAGATGTTTGGGACATGCCTTAAAATCTACCAAGTAGTTCGTGCTGGCAAAAACGGAGAGAAGGGGCCCGATGCGTCCTTAACGTTGCATACGGAAAGATTGAGTCGATGGTCGGCGGTCAATGCCCGCGGCCCGTATTCGTATGCAACAAGGAGCTCTTATGCCCATTCCTCTATTCTCAAAAACCAACTCGTCGTTGTCTGCTCAGGCCAAGCGCCTGGTGGCGATGCGCTTTCTCATCTACACCGGGTTTCAGACCAGCTACTTTATCGGCGTCATCGGAACGCTTACCTATGCGGACGATGCCTCGGTCGTCGCGACATCGCTGGCCGTCCTGTTCATGAACGTTTTCGTGATCCTGGGGTCCTTTGCGGGCGGTGCGGCGCTCGACGCCTGGGGTCCGCGCCGCCATTTTATGCTGAGCATCGTCGGCACGCTGGCAACGGGCGCGGCGATCATCGCCTTTGGCAGCGCGACCGGAACGGTCCTTGCCGGCGCAGTACTCTTGGGTTTTGTGATGGGGTTCGCCCAGCCCATCGCCACGTCCTACCCGGCATACCTCACCGACGACCCGGTCGAGCTCAAAGACATCAACTCTGCCATCACCATGTTCTCCAACGTGAGCATCATCGTCGGCCCCACGCTGGGCGGCTTTGTGGCGGCTGCAGCATCGTCGCGCGCGGTGTTCGTGCTCATGATGCTGTTCACCCTGCTTGCATTCATTGCCGGCTGGGGCTTTAAGCCGCAAACAGGTCGCGTCGCCGGACGGGAGAATGCCGATTCGGCAGAGGAGGGGGAGCGTGCGGGACAAAGCCCCAACCTCAGCACGTCCGCCCGCGCCACCTTCGCGACTAGCATCAAGACGGTCTTCACCAACAGCGTCCTCGCCCTGCTCTTCTGCATCATCTTCCTCTCGAACTTTGGCTACGGAGCCTTCGATCCGCTGGAGTCGTTCTTCTATCGCGACGTCCTGCATGTCGGCGTCGAATGGATGGGCTGGCTCTCGTCGGCCTGCGGCGTGGGCGCAGTGCTGGGCGCCGTGGTCGCGCTCCGCATGCCGCCGCGCCTCGTCAGCCTTAAAACGCTGCTCGTGGCGCTTATGTCCGTGGGCCTGGGAAGCCTGCTTTACGTGGGCACGCCGTACGTGGGCGTGGCCCTTATTGGTCAGATCGCCCTGGGCGTGGCCTGGGGCGTCGTCAACCCGCTCCACAACACCATCGTGCAAACGACAGCGCCGCTCGAGCAACTCGGCCGCGTCAACTCGGTCATGGGCTTTGGCAACATGTTCGCCGGCGTGGCCCCGCTGGCGATTGCTCCGTGGCTGGCAGCAACATTTGGCGTGCAGCAGACGCTCGTAGGTGCGGGCTTGGTCGTGACGGCGGTCCCAGCAGCGCTGCTATTGCTTGGACGCGGACACTTGGACCGTGCTGCAGAGCAGTAAAAACCGTCACAACATTCGATGAAAATCGCGATTTTGCCGAAAAACATCGAATGTTGTGATGGTTTGGCCCGCAAACGTCATTTCCACCACAAAGGGGCCAGGCACCTTTGTGGTGGTTTTTGCTTTGACGGGCCGCGCCTGCGCCTTGGTATACCATGTACGCCGTTCACGAATACACCCCACACCGCCGCACAACTCAGAAAGGCCCCCATGGACACCACCTTCAGCCACATCAAAGCCGTGTTCTGCGATATCGACGGCACGCTGCTCACGAGCCAGCACACGGTGTCCCCGCGCACCGTGGCGGCGATCCGCGCCCTGCGCGAGCGCGGCGTGCTCTTTGGCTTGTGCACCGGGCGCGACGCCCACGCGACCGAGGCCATGTACGAGCTCTGGGGCATCGAAGGCCTGGTAGACGTGATGGTGGGCTGCGGTGGCGCCGAGGTCATCGACCGTGCGCACGACATCAACGAGCTGAGCTATCCGCTGCCGGGTGAGACCATCGCGCGCATCTGCGAGCACATGGCGGACCTTCCGGCAACGCCCGTCTGCCCCCGAGACGGCGTGTTCTACGTGCCCGAGAGCAACGCGTGCGTCGAGCACCTGTCGCGCGTCGACGGCGTGCCCTACAAGGTGGTCGATTTTGCCGAGTTCTTGCGCGAGCCGCAGCCCAAGGTGATGTTTACCATGGCGCCCGAGGTAATGCCGCGGGTGATTGAGCGAGCATCGACGTTTGCCGACGACACCGTCAAGGCGGCGGCTCTGCAAACCACGCAGCGGCTCTACGAGTTCATGGATCCGCGCGTGTCCAAGACGCGCGGCCTTGTGCGCGTGGCGGAGCTCAACGACATGGAGCTCCAGGACATCTGCGTGTTTGGCGATGCGGACAACGACACCTGCATGGTGGCTGACGCCGGCGTGGGCGTGGCCATGGCAAACGGCAGTGATGCCACCCGCTCCGCCGCCGATTTTGTAACCGCGAGTAACGACAAAGACGGCATCGCGATCTTTATCGAGGAGCATCTGCTGTAGCGCCGGGGGAGAGTCACCGCAAAGGGGACAGGCGCCTTTGCGGTGGCCTCAGGCGATTTGGGTGAATTGATACCTAAAAACTGCGCGCAAATTCAAATTTGGTTGTATGAACATCTCGCTTCTAACCACCGATGTGTTAAAGATATTCCCATCAATTTGGTAGTCTATTCCTCCCGGTTAATGATCTACCGTTCACGGTCGATTTTCGACCGTTCACAGGACGCATGCTCTTGAGCAAAATGTTGTGCAAATAAATTAAATGCTATTAAAAAATGATAACTAGCTTAATTACCAGTAGAAATAGATATTTCATAGCGAATAAACGAAGGTAAATCCGAGCAAATGTCAAGAGAATTGAGAATTCGCTACAAAACTATCGGTATTTTTGCTTAGATGTTCAAACAATCGTTACAATATGAACTATAAGCGTGCGCAATTACAGATTGCGCAGATACGTTTGATAGTGAAAGAGCAAGATCGCGGTCTCTTGGGGAGGAGACATCGATGAAAGCGAATTCAGAAAAAACTAAGCAGAGTAAAAAAGCGACGCGCCGCGTACTGGCAGGCGTTTTGTGCGGAGCCTCCGTGTTGAGCCTGGTACTGTCGCTCGTCATGCCTCCGATCTCGCAGGCCATTGCCAACGATGCCCAGACGGTTCCTGCCGAGGAAACTGTGATGGGGGATTCCTCAAGTGAGCCCACTGATGTAGACAACACTGCCAACGGGGATACCGAAAACCAGAATAGTGACGACGCCGAGGCCGATGAGACTGGCGACGATGCTCTCGGGACGCCCCCGTTGTCTGATGGCACTGATCTCGAGGGCGCTGAGCAGCCTGCGGATGATAGTAATAGTGATGAGAATGCGATTGCGCTCGCAAGCGTGAATGCTAAGGGCTATACCGAAATACAGGGCGATGTTACTGATAAGTTCAACAACGGCGGAAACTATTGTCTGACGGGTGACGCTTGGTCGTCCGCACCGATCACTATTAGCCACGACACCACCATCGACCTTGCATGTTACAAGCTTTATTACAACAGCGGCAACAGCGATGTCAATGGCCAAGATTGTAGTTTTATTACAGTTTCAAGAGACGCAACGCTAACTGTCGAAGGTGCAGCGGAGGATATACCGGTCGAGGCTGTCAGTAATGAGCCTGGTCAGACTGCGGAGATGCAGTGGATTGAAAACACTCCGCAATCACTCACTTACTTCGTAACGGAAAGCACGCCTAGCGGTTTTGGTACCAGTGAGAAAACTTACAAGCACACTGTTACCAAGTTCGGTGCTATCGTTGCATGCAAAAAAGGATATGTAAATCAAGTCATTTCTGTTGCGGACGGCTGCACGCTCAACCTTAAGGGCGGCATGATCACAACGCCTCGTACCCTGGGCAACAACGGTCACGTTATTTTCTCTCGAGGCGCTGTTAATATTTCTGGCGGGTATGTCACCAACGGCTTCGGCGGCGGCTGGGGCGGCGGCCTGTGCGTGACGGGCGCAAAGGCCGAGCTCAACATGACCAACGGCGTAATCGCGGCAAATAAGGCAGCCTCTGGTGGCGGCATCTATGCTGACCAGCGCGCCAAGCTGAAATTATTAGGCGGTGTTATCTCTGGCAACGCTACGTATAAGGATTGCTATAACGACGTCGACAATCCCAATAATGGCTATGGCGGCGGCGTCTTTACCAAAAATGCTGATGTTGAAATCGTTGATCCGGCAAATATTACCAACAACCGCGTCGACTCCTATATCACTGAAAAGTTCAACCTTGGTCTGCTCGGCGGCGGCGGTATTGCTTCTGTCGATGGTGGCACACTGAACATGACGGGCGGTTCTGTTACGGCCAACTACTCCGAAGAGGCTGGTGGCGGAATCTACGCTGGCTTCTGGGGCAAAGCGATTACGTTTACCATGACAGGTGGCACGATTGCGGGCAACAAATCTGTTAACGGCGAAGGCGGCGGCTTGCGTATTGCTGGCGGTAACAACAGCGGTACGATGGCAACAATTAATGCTGGTGAGAACAGCAAGATTTACATCACCAACAACAAGACCATGACGGGCAGCACTAAAGACCGTGGTGGCGACTGGGGCGGCGGTGGCATCTTTATCCAGGAGCACGGTAGGCTTAACATCCTCAGATCGCTTATCACCGGCAACAAAGCTGGTGGCTGGAGTGGCGGAATTGGCGCATGCCCTACGGGCGAGACAATCGTTTCGCACTCATATGGCGCTGCTATCTATGGCAACAAAGATAACGTTGATCAAGATGGCAATCCGCTGGGAACGTATCATTATTCCGCTGGTGGCAACAACAAAAATGAAGACCACGATGAAACAAATTACGTTACTCCTGACTTCCAAAAATCCGGCCATAAGGATTTCTTCTTGGTGCGTAATAAAGATGATGCGAGGTCGACAATTGCCGTTGTTCTTGGCAAGATGCTCGGCGGCGGCTCAGCTGGCTGGCACGGCACCTGCGACGGAAATCCGGTTACTATCGACCCAAATGGCGGTGCCGAGGCTAAGTACATGTTCGGTTTGGAGGCTCAGCCGACTGATGATGCCATAAATAAGGCGCAAGGCGCGGCTACGACCATCATCAGTGGCAACTACTCCTACACCCACGGTGGCGGCATCATGACCAACGGCGATCTCATCGTCGGTGAGGTTACTTCCCTGGACGTGTATCCTGCAATCAAAGTCAAGGCAAATAAAGTCCTTATGAAGGGCGGTGCTAAGTGGGATCTCAAAGACCATCCCTATCAGTTTAAGCTGTTGGGCGCATCTGCCAATTCAAACAGGGCACCATTCTGGAATAAGGACGGCTCGCTTAACGAAAACGGATGCGAGGCTACGTCCGCGGCTACCGTCAAGGAAAACGGAGAGATTCTCATTGATACGGGCGCGAACTACCAGTCGGGCGATTACGACCTCTACCTTGTTGAAGTTCCTATCAATGAGGAACGCACGACCTTTGATAAGGCCATTTACAAAATACATATAAAGGTTGGTACGGCACCAGTTAAATGGACCGACCTCTTGGGAATCCGTATTAATCGTTATGCAGTTGATAAGGACGCTTCCACAGTATCCGTAAAAAAGGAGGGCGCGGCGGACTTCACTAACTGTGGCGCTGACTTCTATAACTGGACTGAGGATTCGGCCACCGACGTTGTTTCGACCGTAACAATCGGCAACAACTTCAGCCCTGCGTTTACGAACGAGCAGGCCTCGGGCTCTTGGACACCTCAGGTGACCAAGAGGGTCGATGGCGGCGAGATGCAAAGGTTCAAGTTCGAGCTGTACACCAAGGATTCCCGCGGCGTTGAGCACCTGTGCGATACCCCCCAATTCACTGATAAGGGGACGGGCAGCGAGGCGACGGTGAAGTTTACTGATCAGGTAATATTCGGCCCCCTCGGGGTTAATGGTGAAGCAACGTTCACCTACTACATCCGTGAATGCCCCGCCAGCGAGGGCGATGGCACCAAGCACGAGGGCTACACCAACGACACCAAGTCTTTCAAGGTCGTGGTGACGGCAACGGACAACGGTGACGGCACGCTGAACTGCACGCCGACCTACTACGAGGTCGACGCCAGCGGTCATGAGAGCGCGACTCCGACCACCGATCCCACCTTCACCAACACCTACTCCACCTCTTTGCCCCTTTCTGGTATGTCGGGCGTCACTCTGACGTACCTTGCCGGCGCGGCGGTGCTTTGCGCTGCTGCGGCCTGGATGCACATTCGTCGCAAGGCGAATGCGAAGGGAGGCGAGCGTCGTGAATAAGAAAGTTTGCTCCTTCCCGATCTTGTTTGCGCTGCTTACCCTCCTGATCGGCACCTGCGCGGTTGTGTTCCCCGCTTCCGCGCAGGCCGCGCCGACCTCGACCGGTTCCATCACGGTGAGCGGCACCGTGGCGCGCAGCTACGACGCCTACCAGATCTTTAGCGCCAACGTCGTCGACGGCGACAGCGACGCCAAGATCGCCACCGACCTCGCCTGGGCAAGCGACGCCGTGCGCGACGCCGCTCTGCCTGTGCTGCACAGCGCCGGCATGCCCAATTCCCAGACCACCGCGCAGGAAGCTGCCGAGTGGCTCAACACCGATTCCCACCTTACGAGCGCACTGAGCGCACAGCTCGCTCGTTCCCTCCAGAGCTCTGGCGCCGTGCCCGTGGTCCTCAACGCGGGCACGGCTGCCGAGCTGCCCTGTGGCTACTGGCTCATCGTCGCCGACGACGACGCCAT
>URCS01000082.1 GCA_900546455.1 uncultured Collinsella sp. | reverse complement strand
GTCACGGCCTGCCCCCACGGCGCCATTGCGCTGGTCGATGGCATCGCCCGCGTGGACCGCTCCAAGTGCACGGGCTGTGGCCTGTGCGGCGTGGCGTGCCCGCAGCGCGTGATTGCCTTCGTCCCCGGCTACCAGAACATCCTGGTGCGCTGCAACAACACCGATAAGGGTGCCATTGCGCGCAAGGTCTGCGACACGAGCTGTATCGGTTGCGGTATGTGCGCCAAAAAGTGCCCTGCCGGCGCTATCCGCATCGAGGACAACTGCGCCCATATCGACGGCGTGGACTGCCTGTCGTGCGGCATGTGCGCCGTCGTCTGCCCGCATGGCGCCATCCACGACCGCACCGGCATCGCCGCCGGCGTGTAGAAGGGAATCACCATGGCACAGGAATTCACTTTTACCGTTAACGGTGTCGAGCACACGACGACGGAGAATAAACCACTGCTGCGCTATCTGCGCGACGACCTGCACATTCACTCCGCCAAGGACGGCTGCTCCGAGGGCGCCTGCGGCACCTGCACCATCCATGTGGACGGTGCGGCCGTCAAGGCGTGCGTACTGACCACTGCTCTTGCCGCCGGCCGTAACATCGTGACCGTCGAGGGCCTGCCCGAGGACGTGCGCGAGGCCTTTGTGTACGCCTTTGGCGCCGTGGGCGCCGTGCAGTGCGGTTTTTGCATCCCCGGCATGGTCATGGCGGGTGCAGCGCTGATCGCCGAGGACCCCGAGCCCACCGAGGAGCAGATCAAGTACGCCATCCGTGGCAATGTCTGCCGCTGCACCGGCTACAAAAAGATTATCGAGGGCATTTCGCTGGCAGCTGCGGTGCTCCGTGGCGAAAAGCAGATCGACGAGGATTTGGAGCGCGGCGACGACTACGGCGTGGGCAAGCGCGCCTTCCGCATCGACGTGCGCAAGAAGGTGCTCGGCGAGGGCAAGTATCCCGACGACATCGACGAGCTCGATCAGCCGGGTCTGACCTATGCCAGCGCCGTGCGCTCCAAGTACCCGCGCGCCCGTGTGCTCTCCATCGACACCTCCAAGGCCGAGGCCCTGCCCGGTGTGGTGGGCATCCTGCGCGCCGAGGACGTGCCGGTCAACCAGGTCGGCCACCTTATCCAGGACTGGGACGTCATGATCGCGGCGGGCGACATCACCCGCTGCGTGGGCGATGCCATCGTGCTGGTGGTTGCCGAGGACGAGGCGACGCTCGAGAAGGCCAAGAAGCTCGTAAAGATCGATTACGAGCCGCTGGAGCCCGTGCGCAACATCGCCGAGGCCAGGTCTGCCGACGCCCCGCGCCTGCACGACAGCTTCTTTGCCTTTGGCAACACGGTGGAGCTCAAGGACAACGTGTGCCAGAGCCGTCACGTGACGCGCGGTGACGCCGCCAAGGCGCTGGCAGAGAGCGCGTTTACCGTGACGCAGCGCTTTACCACGCCCTTTACCGAGCATGCCTTCTTGGAGCCCGAGTGCGCCGTTGCCTTCCCGTACAAGAATGGCGTCAAGGTGCAGTCGACCGACCAGGGCGCCTACGACACGCGCAAAGAGTGCGCTCACATGTTTGGCTGGGATAGCGAGCCCGAGCGCGTGGTCGTCGAGACCATGCTCGTGGGTGGCGGCTTTGGCGGCAAGGAGGACGTGTCCATCCAGCACTTGGCCGCGCTCGCCGCATATAAGTTCCAGCGTCCTGTGAAGTGTAAGCTCACGCGTGCCGAGTCGCTCGCTTTCCATCCCAAGCGTCACGCCATGGACGGCACCTTTACACTGGGCTGCGACGCCGAGGGCAACTTTACCGGCCTGGATTGCGAGATCAACTTTGATACCGGCGCCTACGCGTCGCTGTGCGGCCCGGTGCTCGAGCGCGCCTGTACGCATGCCGTCGGCCCCTACAAGTACCAGAACACCGACATTCGCGGCTTTGGCTACTACACCAACAACCCGCCCGCCGGTGCGTACCGCGGCTTTGGCGTTTGCCAGTCCGAGTTTGCGCTCGAGAGCCTGATCGACCTGCTGGCCGAGAAGGTCGGCCTGGATCCGTGGGAGATCCGCTACCGTAACGCCATCGAGCCGGGCGAGGTTTTGCCCAACGGCCAGATTGCCGATTGCTCCACGGCACTGAAGGAGACGCTGCTCGAGGTCAAGGATGCCTACTACGCGCATCCCGGACACGCCGGTATCGCCTGCGCCATGAAGAACGCCGGCGTGGGCGTGGGCCTGCCCGATGCCGGCCGCTGCAAGATTCGCATCGAGGATGGCCGCGCCGTGGTCTACGCCGCCACGTCCGACATCGGCCAGGGCTGCAACACTGTCTTTTTGCAAGACGTTGCCGAGGCTTGCGGTCTGCCGCTGAGTTGCATTGCCAACGGCGAGTGCTCCACCGAGAACGCTCCCGACTCCGGCACCACGTCTGGCTCGCGTCAGACGGTCGTGACCGGCGAGGCCGTGCGCGGTGCCGCCTTCCTGCTGCGCGATGCCATGGTTGGCATCGAAGCCGGCAAGCCCGCGCCCGACGCTCCCGTGAGCGCGCATGGCGACGGCGTCAAGATCGAGTACGACGACGGTCACGCCTATCAGCTGCGCACGCAGGAACTCGTCGCCGGCCAGGGTATGCATCCTCAGGATCCTGCGGCCGCCATCAAGGCGCTCGAGGGATGCGAGTTTGGCTACGTGTACCTGGAGCCGACCGACAAACTGGGCGCCGACGTTCCCAATCCCAAGAGCCACATCTGCTACGGTTTTGCCACGCATGTGGTCATTCTGGATGATGACGGCCGCGTGAGCGAGGTCTATGCCGCGCACGATTCCGGCAAGGTGGTCAACCCCATCTCCATCCAGGGTCAGATCGAAGGCGGCGTGCTCATGGGTATGGGCTATGCGCTTACCGAGGACTGGCCGCTCAAGGACTGCGTACCCCAGGCAAGGTACGGTACGCTCGGGCTGTTCCGTGCGCCCGAGATTCCGAATATCCACGCCATCTACGTGGAGAAGGACGAGCTGTTGCCCGTGGCATACGGCGGCAAGGGCATCGGTGAGATCGCAACGATTCCCACGGCGCCCGCCGTACAGAACGCCTATCGCGCATTCGACGGCAAGCTGCGTCCGGATCTGCCCATGGTGGATACGCCGTACAGCCGCGTTCGCAACCGCGGGTAGGGTGGGGTGCGGACGACCATTGCTGATGGGCTGTTCGCGCTCAACATCAACTGTATATGCTGCGCCTTTGGCCTCGACTTTATCGCGAGCCGGGGCCTTTTGTTTGGAGCGCCTCCGCATACGGAAACTGCGTCCCAGATTTCGGCTCCAGAATGGGACGTGCTTTCCGGAACAGCAGGAAACCGGAAACTGCGTCCCAGTTTGAGCGTCTATTCCGGGATGCAGTTTCCGCTGGGCGCTTCAACCGGAAAGTCTGTCCCGTTCTAGGCCTTGATTCCGGGACACGGTTTCCGCTAGGCATGCCATCTGGAAAGTACATCCCGTTTTGAGCGCTCAATTTGGGACATGGTTTTCGCGGGTGCTGCCAACCGGAAAGTGTGTCCCAGTTTGGTGGGCAGGCGGGCATAAGCTCAGCAGCTCCTACAGCTCAATATCGTTGAGCCATGTCGGCAGCGCGGTCTGCTGGATGCCTGCCGTCTGCAGCTTTTTGGCGAGCATTCCTGTCGAGCGGACCTCGTTCATGGTAAAGCGCAGCAGAGGGTGACCGTAGAGCGATAGGTACGCCTCGCGCTGTCGTTCGGCAACGAGCGCCTCGGCGGTGGTGCGTCCGGCCAGCATGGTCTGGTCGGTATATTTGATGAGCCCGTCGAGCTCGCCCAGCGTGAGTTCCCGCGCCTGGCGCTCCCAGGCAAAGTCCGTTCGTATGGGCTTGGCCGAATCGAAGGGGTCCGTCAGCTCGTATTGAAGCCAGTCGGGCGCAAAGCCCGTCTCGATCATGACGGCTCGGGCGACCGATTCCCCGCCGCTCTCGGCGCGGGCGTCGGCATATCGAAGTGTCGTGAGGGCGGTGCGAATTGCGCGACCATTGCGGGCAGTCGCTCGTTGCTCAACGGCCTCCATCAGCTGTTCCCGTGCAAGGCCGAGCTTTAAGATCGCCGAATCGGCAATGGGCATGCCGTCGGCAAAACCAGTTTGCAGCAGGCAATCTGTGACCGTTTGGATGGGCGGCGTTACCGATATGCCGGCTCTGCGTATTGCTCCGGCCGGCTCGATCTGGTGCCGCTGAATATGTGAGCCCGGACGAGCCGACGGCTTTGTCGAGCTGCAAACATGCACGACGTTCAGGTGCCGCCACGAGACCTCGAGCCCCAGCAGGCAAGCTGCCGAAAACGAGCAGAACGTCCAATCGGGATGGATGATCGCAAGGGCGCGGATAATCTCGCAATGGCGTTGCGCTCGGTTGAGTTCATCCCAGCGCGTTTTTCGCGCAAACAACCCCGGCATGAGCGAGACAACCGTGCCGCCGGTGCGCCGAAGGAGCGCTTTTCGGATCGCCGCGCTCGGGGGAATCAGACAGCGGCCCTCTTGTTCGGCTTGAGTGAGCAGTTGGTCG
This sequence comes from uncultured Collinsella sp., assembly GCA_900546455.1. Lineage (GTDB taxonomy): Bacteria > Actinomycetota > Coriobacteriia > Coriobacteriales > Coriobacteriaceae > Collinsella. The sequence continues at coordinate 3,063 of URCS01000082.1, read as the reverse complement.
ATGAGTTGGTCATTGCAATGGGTCATGAGCTACCGCCTCCTTTTGGGTAGCAAAAACGTATCAGCTGGAACTTGCCGCTCAGCTGACCAAAAGCTGACCAAAATCTAACCATGCAGGTAGATGGCCTGCTTTTGGCGACATATTTCTTGTTTGAATCGGTGGGCGGTAATCGGTGACCGTGAACGGTAGCTGGATATGAAGTCTTGGTAAGTTTCGGGACGTGTACTTTTTGAAAAAGAGCATTCTATCTGCTGTTTTGTGTTTCTGGATCGCATATTTGAAGGCATGTGATAAGGGCGGCGGACTGTCGCCTTGTACCTGAGGAAACCGTGACCCGGAATTGCCGCTCGGAACGGGACAAGCTTTCCGGAACAGCCCTCAACCGGAAACTGCGTCCCGGATTCGACGCTCAGAATGGGATTCGCTTTCCGGTAGAAGCTTCAGCGGAAAGTGCATCCCAGAATTCAGGCTCAGAACGGGACACGCTTTCCGGATGGCATGCTTGGCGGAAACTACGGCCCAGTTTTTGGCTCCAGAACGGGATACATTTTCCGGAACGGTCCACGTGCGGGGGTGTACCGCCCCTTTTGCGTGCGCCGCTTGTCGAATTGCGTTATAGCTAGCTATATTATAGGAAGGTATAATATAGCTAGCTATAACGCAAAGGAAGGATGGCCCTATGTTTATCGGAAGAACAGTGGAAATGTCCGAGCTCAATCGACTGTATGGCACGGGCTCCTTTGAAATGCCTGTGATTTACGGCCGCCGTCGCGTGGGTAAAACGCGTCTTATCACAGAGTTTATCCAAGGCAAGAAGGCTATTTACTTTCAAGCTCGTCGTACCAATGCAGTGGCAAACCTGCACGGCTTTAGCCAGGCGATACTTGCGGGTTCGGTTGGTGCTGCAGGTGTGTCGTTTCGTAGTTTTGACGAGGCGTTCGATGCGTTGGCCACCATGGCTCGCACGGAACGTTTGATTGTCGTGATTGACGAGTATCCCTATCTCGCCCAATCGAATCCCGAGATCAGCTCGTTGCTGCAAGACAAGATCGATCACTTGTACAAAGAGACCAAGCTCATGCTTATCCTGTGCGGGTCGTCGCTTTCGTTCATGGAAGAGCAGGTGCTGGGCTACGAGAGTCCGCTATACGGTAGGCGTACGGCCCAGTTTAAGATCATGCCGCTGGATTTTACGACGACCCTCGGCTTGTGGCAGAGCATGGGTCGCGAAGACGCTGCGGTTTGCTATGGCATGACGGGCGGCATTCCTGCATATATCGAGAAAGTCGATCCTACCGTATCGCTCGAGGACAACATCAAACGTCTTTTTCTTACTCCTACGGGCTATCTCTTTGAGGAGCCGAGTAACCTGCTATTGCAAGAGTGCCGCAATCCCGAGCAATATGATGCGATCGTGCAAGCAATTGCCCAGGGGCGCTCGAAGATCTCAGAGATTGCGAGCTCTATGGGAATCCCTGCGAGCAACGTAAAGAGCTATGTGGATAAGCTGGCGTCGCTTGGGATTGTCGAGCGCGAGCTGCCCCTAAACGAGACGAGCAATAAGCGAGCCGTGTATCTGCTGAGCGACCAGATGTTTAGGTTCTGGTACAAGTTTGTGCCGCAGAACATTGGGCTGATTCAAAACGATATGGCCGAGATGGCGTATAGGCGCATTGAGCCGCACGTATCGGATTACATGGGTACGGTCTTTGAGCTTATATGCAGACAATACGTGTACGAACTCGCACGCGCGGGCGAACTTGGTGTGGTGCCGGCAACAGTTGGCCGTTGGTGGGGAACGGACAATCGGACGCGTACGCAGGAAGAGATCGATTTGATTGTCGACGACGGAGAGGGCGCGGCGCTCTTTGCGGAGTGCAAATGGCGTAACGAACCGGCAGGCGAGGATGTTCTGGAAAAGCTCGTGTACCGAAGCGAGCTCTTTAGGCGTCAGCATAAAAGCTACGTGATCTTCTCGAAGCGTGGCTTTACGCAAGGATGTCAGGAAGCTGCGGCGAGCAGGGGAGATACCAAGCTGATTTCATTTGCCGAGATGTGCGAGCGGAGATAACCAAGCGCGCTCTGATGTGATTGCTCGGAATGGGTCGCGCTAAGGATGCCAAGCGTAAAACCTACAATGAAAATGGCGTAAAAACTACATTGAGAACGGCGTAAAAACAGCATTGAGAATGGCGTAATTTCGTATATCGCATGATCGCCCGAGCTTGCACACGGCCTTTTGCGAGCTCTTGCCATGAACGAGAGCCAGGCTGTCACGTACAAGACGCTCATAAAGGACGCCTCGTACGGTGAGACGGGCCCCGACGAGAGGACCATCGCTGCGCACCTGGATCTCTTCAACAGGCTCAAGCTGACCGAGGACCTGTGCGGATGGGAGCCATCGAGGTCAAGCTGAGTGATGCGAAAGCAGACGATGGAGCGAGAAATCTCAAGGCGCTGGAGAGGAAAGTGCTCTCCAATCCTGCCGCCCAGAATGCCGCGCCGGCGTTTTTGGCGGTCGTGGTTGGAAAGGGGAGCATTGCCTACACACGCGACGACGGCGTGGCGGTGATCCCCATGGCGGCACTTGGGGCGTAGTGGTTTTGCGGGCGTGCCGTGCTTCCTTTACCGAAAATCCATTTGGTAAACCAGATGCTCGCGGATAGAATAAAGTTGACGGCAGCCCAAGTTCTGGAGAGCTGGGAAACGCCGTTGCTTGGTCAAGAGGTCGGTGCCTTAATGGCAGCGACTTGTTATGCTTCGAATGCTGCTAATATGAGAAAGCCATTGTCAATAGGCGTGTTTGTTCGAGCCCGGTTTTAAACCGGGCTTTTTCGTTTCCCGTCGGGAGGGCCCGCGCACGCTGCACGTTTAGTCGACGCTTGCCTGGCAAGCTAATATCCGCGGGCTCTTGCGGGCGCGCTGCCGGCGGTCAGCCCGGTATGTCCGCACACCCCACCGCATTTCGATTCTCCGTCCGGCGCGCTCGTCCGAAACCAGTCTTGTTCACGGGCGCGGCCCTTGGGCTGCCCAAAAAGGGCTCGTGAACGCGCGCCGGCGATG
>URCS01000081.1 GCA_900546455.1 uncultured Collinsella sp. | reverse complement strand
GATCTCTCCGCTCCACTTCAGCGAGAAGGCCGGCTCTACGATCCACATATCTTTCCCCAGCCCTGGATAGCGCCGAAAGAAGCTGCGGCACCACGCCCGCAAAGGCGATCGCGTCGACCGCATCGAGCGAAAGGCCGTACATCTTAAAGAAACCCATCAGGCGCACATGGATCTCGTCGGCGGTATAGGAGCGGTCGGTGGGCATACGCCACGACTGCACCAGTTCGTCTCCGTCAAACAGGCCCATGGCCGTCTGCGTGTTTCCCATATCGATAGCGAGCAGCATGTCTACTCCCGGTGTCGGCGTAAAAGGACGCGCACCATTGTATACGCGCCGCCGACGGCGCTCGGCTGCGATTCGTTTGCGGTGATATGGACTGAGGGGTTTAAATATGAAGAAATTATGCTCTACGAGATTTTCCTTGCCGTTTACCGAACTCCCACGTAATATTCTTTCTTGCGCACATGAGGCGCCCAGACATTGCGGGGTGGAGCAGTCTGGTAGCTCGCCGGGCTCATAACCCGGAGGTCGTAGGTTCAAATCCTGCCCCCGCGACCAAGAACTTGCAGCTCGTCGGCCTAGCCGGCGAGCTTTTTTGTTATTCCGGGACTGTTTTCTCAGCCCAATTCTCAGCCTCCCAAACAAAATCTCGATCTGTAACATCTAGACCCGATTTGGACGGCCAGGTGTTACAGATCGAGATGTTTCGGCAGGACGGTCTTCGTTTGTCTCAATCTGTAACACGAGGGACGGATTTTGCCGAGTTGTTGTTACAGATTGAGATCTTTCGGCAGGCCAGATTGGTTTGTCTCGATCTGTAACAGTAAGGGGCCAAAAGTCGGTCTAGATGTTACAGATTTAGATTGTTGAGGATGGGTCGAGAGGAATATCTCGATCTGTAACAGTAAGACCCGGTTTTGCTGAGTTGTTGTTACAGATCGAGACAAACCGACAGGCCGCCCCGCCCCATCCAGCTGCCGCTACCTGCTATCCGCCGATTTTCGTTGTGCTGCCGTACTCCCATGCCATATCCTCTAGACAACTACGCGGCACCATCGCCGCCGCGCCTACAAGAGAGGAATGTCCATGACCGCACCTGCATCCAAGCTGCTCCAGCCCATTACGGTTGGCCCCCTTGAGCTCAAGAACCGCATTATGTTCCCGCCGCTCACCACCGGTTACGAGGAGCGCGACGGTTCCATTGGCGAGCGCAGCCTGGCTTTTTACGAGCGCCTGGCCCGTGGCGGCGTGAGCTACATCGTCATCGGCGATGTCGCTCCCGTTATGACCGCGAGCCCCACGCCCAAGCTGGCGACCGATGCCCAGATTCCCACGTTTAAGGCGCTGGCCGACGTCGTCCACAAGCACGGCGCCAAGGTTGCGCTGCAGCTGTTCCACCCCGAGTACGACGTGCCCGGTGTCGGCCGCATGGTCATGGGATCCATGGCCGCCGCCAAGGCCGCGCAGGAGGCCAAGGCCGCCGGCGACGAGGAGACCTTTGCCGCCAAGATGGCCGAGTCCAACGAGATCCGCAAGCAGGCATACGCCAAGCTGCACCACGACATGCAGCACTTTGTGAACGAGGCCACCGTGGAGCAGCTCACCCAGATCAAGGAGGCCATCGCTGCCTCGGCCGCCCGCGCGCAGCAGGCCGGCATCGATGCCATCGAGGTCCACGGCGACCGCCTGGTGGGTTCGCTGTGCTCGGCCATCCTCAACCAGCGTACCGACGAGTACGGCGGCTCGTTCGAGAACCGCGTTCGCTACGCGCTCGAGGTCGTCGCCGCCATTAAGGAGGTCGCGCCGCAGCTGATGGTGGAGTACAAGCTCCCCGTGATTATGGAGAACCCCGACGGCACGCCGCGCGGCAAGGGCGGCCTGCAGCCCGACGAGGCCTGTGAGTTTGCCAAGCTGCTCGAGGGCGCGGGCATCGATATGATCCAGGTCGCGCAGGCCAACCACACCGGCAACATGGGCGACACCATTCCGCCCATGGGCGCCATGCCCTACAACTGGACGCTGCCCGTGGCCGAGCGCGTCAAGGCCCTGGTCTCCGTGCCGGTGGCAACCGTCGGCCGTGTGGTCTCGGTCGAGGCCGGCGAGAAGATTCTGGAAGACGGCGCGGCCGATATCATCGCCTATGGCCGTTCGCTCATGTGCGACCCCGACATTGCGCTGAAGGCCGCCACGGGCGAGCCCATCCGCGAGTGCCTCAACTGCAACAAGGGCTGCGTCGACGCGATTCAAAACCGCAAGTACATCTCGTGCGTGCTCAATGCCGAGAACGGCGACGAGGCGACCGTTGCCATCAAGCCGGGCGAGGGCGACAAGAAGATCGCCGTGGTGGGCGGCGGCATCGCCGGCCTGGAGGCCGCGCGCGTGGCGGCCAAGCGCGGCTACGATGTGACCGTCTACGAGGCGAGCGATCATCTGGGTGGCCAGATTGTGCTGGCGGCTGCGCCTCCGCGCAAGGACGAGATCATGCGCTCGGTCGAGTACTACGAGAAGATTCTGCCTGGCCTGGGCGTGAAGGTTGAGCTCAACCACGTCGCTACCGCTGAGGACCTCAACGCCGCCGACGCCGCGATTGTGGCCGTGGGCGCGCACGACGTGGTCATCCCCGTTCCGGGTGCCGATTCGGACAAGGTCGTCTCGAGCTGGGACGTGCTGGCCGGCAAGGTTGAGCTTACGGGCCGCGTCGCCGTCATTGGCGGCGGCCTGGTGGGCACCGAGACTGCCGAGTACCTGCTGCAGCACGGCTGCGAGGTGGCGATCGTGGAGATGCTCGACAAAATTGCCGCGGGCGAGTCCGAGACCATTCTGCCGCTGATCATGAGCGACTTTGCCGAGCACAACGTGGAGCAGCACGTGAAGACCCGCCTGACCGCCATTACCGACGAGGGCGTGGAGGCTGTTCGCACCACCGAGGACGGCGCCGAGGAGTCGGTGAAGATCGCCTGCGATTACGTGGTGATGGCCGTGGGCTCCAAGGCCAACGCGTTTGACCTGGATAGCGTGACGGTGCCCGTGACCTGCGTGGGCGACTGCTCGGGCGAGCGCACCGCCGACATCGCGAGCGCCATTCGCACGGCGTATCACGCGGCCAACGAGCTGTAGTTGAACATCGCGGCTAGGCGGGGCGGTAGCACGGATCCGCCTCGCCCGGCTGTGTCCCGTCGGGTGTCAACCGGTGCGGGGCCTGCAAGCGCAGCAGGCCCCGCCCTTTTTGTTTTGCTCCGGTGGATAGCAATGCGCGGTAATCATGAGGAGTAAGGACGTCTACTGCCTTGCCGATTACTCAAAATTATTGGGGGAGGGGTTAATAACTATATCCTCTATGCCAAAGGACATAAAGAGATGCCAATTTTGTTGACAAGCGAATGACGATTAGCTGCGAGTCAGCTACCAGCGTAAATAATCGATAAAGAAATGTCGTAAATTGGTGCCAAATGCCCAGATAACACCGCGTCTATTTTAATTAACTGCTTTGAGCAAACAGTAAAATGCTACTATCTAACTTGCACGTAAGAAAGCAGATTAACGGTTAAGGCTAAGAAGTGGCAGGTATGTCGGAAGCAACTAGGACTCGCACGCATGCGCCCGAGGTTAGGCAGCGTGCCGTCGAGGTCCTCCAAGAGGGGGTCGGTCATCGCGCCCTCGCCGCGGAGCTCGGCATTCCCCAGGCCACGGCTCGTCAGTGGGCCCGCGCGTATGCCGTGGGCGGTGCCGACGCCGTGCTCAACGCGGGCACTCGCCATCATACATATTCGTACGAGGTGAAACTCGCCGTGGTTAAGGACCGCATGGAAAACGGCCTTACGGTTCGCGAGGCTATGATCAAGCACAAGATTCCCAGCGAGTCTTCGGTCAAGGCCTGGTGCCGCCAGTACCGCGACGGCGGCGAGGCGGCGCTGGTCGATAAGCCGCGGGGTCGCAAGCCGCGCGTTAAAAAGCCGGAATAGCGAACGGGATGGTGCGCCCACGAGGCGCATTTTTCTTGCCGCGTCAACTTTTCGAACCGCCGCGAGCCTATCGGGGCATCCTTCAACGTGGCCAATAAACCGCACACAGTGGCCCGCGCGCCCGTCGCTGCGGTAAGGAAACGTCACCTTCTACTCCAGTGCGGACAGACTCCTTACCCTGTACGCCTAAAACTCCCCAGTTGACCGAAAACCTGCCGCCGTTGCTCCTCAACTGAGCTATAACGTTAAACAATTGCAGCGTTTTTGCATGGGGGAGTGATGGTATGACGCTACTGTATTTCCTTACCCTGTTTCCGCTGGTACCGGCGCTGGGCATGTTGCTCGCGCGCGGTGACCGCGCCCGCGATGCGGTGGGGCTCATAGGTTCCGGCATTATTATGGCGGTGACAGTTGTAGTCGCCGTCATGTTTTTTGGCACGGGTCCGCAGAGCTTTGAGGTTGCCCCCGGCACCTCGCATGTGCTCTCCATCATCAGCTCCGTCATCGACGTCATCCTGTGCGCCGTCATCCTGTACAACGCGCGCAAATATAAGAGCACGCCCACCACAGCGCTTGGCGTGGTGCAGCTGGTGGGCTCGGTCGCCTTTGCGGCCATGACGCTGCCTGCGGCAGAGGCCGTCACCGCCACGCCGCTCTACCTGGATTACATGAGCGTGATCATGGTGCTTGCCGTCGGCATTGTCGGCAGCCTCATCTGCGTGTACGCCCTGGGCTACATGAAGGACTTCCAGGCCCATGACGAGCACGAGGCCGCGCTGCGCGGGCAGACCGCGCCCGACCGTCGCCCGCAGTTCCTGGCGCTTATGTTCCTGTTCCTCTCGGCCATGTTCGTCATCGTGACGAGCGACAACCTGGAGTGGCTGTTCTGCGGCTGGGAAATCACCACCGTGTGCTCGTTCCTCATGATTGGCTACACGCGCACGCCCGAAGCCATCAAAAACGCCTTTACCCAGATCATCCTCAACATGCTGGGCGGCATCGCGTTTTTGGCCGGACTCATGTACCTGCACGTTAACGGCATGCCGCTGACCATCTCGGGCATGATCGAGCTTTCCGGTGCCAGAACCGCGCAATCCGCGCTGCTGGTGATGCCGGTCATCCTTCTGTCGCTCGCCGCACTCACCAAGGCCGCACAGATGCCGTTCCACACTTGGCTGCTTGGTGCCATGGTTGCCCCCACGCCCACGAGCGCCCTGCTGCACTCGTCAACCATGGTCAAAGCCGGCGTGTTCCTGATGGTCAAGCTGAGCCCGCTCTATGCCATCTATCCTGTGACCGGCTTTATGGTCACGAGTGTGGGCGCCATCACGTTTTTGCTCGCGGCCCTCATGGCCATCTCGCAGAGCAATGCCAAGCGCGTGCTCGCGTTCTCCACCATTTCCAACTTGGGTCTCATCAGTGCCTGCCTGGGTGTCGGCGCGCCCGAGGCCGTATGGGCGGCCATCTTCCTGATCTTGTTCCACACGGTGGCTAAGTCGCTGCTGTTCCTGTGCGTAGGCACCGCCGAGCACCATATCGGCAGCCGCAATATCGAGGACATGGACGGCATGTTCAGCCGTATGCCGCACCTGACGCGCCTGATGATGCTGGGCATCATGGGTATGTTCGTGGCGCCGTTTGGCATGCTCGTGTCCAAGTGGGGCGCCCTGGTGGCGTTTGCGCAGACCGGCAACGTGCTCATGATCATGGTGCTGGCCTTTGGCTCGGCCGCGACGTTCTTCTTCTGGGGCAAGTGGCTTGCCAAGCTTTCGGGCGTCGACCCCACGGCTCAAAACGTTGAGGTCAATGTCCATAAGACCGAATGGATGGCCCTCAACACCATCGCCGCGCTGCTGATTCTGTGCTGCGTGGCGTTCCCGGTTATCTCGAGCGGTCTGGTGTCGCCTTACTTGGCCATGGTGTTTGGCCGCGTGCCGTACGTTATCGGCAAGGACGCCATGTATCTGATGGTGGTTATCGTGGCTTTTATCGCCGTGGTGCTGCTGACGTCGTTCCGCGTGAGCAATAAGCCGCACGTCAACGTGTACCTTTCGGGTGTGGGAACCGACAAATATCGCCACTTCCGCGGCTCGATGGGACACGAGGTGAAGGCCGAAAAGCGCAATTGGTACTCGGAGGACGCCCTTGGTGAGAAGCGTATTAGCCCCGTGGGTAGCGTTGTGTGCTGCAGCATTATCTTGTTTGCGCTGCTGTGCTGCGCATGGATTGGGCCCGAGAGGCTTGCCATGAGCGCGCCCTCGGTGCTGCGCGGCAAGTATTTCGAAGGTTCGGGTGTCGTGGGCATCTTTATTGGTACCTTGGTGTTTGCCCTGCTGGCGCCTTTGGTTGGTGGCCTGATCGACGGCGTTGACCGCAAACTTTCGGCCCGTATGCAGGGCCGCGTGGGCCCGCGCCTGCTCCAGCCTTTCTACGACGTTGCCAAGCTGCTGCGCAAAGCCCCTGCCAGCGTAAACACCATGGACGATACCTATATGGCGTGCGCGCTCATCTTTACCGTCGTGGGCGGCGGCATCTTTGTGTCGGGCTCTAACACGCTACTGTGCGCCTTTATGGTGACGCTCGCCGCGATCTTTGTGGTGCTGGCGTCCGCCTCGACGCAAAGCCCGTTTGCCCAGGTTGGCGCCGATCGTGAGCTGCTGCAGGTCATGAGTTACGAGCCCGCCGTTCTGCTGATGAGCGTGGGTCTGTATCTTGCCACCGACAGCTTTGATTCCATCGCTGTGACGGGGCAGTCGGCCCCCATCATCGTGTACAGTGCGCCCATTTTCCTGGCGCTGCTCGCGGTGCTTACCATCAAGCTGCGCAAGTCGCCGTTTGACCTTTCGTACTCGCATCACGCGCATCAGGAGATCGTCCAGGGCGTCGCCACCGAGATGAGCGGCGGCACGCTGGCCAAGATGACCCTTATGCACTGGTGCGAGACCGTGCTGTTTTTGATGTGGGTGGGCATGTTCTTCGTCTGGGACAACCCGGTGAGCTGGGTGGTCGCACTGGTCGTGATGGCCGCGACGTATTTTGTCGAGGTGCTGATCGACAACACCTTCGCACGCAGCACCTGGCGCAGCTGCTTTAGGCTCGGATGGGGCGTGGCGCTGGTGTTTGGCCTGCTCAACCTTATGCCCATCCTCGTCGACGTATTTATTTAGGAGGCGGCATCCATGGATCATAAAATGTCGCGCTCGCCGTGGGTTATTCATTACGACGGTTCGAGCTGCAACGGATGCGATATCGAGGTGCTGGCCTCGCTCACGCCGCTGTTCGATGCGGAGCGCTTTGGCGTGGTCAACACCGGCAACCCCAAGCATGCGGATATCTTTTTGGTGACGGGGTCGGTCAATGCCCAGAACCTGCCCGTCGTGCGCCAGATCTACAACCAGATGCTCGAGCCCAAGTGCGTGGTGGCGTGCGGCATTTGCGCGTGTTCGGGCGGCGTGTTCCGCGATGCCTACAACGTGATCGGCGGCGTGGACCGCGCGATTCCCGTGGACGTGTACGCGCCCGGGTGCGCCATTCGCCCCGAGACGGTGATCGATGCCATCGTGGAGGCGTGTGGCATCCTGGACCAGAAGGAGGCCGTGATGCGCGCCGGCGGCGATCCGCTTACCGTGGGCGGTGCCGCTACCTGGGACGGTGGCGTTGAGCTGGGCGAGGGCGGGTTTGTGGCTG
>URCS01000080.1 GCA_900546455.1 uncultured Collinsella sp. | reverse complement strand
TGACTGCGAATCACGCGGACGCGGCAGCCCTCGGGCATGCTGCGGGGCACGCGGCACTCGATAACATCGCCGGCGGCGGCATCATCGGCGGCAATAGTGGTCAGGAACTGGTCAAACTCGTTATCGTGGCGAAGCTCCAGCAGGTCGCCCTTGCCCACGGGCTCAAACAGCTCAATGCGGGCGATGGCGGCGCGGCGACGGCGGTCGTCGGGCTTGAGGCCGCGCACATCGCGGTTGGCCAGACGGCTGCCCAGCACCGTGCCCACGATCTGGCCGCGATTGTTGGAACGCTCATAGCTCATCATTTCGTCGCCCGAGGTGCCGTCCTGATAGGCGTGCGTAAAGTCGCGGTTGAAGCAGCGCTTGAGCTGGCGCTGGCGGGCGGCTTCCTCGTCCTTGGCAACGGTGGCTCCGGATAGCATGTCGTCAATTTCGTGACGATACACATCAACGATGGAGTACACGTAATCGGGCGCCTTCATGCGGCCCTCGAGCTTGAGCGACGCGGCGCCGGCGTCATACAGACGGCGAACAAGCTGTGAAGTGTTGGTGTCACGCGGGCATAGCGCACGCTCGCGGCCGGCGGGGGAGAGCGCGCGACCGTTTTCGTCGATCAGTTCGTAGGGCAGGCGGCAGGGCTGGGCGCACATGCCACGGTTGGCCGATCGTCCCGCCATGGCAAAGCTCGAAAGCAGGCACAGGCCCGAGTAGCAAAAGCAGATGGCACCATGGCTAAAGACCTCAAGGTCCACATCGGGCGCGGCATCATGAATGGCGGCAATCTCGTCGATGGAAAGCTCGCGCGAGAGGGTCACACGGTCGGCGCCCTGCTCGCGGCACCAAAGGGTTCCGCGGTCGTCGTGGATGTTTGCTTGGGTTGAGATGTGCGTCTCGATGCCGGGCATCGTGCGCTTGACCTCAAAGAACAGGCCCCAGTCCTGGATGATGAAGGCATCGGCGCCCAGCGTGGAGCAGCGATGGATGAGTTGCAGCGCATCGCCCATCTCGGACTGCTTGATGACGATGTTGACCGTGACGTAGACGCGCGACCCGGCTAGATGTGCGGCTCGGCAGGCTTGCTCAAAGGCCTCGTCGGTAAAGTTGGTGGCCTTGCGACGGGCGTTGAAGCTGCCCATGCCGCAGTAGATGGCGTCTGCCCCGGCAGCAAGCGCGGCGGCAAAGGGCTCCGGGCCTCCGGCGGGTGCCAAGAGCTCGGGTCTGCGGTTGGTGGTTCTACTGGCGGTTGCGGTCATATCCTGCCTTTCAAAATGCTCAGATACTCAAAAGTATAGTGGTGCCGTCGCGGCGGGCGACGCCCGTGCTCCAAGCAGGATAAAGTCTTCAGCAGCCCTTGCAGCAAAAATGATCCGTTTCCCTTCGTTCCCATCGGATTAGGTGATCCATAGGTGGCGGAGGAAAACGGATCATTTTGAGCTTCACTGTCCGGTCGTGCCGTTCAGCGGCCGACAGGCACCGTTGGGCGATAAAATATTCTCGCAACGTGATAATAATCTTGCATCGCGCGGAAACCTTGAGTACTATCCCAAATCAAGCGCGGTGTTCAGACCGAATTGTGCCTCCCGGTGTGAACGCCGCGCTCACGCTCTCTATCTGATCGTAAGGAGAAAAACATGAGCAAGACCGTCGTGTCTTCCGATAACGCACCTGCAGCCATCGGCCCGTATTCCCCCGGCATCCAGACCGGCAACATGGTGTTCCTGTCCGGCCAGCTGGGCATCGACCCCGCAACCGGCAAGATGCCCGAGGGCGTCGAGGCCCAGGCTAAGCAGTCCCTTGCTAACGTTGAGGCCCTGCTGACCGCTGCCGGCGCCACCTTTGCCGATGTCGTTAAGACCACGGTCTATCTGGCCGACATTGCCGACTTCGCTGCCGTGAACGAGATCTACGCCTCCAAGTTCGAGGCTCCGTTCCCCGCGCGCAGCGCTTTCCAGGTTGCCGCCCTTCCGGCCGGCGGTCTGGTCGAGATCGAGGTCGTCGCCGCTCTCTAAGGCGTTGGCAACAACTAAACATAACATGCAAAAAGACCCTGCAGTGCGTGTGAACTGCAGGGTCTTTTGTCAAGCGATGCGACAAAAATGATCCGTTTTCCTCCGTCCCCAAGGAGTCAGCGGGTTAGCCTTCCTTGCGGACTTTTTGCAGGTAGCGGTAGACGCTGGGCTCCGAGATGCCCAGCGCGGTGGCGGCGCAGGCTACGGCGCCCTTGAGCATGAACACTCCGTTGCCGTTGAGGTGGCGAATGACGTCCACGCGGTCGCTTTGACCAAGCGACGTCACATCCAGCCCGCGAGCGCTCAGCAGCTCGGAAATACTGCGGTCGATGAGCTCCTGCGTGGACTCCGAAAGGCTTTCGACCTCGATGGGGGAGGGCTCGGTGCGTGCGGGAGCGGCGTCAAAGCAGGCCATAAGCTGCTGGGCCATGGCACTGATGTTGCGCAAGGCCGAAAGATCGGTGTTGACGCAGAGCATGCCGACGATCTCGCCGTCCTCGCGAATGAAGTACGTCGCCGACTCCAGCGTCTTGCCACCGGCACCGCGGCCTTCGTAGCCCGTAATGAACGGCAGATCGCGATATTTACCATCGTGCATGATCTTGAGTGCCAGATCGGTGGCGGGACCGCCGACCTTACGGCCGCTCACGATGCCGTTGCGAATATCGACGATGGCGTGGTCGGGATCCGAGAAATCGTGCAGGACGATTTCGCTGTTCTTACCGAGTACCTGCTCCAGGAAATCGACCATCGGCAAAAAGCGGCGTACGGTCTCGTTCACGGGCAACTCCTTTGGGTGAAATCGGAAATGTTCATAACAATTTTTTCTCATGGTAACACGGTGTCTATTGACTCGTATATCCGCAGGTACATTGCGTAATACAGACGAACGGTAGGAATTTAGCGGTAAACGGTCGACCAAAAGAAAAGTTAGATGTCATTTTGACCAGACACTTTCCTGACCTGCGGAAATGCATTAGCTCAGCTGAAGAATAGTCTGATAACAAAAAATTATTATTGAGAATGAGAATCATCTTTAATACGATATGCAACGAAGGCACAACCTCAACCCCGCACTGCGTCACAATAGAGCGTTAGATGCGAAAACAACTATTTCGAGGATTGGTGGTCAAATGACCCAGGAGACGGTTACGAACGGCACTGAAGCCCTGTTCACTCGCGAAGGCATGCCGCCCGTTAAGGAAATGATCCCGTGTGCCCTTCAGCATGTACTGGCATCGTTTGCCGGCATCATTACCCCGGCGGTCATCATGGCCGGCGTCTACGGCTTTAATAGCCAGCAGAGCACCGACATCATTCAGGTTGCACTCATTCTTTCGGCGATCGACACGGCCCTTCAGGCCTTCGCTCCCTTCCGTCGCATTGGCGGCGGCCTGCCCATCGTCATGGGCGTTTCGTTCGCGTTCCTGCCGGCCCTTCAGGCCATGGGCGCCTCGGGCTTTAGTTTTGGCGCGCTGCTGGGCGGCGAGATCGTTGGCGGTGCCGTCGCGGTCCTCTTTGGTCTGGCCTACAGCAAGATTAAGTGGCTGTTCCCGCCCGTCGTGACCGGCACGGTCATCTTCTCCATTGGCGTCTCTCTCTATCCCACGGCCGTCAAATACATGGCCGGTGGCATGGGCACGCCGTTGTGGGGCACCCCGCAGGCATGGTGCGTCGCTCTTATCACCTTCGCCGTCGTCTTCGCGCTCGCCAACTTTGGCAAGGGCACGCTCAAGCTGGGATCCGTGTTCTTTGGTATGATCGTTGGCATGATCGTTTCGATCCCCTTTGGCATGATCGACTTCTCCAGCGTCGCCACCGCTCAGGTCTTCGCTCTTCCCAAGCTCATGCCCTACGCGCTCGAGTTTGATCCCGAGGTCTGCATTACCCTCGCCGTCGTGTTCCCCATGGTTGCCATCCAGGTTATCGGTGACGTCTCCGCCGCCTGCCTGGGCTCCATCGACCGTATGCCCACCGAGCGCGAGCTCTCCGGCGCTATCGTGTCCCAGGGCCTCACTTCTATGGTCGGCGGCCTGCTGGGCGGTCTTCCCACCAGCGCCCTTGGCCAGAACGTGGGCATCATCTGCTCCAACAAGGTCGTCAACAAGTGGGTCTTTGTGATCATCGCGGCCGTCTTTGCCATCGCCGGTCTGTTCCCGCAGCTCTCTGCCGTGCTCTCCGCCATCCCGCAGCCTGTTATCGGCGGCGCGACCGTCGGCGTCTTTGGCACCATCACCATGAACGGTGTGCGCATGTTCACCCGCGAGGGCCTCACGCAGCGCACCACCACCATCGTCGGCACCTCCGTTGTCTTTGGCTTGGGTATCTGGATGGCCAGCGGTTGCCTTGCCGGCGAGGGCATGCCCACCTGGGTGTCCACCGTCATCGGCTCCAACGCCGTAACCCCCACCGCCATCATGGCCATCGTGCTCAACCTGATCCTTCCGCAGACGCCGGTCGTGGCTCAGCACATCGATGCCGCCAAGGATGCCGCTGTGAATCTGGTCCTGCCCGAGAGCAAGAAGTAACCAATTCGGTGCTATTCGCCGGCGGACGCATCGCCTCGTCCGCCGGCGCCATGCGGCGCCAAGCCGCACTTCAAAGGGCTCGTCCCTTTGGTGAAGCGTTGACGGGAGAGGGCCCGTTTCCGGTGTAGGCCGGCGCTTCGCACTTCCGCCATGTCAGAGGTGTCAAACCCCGCCCCTGATGTTGAAGGGAGCATTTATGCTTCTGGTCGCTAACGGTTCCGTCTTTACCCGCAACGCTCAGACTCCGTTCATTCCCAACGGTGCGGTCGCCATTGACGGAGATACGATCGTCGAAGTGGGCCCCGAGCGCGAGCTCAAGGCCAAGTACCCGGATGCCGAGTACGTCGACGCCCAGGGCAACCTCATCATGCCCGGACTTATCAACTGCCACACCCACATCTACTCGGGTCTGGCCCGCGGCCTTGCCATTAAGGGCTGCAACCCCACCAACTTCCTGGAGAATCTTGAGCAGCAGTGGTGGAAGATCGACGACAACCTGACGCTCGACGGCACCAAGGCCAGCGCCTATGCCACGATTCTGGATTCCATCCGCGACGGCGTCACCACGATCTTCGATCACCATGCGAGCTTCTGCGAGATTCCGGGCAGCCTCTTTACCATTAAGGACGCCGCTCAGGAGCTGGGCATGCGTTCGTGCCTGTGCTACGAGGTCTCCGACCGCCGCGGTCAGGAAAAATGCGACCAGGCCATTGCCGAGAACGCCGAGTTTGCCCAGTGGGCCGCCAAGGAGCGTCGCGATAACGACAACCACATGATCGCCGCCATGTTTGGCGGTCACGCCACCTTTACGCTTTCGGACGAGACCATGGACAAGATGGCCGAGGCCAACAACGGCCTGACCGGTTTCCACATCCATGTGTGCGAGGGCATGAATGACGTGTGGGACTCCCGCCTCAACCGCGGCGGCATCAGCCCCGTCGAGCGCCTGCTGCAGCACAACCTGCTGGGTCCCGACACCATGCTCGGCCACTGCATCCACGTGACACCTGCCGAGATGGACATCGTCAAGGAGTCCGGCACCTGGCTCGTCAACAACCCCGAATCCAATATGGGCAACGCCGTGGGCTGTGCCCCCGTGCTCGAGTTCTTCCGCCGCGGCATTCCCGTGTGCATGGGCACCGACGCCTACACTCACGATATGCTCGAGAGCCTCAAGGTCTTCCTGATCATTCAGCGCCACAACGCCGCTATGCCCAACGTGGGCTGGTGCGAGGCCATGACCATGCTGTTCGAGAACAATGCCAAGATGGCGAGCAAGTACTTCGATCGCAAGCTTGGTGTGCTCGAGGCCGGCGCTGCCGCCGACGTCATCGTTATGGACTACAAGCCTTTTACGCCGTTGAGCGAGGAGAACATCGACGGCCACATGCTCTTTGGCATGATGGGCAAAAACTGCCGCACCACCATCATCAACGGCCGCGTCCTGTACAAGGATCGCGAGTTCGTTGGCATTGATGAGGACAAGATCAACGCGTGGACCATGGCCGAGTCCAAGAAGCTCTGGAGCACGCTTAACGATCGCACCTACTAATTCACAAGTAGATTCGCGCGCGTCGGATGTTTCGCCGCATCCGACGCACGTATAGGCGGCCTCCGCGGGGTCGCCGGCGCTGTGCTAGCGCTACACCGTATTTGCGCCCGCCGCGCGGTCTCGCCGGGCGTTACAGAGAGGAGCTCATTATGAGCGACATCATGAGGCCGATCCCGTTTTCGCAGCTGATGAACTGGATCATCGAGGAGCACAAGTCCCAGGACGCCATCTTTGGCGTGCGTAAGATGGTCACGACCAACCAGGAGGGCGCGCTTCCCATTTTTGACGAGCGCATCGAGACTCCGTTTGGCCCGGCCGCCGGCCCCAACACGCAGCTTGCCCAGAACATCGTGGCATCCTACGTGGCCGGTTCCCGCTTCTTTGAGCTCAAGACCGTTCAGGTTATGGACGGCGAGGAGCTCTCCAAGTGTGTGAACAAGCCCTGCATTGTGGCGCAGGACGAGTGCTACAACTGCGAGTGGTCGACCGAGCTCGAGGTTCCGCAGGCCTTTGCCGAGTACGTGAAGGCATGGTTCGCATGCCACCTCATCGCTCGCGAGTACGGCCTGGGTAGCCCGGATGGTTTTGTCTTCAACATGTCCGTGGGTTATGACCTCGAGGGCATCAAGAGCCCCAAGGTCGATGCGTACATTGAGGGCATGAAGGACGCCAGCGGCTCCGAGGTTTGGAATGAGTGCCGCGCATGGGCGCTTGCCAACCTGGACAAGTTTGAGCATGTCGACGCCGCGTTTGTCGAGTCCATCCCGGCACGCGTCTCCAACTCCATCACCGAGTCCACCCTGCACGGCTGCCCGCCGGCGGAGATCGAGCGCATCGCGACCTACCTCATCACCGAGAAGGGCCTCAATACCTACATCAAGTGCAACCCCACGCTGCTGGGCTATGAGTTTGCACGTCAGCGCCTCAACGAGCTGGGCTTTGACTACATCGTCTTCGATGACACGCACTTCCGCGAGGACCTGCAGTGGGCCGATGCCGTGCCCATGTTCGAGCGCCTGATTGCCCTGTGCGCCGAGCGCGGCCTGGAGTTCGGCGTCAAGCTGACCAACACGTTCCCCGTCGACGTGACGAGAAACGAGCTGCCCTCCACCGAGATGTACATGTCCGGCCGTTCGCTGTTCTCGCTGACCATCGAGGCCGCCCGCCGCATTACCGAGCAGTTCGATGGCAAACTGCGCATCAGCTACTCCGGCGGTGCCACGGTCTACAACATCCGCGCCCTGTATGACGCCGGTATTTGGCCCGTTACCCTGGCGACCGATGTGCTCAAGCCCGGTGGCTACGAGCGCTTTAGCCAGATGGCCGGTGAGTTTACCGACCTGGACGGCAAGCCGTTTGAGGGCATTTCGCTCGAGGCCGTGACTGCGATCCAGACCGACTCGCTCACCAACCCGCTCTACAAGAAGCCGCTGCGCCCGCTGCCCGACCGCAAGGTCGCCGGCAAGAGCCCGCTTTCCGACTGCTTTACCACGCCGTGCCGCACGAGCTGCCCCATCCAGCAGGACATTCCCGCCTATCTGGCGGCTGTTGACGAGGGCCGCTACGAGGACGCACTCAACATCATCATCGAGCGCAACGCCCTGCCGTTCATCACCGGCACCATCTGCGCCCACCGGTGCCAGACCAAGTGCTC
>URCS01000079.1 GCA_900546455.1 uncultured Collinsella sp. | reverse complement strand
AAGACGTGAGGAATCTGGCTTCCGTTGCCGATTCTATCGAAGGGGTAATCGCAGGTCGCGCGGTGTATGAAGGCTCGCTGAACGTCGAAGAGGCCGCGAAGCTCTGCGGGTAAGGCCCATCCGTTCGGTGTTCGCGTTGCCCGATGGGTATTCGAGTCACCCACTCCGCTACCGCTCGCCTTGCTCGCTATGCACTGCGTTCCGTCGTTCAATTTTCTTAATTAATTAAATTTGAAGCGCCGAGTGCTCTCGCCTACCCATCGGGCAATGCGAACACCTACGTTGACTCGTTTCGGTCTGTCACTTCAGAAAGGAAATCAATGCTTACGAAGCGTGTAATACCGTGTATGGATGTTAAAGACGGCCGTGTGGTTAAGGGCGTTAACTTCGTTAACCTGCGCGATGCGGGCGACCCGGTGGAGCTGGCCCGCGCCTACGACCGCGAGGGTGCGGACGAGGTCGTCTTTTTGGACATTACCGCCACGAGCGACAACCGTACGACGACTATCGAGATGGCGGCGCACGCGGCCGAGGAGCTGGCCATTCCCTATACCGTGGGCGGCGGCTTTCGCGACCTGGCGGGCATGCGCACCATGGTTGCGGCCGGTGCCGACAAGGTGTCGCTTAACTCTGCCGCCGTGCGCGACCCGTCGCTGATTAGCCAAGCTGCCGCGGCGTTTGGCAGTCAGGCCGTGGTCGTGGCGATTGATGCCAAACGCGTCGGCTTACCCGGCGCATCCGGAGCCGACAAGTGGGAGGTCTTCACGGCGGGCGGTCGCAACGCCACAGGTATCGATGCGGTGGCGTGGGCCGAGGAGGCGGCTCGTCGCGGCGCCGGTGAGATTTTGCTCACCAGCATGGATCGCGACGGCACCAAGGCTGGCTTCGACCTGGCACTCACCCGTGCCGTGGCGCGCGCGGTGCCGATCCCGGTGATTGCGAGCGGCGGCGTGGGTACGCTCGAGCATTTTGCCGAGGGTGTGATTGAGGGCGAGGCCGATGCCGTGCTGGCGGCGAGCGTCTTTCACTTTGGAACCTTCAGCATTCGCGAAGTCAAAGAGTATATGGCCTCTCAAGGTATTCCTGTGAGGCTGGACTTCTAATGCTGCGGCTTGCCCAGGCACCCGACCTTCCGGCTCCAACCCTCCTCGCGTACTTAAGTACGCGTCGTCGGGCTTGTCGCTCGGAATCTCGGGCACCTGGACAACCCTCGCCGACCGGCGATGTTTAAATTGGGGAATTGAAATGAGAGAAATTACTACTCCAGTGGATCTTAAATACGACGCCAAAGGATTGATTCCTTGTGTGGTTCAGCAATATGACACTGGTGAGGTGCTTATGGTTGCTTGGATGAACGAGGAATCGGTGGGGCTGACGCTCAAGACCGGCACCACGTGGTTTTGGAGCCGCAGCCGCCAGGAGCTCTGGAACAAGGGCGCGACGAGTGGCAATATGCAGGAGGTTAAGGAACTCTGGACCGACTGCGATAGCGATACGCTGCTGGTCAAGGTGGACTCGCCGGGTCCGGCCTGCCATACCGGCAACCGTACCTGCTTCTTTAAGCGCGTGGAAGGGGGAGTGCGATGAAAGTCGTGACGCCGTTCGAGGTCGCCGACTGCAACACCGAGCTCCTCCGCGCGGGCGTGCCATGCCGCGTGCACCTGACCGATGCCTGCGGGGCGCAGTCGTTTTGGCTCGAGGCCGAGAAGGAAAGGCTCGACGAGGCCCATGCCGTCATCGTTGAGTTCTTTGAGAAAAAGGGCGCAAAGCTTCGGTTCGATGAGACCGGTACTTACTTTACGCTGCAGTAACGAGAGGAAATAACCATGGGAGCCAGAACAGCTAACGTACAGCCGGGAAACATCGGCGAGACGCTGACAGGTCTGGCCGAGGTGATTCACGGTCGTCGTGATACATCGCCGCAGGAGAGCTATACCGCGCGTCTGCTGACCGAAGTCGAGGACGAGCTACTCAAGAAGCTTGCCGAGGAGGCGAGCGAGGTGATCATGGCCTGCAAGGATAACGATCACGATCACATCCGTTACGAGGCCGGCGACCTGATCTACCACCTACTCGTGACGCTCGAGCGCTACGGCATCACCCTCGACGAACTGGCCGGCGAACTCAACGCCCGCCGCCACTAGTCATTGGGGACGTTCTTAAACGACTAGTCGTTTGGGACAGTCTTTGTTGGTGTAACGGAGTCATGGAAGTTGCGGTGAAATAGGGACTGTTTAAGTGCTTCATCAGGCAAAACAATCCCTATTTCACCGCAACTTATGAAGGGATGGCTAGGCGAGGGGCGTGGATTCCCATTCGCCGGTGGGGTGGGGGATATCGAAGGTTCGATAGCCGCAATCGTAAGCGTGGGCCTGAGCCTCGCGGATGTTCCAGCAGATGTCGCGGGCGCGGTGCGCGTCCGAGCCAAAGGTGATGGGTACCTCGGCGTGGGCGAAGCAACGCAACAGCCCCGTCGAGGGGTAATAGTCGTCGAGGCCCTTGCGCGGTGCGGCCGTCGAGACCTCAACGCGGCGGCCCGTGTCGTGGGCGCACTCGGCCATCTGCTGCCAAAACGGCGCGGGGTCAAAGTCGGGCGCAAACCCTTCCTTCGAAAAGCGCATGACCAGGTCGGGGTGGGCCATTACATCAAAGTTGAGCGAGCTTTCGCAAGCACGGCACCAGTCGTCGACATAGCGCTCCCACATGCCGCGCACGCCCAGGTTTTCCCAAACGTGCAGGTTGGTGTCGTCGTCGATCCAACCGCAAAGGGAATCGGGTGTATCGGGGCGTGCGACACCCTCTGTCCCTGCCGTGCCCGCAGCGCCTGCCGCAATATCGCCCGGGTTGCCAATCCAATGCACACTGCCCAGACGCACGACGGCGCCCTGGGACCAGCGCTCAACCAAAGGCTCGCAGCCCTCGTACCAATCGCATTCAAAGCCATAGATAAGCTCAAGCTCCGGCGCAATCTGCGCGGCAAGCTTGCGGGCGTCCTCAAAGGCCAGACGATGTGCCGGCAAGTCTCCCTCGACAACCTGCACTTCGCAGTTGGCGTCCATGCTGGCGGGCAGGGTGAGATGGTCAGTCGAGACCATGACGCAGCACCCGGCCGCAGCAGCGGCGCGAACGTTGTCCTCAAACGAGGCGTGCCCGTCCGAAAACGAGGTGTGGGTATGGCAATCGACCAGCGGGCAAGCGGGCATGGCGGCTCCTTTGCATTCGGCGAATCTGCTCCATTGTAATGGCGCAGCCTCGGCGCGTCGTACGCGCGGGGTGCCGAAATCGATCGGAAAGGCTGCGCGGCGCGGCCTCGCTTGCTCTCAAAACATGTACATCAGCCTCCAAAACCGACAAAAAATGACATGTTTGGAGGCTGACGTACATGTTTGGATTGGGGCGAGGGCGGCGACGGACGAAAGTCGCGTCTGTGCCAAGCCCGATGTGTTAGCGTTTGGGTGAATAAAACGAGCCCGTGCGGAAAGGAGCCGGACCGTATGCCATGCGATAGCAAATCTCCGCTGTCCCGCGAGACCGATGCGCCCGAGACCATCGTCAAGCTAGAGTGCGACATCGACGATGCGTCGCCCGAGGTACTCGCCTATGCCGCCGACCGCTTGCGCGAGGCGGGCGCCCGCGAAGTGCACTGGCTGCCTCTCTACTGCAAGAAAGGTCGCCCCGGCTGGCAGCTGCAGGTAATCTGCGCCCGCGAGGACATTGACCGTCTGCAGATGATCATCTTTTTGGAAACCACGACCAACGGCATCCGCCGCCAGGTTATGGAGCGCGTCTGCTTGCCGCGCCGCTTTGAGCAGGTGGCGACGCCTTGGGGCGAGGTATCCGTTAAGGTGGCGACTCTGCCCGACGGCAGCGAGCGTGCAGCGCCCGAGTACGAGGACTGCGCCCGTCTCGCCCGCGAGCATAACGTACCGCTCCAGCGCGTGATGCATACGGCACAAGCCGCGGCGCTGCGATTTGAGTAACGCGGCCGGTGGCACGCCACGCCCAGCCCCATCAACCCCACCCGAAAGGACCACCATGAAATACCTCATCGCTTCCGACATTCACGGCTCGGCATATTGGACCGAACGCCTGGTCGCCGCCATCGAGTCCGAGCAGCCCGACCGCATCGTGCTGCTGGGCGACCTGCTCTACCACGGCCCGCGCAACGACCTGCCGCGCGACTACGCCCCCAAGCGTGTGATTCCGCTGCTCAACGCCCTGGCCGACCGCATCATCGCGGTGCGCGGCAACTGTGACGCCGAGGTCGACCAGATGGTGCTCGACTTTCCCGTCATGGCGGACTACGCCACGCTGTTCGACGAGACCGGTCGCGAGCTGTTCCTGACGCACGGCCACGTCTTTGGCGCCGGCATGCACAACAGCATCGACCACGCGCCCGCGCTGCCCGAGGGGTCCGCGCTCGTCTACGGCCACACGCACATCAAGGTTAACGAGGCAAGCGAGGCGCACCCGGGCCTGTGGCTCTTCAACCCCGGCAGCGTGAGCATTCCCAAGGACGGTACGCACAGCTACGGCATCTACGAGGGCGGCGCGTTCCGTCACGTGATCCTGGAGGAGGAATAACCATGGCGCAGCACATGGCTCAGCAAAATGCCGAGGGTTCGCGCGACCTGTCCACGCTGGTCGACGCGTCGGCCGAGCTGCAGCATCTGGTGCAGACCATCTGGCGTCTGCGTCAGCCCGATGGCTGCCCGTGGGATCGCGAGCAGACGCATCAGAGCATCGGCAAGAACATGATCGAGGAAGCCTACGAGGCACTCGATTGCATCGAGGCGGACGACGCGGCGCATCTGCGCGAGGAGCTCGGCGACGTGCTCATGCAGGTCGTACTGCATGCGCAGATTGCGGCGGATGCCGGTGAGTTTACGCTGGCCGATGTGGCACGCGATATCGACGCCAAGCTCATCCGCCGCCACCCGCATGTGTTTGGCGATGCGGATGCCGATAACTCCGACGAGGTGCTCAAGATTTGGGACGAGGTCAAGCTTGCCGAGAAGGCCGCCAAGGACAAGGCCGTGGCAGCGGGCGAGGCTGCGCCCGAGGGCCTGCTCGACGGCGTGCCCACGCACCTGCCGGCGCTGATGCAGGCTCAGAAGGTGTCGCGCAAGGCAGCTGCCGTGGGCTTTGAGTGGGAGACGGTCCAGGACGTGTGGGACGAGGTTGCCGAGGAGCGTGCCGAGTTTGAGGCCGAGGCTCCCGGCTCGCCCGAGCGCGAGATGGAGTTTGGCGACCTGCTCTTTGCCCTGGTCAACGTTGCGCGCAAGGAGGGAATCGACGCCGAGAGCGCTCTGCGCGCGAGCACGGCAAAGTTTCGCCGCCGCTGGGCCGCGATGGAGCAGATGGCGGCCGATGCTCACGTGGATCTTGCCGAGCTTTCGACCCACGGCCTCAACGACCTGTGGGACGCAGCAAAGGCAGGGGAGTAAGACTGCGGGAACGACGGGCTGACACGCCTCATCGTTCCCGCTAAATTTTTCGAAAATCAAGTGTATCCCTCGGCTAACTTAGGGCATAATGCAAAAAGTGCGACATGGCTAACTTACGGAGACGCACCGATGGTGCACGGTCAGCCGGTCGCTTGCATCCACTACGTTTCCAAGTGAGAGGGAGACAACATGAGCGATATTTTGGATGTCTACGGTCGCGAGGTACTCGACAGCCGCGGCAACCCCACCGTCGAGGTCGAGGTCGTGCTCGAGGACGGCAGCTTCGGTCGCGCGATGGTGCCTTCGGGCGCTTCGACCGGCGCTTTCGAAGCCTGCGAGCTGCGCGACGGCGACAAGGGCCGCTATCTGGGCAAGGGCGTTTCGCAGGCCGTCGAGCACGTCAACAACGAGTGCGCTAACGCCGTCGTGGGCCTCGACGCCTTCGACCAGCGCGCCGTCGATGCCGCGCTGATTGCCGCGGACGGTACGCCCAACAAGACCAAGCTCGGTGCCAACGCCATCCTGGGCGTGTCGCTGGCCGTTGCCCGCGCCGCTGCCGAGTCGGCAGGCCTGTCGCTGTATCAGTACCTGGGTGGCGTCAACGCCCACCTGCTGCCCACGCCCATGATGAACATCCTCAACGGCGGCGTGCATGCCGACAACAACGTTGACTTCCAGGAGTTCATGATTATGCCGGTGGGCGCCCCGAGCTTTGCCGAGGGCCTGCGCTGGTGCGCCGAGGTCTACCACACCCTCAAGGGCGTGTTGCACGAGGCCGGCCTTGGCGGCGGCGTGGGCGACGAGGGCGGCTTCGCACCCAACCTCAAGACCAATGCCGAGCCGTTCGAGTACATTACCAAGGCCGTCGAGAAGGCTGGCTTTAAGCCCGGCGTTGACTTCATGTACGCCATGGATCCGGCATCGACCGAGTTCTACAACGCCGAGACCGGCATGTACGAGCTCAAGGGCGAGGGCGTTGAGTACACGAGCGCTCAGATGGTCGATTACTGGGAGAAGCTCGTCGACACCTATCCCATCATCTCCATCGAGGACGGCATGGCAGAGGAGGACTGGGACGGCTGGGTTGAGCTCACCCGCCGCATTGGCAATAAGGTGCAGCTCGTAGGCGACGACCTGTTCGTCACCAACACCGAGCGCCTCAAGAAGGGCATCGAGCTGGGTGCCGCCAACGCGATCCTGGTCAAGGTTAACCAGATCGGTACGCTCACCGAGTCGCTCGAGGCCATCGAGACCGCCAAGGAGGCCGGCTACGCTTGCATCGTGAGTCACCGTTCCGGCGAGACCGAGGACTCCACCATCGCCGACCTGGTCGTGGGTGTTAACGCCGGCCAGATCAAGTCGGGCGCCCCGTGCCGCAGCGACCGTATTGCCAAGTACAACCAGCTCATCCGCATCGAGGACGAGCTCGAGGGCAGCGCGCGCTACGCCGGTAAGGCCGCGTTCTACAACATTCGCTAAACGGGCGAATTTGGCGAGGGGGAGGCTGACTCGGTTCCTCCCCGTCTTGGCTGGATGCCGCAAAGAACTATGGGCGCTGGGCCATACGGCTCAGCGCCTTTTTTATGTCGAGCAAAGGCTGGCGAAGGCGGTGCGGGCGCTCGTGCTATAACTAAAGGACTTAGCGCAAACAAACCTCAACCGCACAAGGCGCACATGGATCAGATTTACGACAACAGGTATTATTCCGCCGGTTCGCGCGAGCCGTCGCCTCGTCGTGCGCGTACCGCACAGCTTGGCGGGTCTGGTTATGCTGGTGCTGATCGCTCCAGGTATAGCTCGCCGGCGACTTCGCATCCCAATGCTCAGCCAAATAGTTCCTCGGATAGTCCGGTGCGCCCATCGCGTTCCAAGCATGCGTCGCGCCCTTCGACCCAGGCGTCCGACAAGCCGCGCCGTCCCTCAAGCCGTCTTTCCGGCTCGGACTTTATGCACTACGCCAACGACAACGCAGCGGTCAAGGCAATTTACGACTTTACCCACGGTCCTCAGCGAGGGCTGTTTATCGGTATTGTCGTCGCCCTGGTGCTCGTGAGCCTGTACTTTCCCGTGCGCGACCTCTACGTTGCCAAACGCTCGAGCGATATCTTGGCCAAGCAGGTCGAGATTCGCCAGCAGTACAACGACGAGCTGCAGAAAAGCGTCGACAAGCTGCTCTCAGAGGAGGGCATTAAGGACGCGGCGACCGAGGACCTGGGCCTGGTGATGCCCGGCGAGACCAAGATTGACGTGCTGGGCCTGGACGACGATTCGGACTCGTCGTCGAGCAAAAAGTCCTCGAACGCCAAGAAGGCCAGCGAGGTGGCCAAGGAGATCGAAGAAGTCGGCAAGGACAGATCGGAAGAGCGTCGTGTAGGGAAAGAGTGTAGATCTCGGTGGTCG
>URCS01000078.1 GCA_900546455.1 uncultured Collinsella sp. | reverse complement strand
ATCGGCCAGAGCATGGATGAGGAATGGCTGCGGGAAATTGAGGCTGCCCGGCAGCTGGAACAGTCCCTGCTGTATGCGGAAGAGAACGGTAAGTAGAAGCCCCGAAAGTGAAGGGCACGGCAGGCTGTGGAGGCGGTTCCGGGCAAGGCTGTTGCAGAAAGGCCGGAATCTGCAGATCATATGATTATGGCTTTCCGCGGCTTGAAAGAACCCTTTGCCAAATAACGACAATGAGTTTGGTTTTATTGTAAAAATTACGCCTGTATGTTATACTGAACCACTGATGAACAGAGAATGAAGCGGCTAGGACTGCATTTTGATAAAATGGGATTGTTTTCTAAACGAGGATGTAAACAGGAGCGAAAAGGCTGCTGTGATAGGAGAAATTTCCGATGAGTGAGCAAAGCAAGCAGGAAATGTTCAAATTGGTTTCCTCCTATAAGCCCACCGGGGATCAGCCGGAGGCCATCGAGGCCCTGGCCAGCGGACTGGAGATGGGGCTGGACGAGCAGACGCTGCTGGGCGTCACCGGCTCGGGCAAGACCTTTACCCTCACGCGCCGCATCGTCTATGCGCTCTCGCCCGAATCCGGTCCGTTTGTCGAGCATCTGGATCAGGTGCTCGCCATTACCTTTACCAAAGATGCCGCGGCCGAGATTCGCGACCGCGTGCGTCGCGCGCTTATCGAAGAGGGTATGGACGAGGAGGCCCTGACCGTCGACGATGCGTGGATCTCGACCATTCACGGCATGTGTTCGCGCATCCTGCGCGCGCATGCGTTGGAGCTGGGCATCGATCCCGAGTTCACGGTGCTTACCGATACCGATGAGCTTATGGATCAGGCTGTTGAGCATGTGCTGGCCCGAGCGACGGCGCCCGATGCCGCCCCCGAGCTCGCCGCTTCGCTTAAAAGCCTCTACGCCTGGTATCCCATGGCAGGCGAGGGTGGCCTCTTTGGCGCCGGCACCACCATCAAGGGCCTGGTGCGTGAGCTGCTGGAGCTCTCGAGCCAGCTGCCGGGCGGTATGGACGACGTGTGCGTGGCGCGCGGCCAGGCCGATACCTCGGCACTCGCCGATGCCTATCGTGCGGCGCTGGGCGCAAGCAAGGCCGCGACCGAGAAAGCGCAGGTGGCACTCGATGCCATCGACGCGTTTGAGGCGAGCGGCAAAACCATGGAGGATGCGGCGCGACTCATGATGTCGTGCAGCATGCCTCGGGCGAGCAAGGCATTCCCCAAGGAGCAGGTCGAACTGCTCAAGGCCGAGGCCGCCGATGCGTTTATCAATATCGTGCTTGCCTGCGGTGGTCCGGCGCTCGATGCGCTGGCGGGCTTGGCCCGCTCTGTAGAGGCTGAGTACCGCGCGCTCAAGGCCAGCCAGTCTGCCCTCGACAACAACGACTTGCTGCGTATGGCCTACGAGGCCCTGCGCGATTACCCAGCCATCCGAGCGGCATACGAGGGCCGCTTTAAGATGGTCATGATCGACGAGTTCCAGGATACCGACCAGATGCAGGTCGACCTGATCCGTTACCTGACCGGCGCGGGGGAGCGTGCGCTGTGTACCGTGGGCGATGCGCAGCAGTCGATCTATCGCTTTCGCGGCGCTGAGGTCGAGGTGTTCCGTCGCCAGGAGCGCAAGGTGGGCTCGTCTGCCGCGCCCGAGGCGACTGCCGTGACTGACGCCCCCGCCGGCGAGCTCGTCAAGCTCGTGCGCAACTTCCGCAGCCACGACGAGGTACTGCGTTACGTGGCACGCGTCTTCGACGGCGATGACGGCGGCCTGATGCAGGGCTTTTTGGACCTTGAGGCGAGCGACGGCCGCAAGGACACGCTGGTGGCAGACGCCTCGCGTCGCCAGGCCCTCTTTGTTGCCGGCGGCAGTACGCAGGAGCGCACACAGGCCAAGGCCCGTGCAATCGCGGGGCGATTCCGCGCGCTTGCCGATGCCGGCCAGCCCCAGGGCGGCATGGTGCTGCTGCTG
This sequence comes from uncultured Collinsella sp., assembly GCA_900546455.1. Lineage (GTDB taxonomy): Bacteria > Actinomycetota > Coriobacteriia > Coriobacteriales > Coriobacteriaceae > Collinsella. The sequence goes on along the minus strand of URCS01000078.1, from coordinate 6,127 downwards.
GGCCGCATGACCAACGCAGACGTCTACGCACAGGCCTTCCGCGACCAGGGGCTCGACTGCGTCATCGCGGGCGGCTCGGTCTTTGCCCAAGCCGCCGAGGTGCAGACGGTGCGCGCCCTGGTTTGTGCGCTCGCCAATCCGGCCGATACGGCGCAGGGCCTTATGCCGCTGCTGGCCTCGCCGATGTTTGCGCTCGGCGCCCAGGAGTTCCTAGCGCTGGCGACCAAGCTCGACGAGCAGACAGGGGAGACCTCGCGCAGGAATATCGACGTGGGCATCATGAGCGATTCCGATGTGCCGGGCTTGCAGGGCTTGCCGCTCGTGACGCGCGCCCGCGAGGTGCTGCGGTATGCGCTTCGTCGCGTGGGCCGCGATTCGTTCGCAGCCATCGCGCGCGACGTGGTCAACGCCTCCGGCTGGTTTGTGCGTCTGGCACAGCGTGGTCCCGAGGGCAAGGCCATTGCCGCCAACGTGCTCAAGGCGCTCGACGCTGTGGCCGAGGCGGAGGCCGAGTTCGGCAACTCGCCGCGTTCCATCGCGCTTGCCTTCGATCGCTTCCTAGCGGGCAAGGAAGCCCCGGGTGCCCTCAACGAGGAGGGCGACGGCGCGGTGCGCATCATGACGGTGCACGCATCCAAGGGCCTGGAATATCCGGTCGTGGCGGTCGCCGAGTGCTTTGGCGTGCGCAAATCGTCCGGTGCGGCTCAGATGGGTCGCGTCGAGGGTGGAGCGCAGGTCGTGGCACTGCCGGCACGCTTCGACGGCGTTAAGCTCGCCGACGGAACCTTTGTGAAGGGCGACGACGTTAAAAAGCAGTTTGAGCATGCGTTTAAGGGCAAGGGCACGTCGCTATGGCTGCCGCCGGAGCTCATGGAGGATGTCTGTGCGACGGGCTCTCCCGCCGAGGCATTTGCTCGCCTGCGCAACGACGACCTGCAGCTTTCGCTCGAGGAGCGGGCCCGCTTGCTCTATGTTGCCATGACGCGTGCACGCGAGCTGGTGATTTTGGCGATGGATGCCGGCGTGAGCCGCGGCAAGGTGACGGCGCCGACCTTCGATGTCGAGACGGATCTGACCTACGATGTCCTGCGCCGCATTCTGCCGACGGACGCTCTGGACATGCCGCAGCTCGATAGCGACCGTTTGGTGTTCGACAACTCCAAGCCGGGCGACTACGAGCTCATCTCGCTCGCGGGCTTTACCTTTGGCGAGCAGGCGTTTGAGGCCAACGCTTCGCTGGATGTCGAGGGCAGGCTTGTCCGCGGCGATGCGGAGCCGGAGGGTGCCGGTGCAGATACCCGCGCCGCCGTCCCCGGTCCTGCCGACCCCGAGCCCGATGCGTTTGAACTCGTGTATCCCCAGGCGGTGGGCGTGCGCATGGGCATCTGCCCGTATCCGGTGCGCGATTCGTACAGCTACTCGTCAATTGCCGCGGCGCTGCATGCCGAGTCCGAGGACCGTGCCGCCGAGGCTCGTGTTCCCATGGACGAGTCCGGCGATGATGCCGAGTCGGATGGCTCGGAGATGGCCGATGCAGACGTGGACGCCGTTGAGCCCGCCGGCAACCCCATGGCGCTGGGCTCGGCGTTCCACGCTGCCTGCCAGTGGCTCATCGAGATGGGTGCCGATGCGTTGCCCGCTGCGCGTGCCGATGCGCTGGCGCACCTGTGGCGCCTGACGCCGGAGCAGCGTGAGCGCTTCGACGTTGCCCTGGACCGCTGGCTCAAGTCGGCTGTTCGTGCCGACCTACTCGCGTGGCCGTGCGTTCGTGCCGAGGTGCCGTTCTTTTCGCTGGGCTGCGAGGACGAGGACATCGCTCGCTACGGTGCCTATGCCGAGGGAGCCATCGATGCACTGGCGACCGACCCGGCCGATCCGTCACGCGCGCTGGTCATCGACTACAAGACGGGCGGCACGCCGGATGAGACGCCGGAACAGCTGCAGGAGAAGCACGCCCTGCAGGCGCGCGTCTACGCTGATGTTCTACACAAGGCGGGCTTTGAGGCCGTGACCGTCAGGTTCGTCCGCGTGGAGCAGCCGGATCCAACCATCTTCGTCGAACCCGCCGAACCTCAAGTAGTCATCTACAACCTCTAGCCCTCAGATAACTTGCGGTGGAATAGTTCCTGTATTGCGGCCCAGGTGGCCCTAACGGGAACTATTCCACCGCAACTCAAGAGGAGCCGTGTTGGTTTGGCTAGGTTCGGGTGCTGTCCGTGCCGTGGGGTAAAATCGTTCAGTCAGAACACGAACCCGCATCGGAGCTCATCACATGGCATTCGTCCATCTGCACAATCACACTGTTTTTTCCATGCTCGACGGCGCAACCCGTATCCAGGATATGGTCAACCGTGCCGTTGAGCTGGGTATGCCCGCCGTTGCCATTACCGACCACGGTTACATGTACGGCGTACCCGACTTGGCGCTGGCCTGCGACGCCGTCAATCACAACACGCCCGAGTACAAAACCTGGAGCCACGACAAGGCCTTCTTGGAAAAGGACCGCCGCGACGAGCTGGTGGAGCCCGATCCCGAGGAAAACCCGCGCGAGCATGCCCAGTACGTCAAAGACATGGCCATGTGGGACGAGAAGGGCAACATCGACGAGCTCAAGCCGCCCCTGGTCATTAAGCCCATCTTTGGCTGCGAGGTCTACTTTACGCCGGACGAGACGCTCGCCCGCGACCACAAGCCCGAGCTCTACCACATGATCCTTCTGGCCAAGGACCAGGAGGGCTACGTCAACCTGATGCAGACGGTCTCCGAGGCCGCCGTGCAGGGCTTTTACTATAAGCCCCGCGTGACGCTCGACAACCTGCGCCGCCACGCCAAGGGCATGATCTGCACCAGCGCCTGTATCGCGGGTATCATCCCCAAGTACATCGACCGCGGTGACATGGAAGGCGCCATCAAGTGGGCCGAGACCTTCCGCGATACCTTTGACCCCGGCGACTTCTACATCGAAATCCAGGAACACGGCATTACCACCGATAACGGCCTGACCGACGAGCAGATGGACCGCACGCTCATCGACATTGCCAAACAGGTGGGCGTCAAGGTCATCGCCACCAACGACTTCCACTACCTGCGCCGCGAGGACGCGCCCGTGCAGGACGTCATCATGTGTATTGGCATGAACGCCAAAGTCGACGACCCCAACCGCATGCGCATGACCGGCTCGGAGTTTTACATGAAGACCGAGGAGGAGATGCGGGCGATGTTCCCGTATTGCCCCGAGGCCTGCGACAACACGATCGAGATCGCCGATAAGTGCTACGTCGAGCTGGACTGGGACTCCATCATCCTGCCGCGCTTCCCGCTGCTCGATCCCGGCGAGACGCACGAGAGCCAGTTCCGCCGCGAGTGCGAGAAGGGCCTGCGCCAACACTACGGTGACGACTGGGCCACGCGCGAGATCGGCGGCGTCAACATCAAAGAGCGCTTTGAGTACGAATACAAGGTCATCTGCGACAAGGGCTTCGCTGCCTACTTCTTGATCGTTGCCGAGTACGTGCAATGGGCCAAGGACAACGGCATCGGCGTCGGCCCCGGCCGTGGCTCGGCCGCCGGCGCTATCGTCGCCTACGCCATGAACATCACCGCGTTCGACCCGCTCGAGAACGGCCTGATGTTCGAGAGGTTCCTGTCTCCGCAGCGTACCGAGATGCCCGATATCGATATGGACTTCGACGATGAGCGGCGCCTCGAGGTCGTGGAGCACGTTCGCCAGCTCTACGGTCCCGAGAAGGTCACCCACGTCATTACCTACTCGACCATCAAGGCCAAGCAGGCCATCAACGACGCCGCGCGCGTTCTGGACTACCCGGTCTACATGGGCCAGCGCCTGTCCAAGATGGTCTCGAGCGACCCCAAGGTCAAGCTCAAGCAGGTGCTCGAAAAGCAACCCGGCAAAGAGGATCTGTTTAACCCCGACTTTGCCGAGGCCTATAAAAAGGACGACGACGCCCGCCGCATCATCGACACGGCGCTCTCGATCGAGGGCCTCACCCGTGGCGAGGGCGTGCACGCGTGCGCCGTTCTGATCTGCCGCGACCCCGTCAACGAGCACGTGCCCACCAAGCTCGATACCAAGGGCGGCGTCGAGATTACCCAGTACGAGGGCCATACCGTTGCCGACATGGGCCTGCTCAAGATGGACTTCCTGGGCCTGCGTACGCTGACGGTTATCTCCAAGGCAAAGGCCAACATCAAGAAGAACTTCGGCATCGACATCAAAGAGGAAGATATTCCCTTTGACGATCCCGAGATCTTTAAGCTCATGGGCTCCGGTCACACCGCCGGCGTCTTCCAGGTCGAGTCCGCCGGCATGACGGCCACGATCAAGAACATGAAGCCCACCGAGTACAAGCACGTCGTGGCATTGATCGCTCTGTACCGCCCGGGCCCGCTGGGCGCCGGCATGGTTTCGTCCTACATCAACCGTATGAACGGCAAGGAGCCGGCCGTCTCCTACGACGACCGTCTGGACGACATCCTGGGCGAAACCTACGGCACCATGGTCTACCAGGAGCAGGTTATGCTCATCTCCGTCGAGATGTGCGGCTTCTCCAAGGGCGAATCGGACTCGCGTATCCGTAAGCCCGTGGCTAAGAAAAAGATCAAGCTGCTCACGTCGACGGTGCTCCACTGGGAGGATGGCTCGGACGAGACCACCTACGACCACTGGATGAACGGCGCCATCAAGAACAACTACACGCGCGAGGTCGCCCAGAAGATTTGGGACGATGTTCTCGAGTTCGCATCTTACGCCTTCAACAAGTCGCACTCCGCCGGCTATGCCATCCTGGTTATGCAGACGGCGTGGCTCAAGGCGCACTATCCGCACGAGTACATGGCGGCCGTTCTGACGTCCTATACGGGCAAGACCGACAAGATCGTGCACTACGTCTCGGCATGCCGTCACGACGGCATCCCCGTGCTTTCGCCAGATGTCAACGAGTCCGGCACCGAGTTCACGGCTACCAAGGAAGGCGTACGCTTTGGTCTGGCCGGCATCCGCGGCGTGGGCACCGGCGTGGCGCAGGCGATTATCGCCGAGCGCGAGGCGGGCGGTCCGTTTAAGACGCTGCACGACTTTGTCGAGCGCGTGGACTCCAGCCAGGCCAACCGCCGCGTGATCGAATCGCTGATCAAGGCAGGCGCCTTCGACTCCACGGGGTATCCGCGTCGCCAGATGATGCACTTTGTGGACAAGAACAACCCCGAGAACATCATCGATGCCGCGGTAAAGCGCCAGAAGGATCGTGCGAGCGGCCAGACGTCGTTCTTCGATATGTTTGGTGACGTTGAGGGCTCGGGCTTTGAGGTGAGCGTGCCCGATCCGGATGGCCAGGAATGGGACCGCCACCTCAAGCTGAGCCAGGAGAAGGAAGTTCTGGGCATCTATGTCTCGGACCACCCGCTGCGCCCGTTTGAGTATGCGCTCGGCAAAGCGCGCGACTTCTCGTTCTCGCAGATCGACACCGGCTATGAAGTTCAGAATCCTACGGGTGGCACCATCAACCAGGAGATTCCCGAGGGTAAGGCGCTGTGGTGGGCCGGCATGGTCTCGAGCGTGTCCAAACGCGTGACCAAAAACGGCGACCCCATGGGCATCGTTCAGCTCGAGGACATGGAAGGCGAGGCCACCGTCGTCGTGTTCCCCAAGACCTACAAGGAGGCCGAGGGGTATCTGTACGGCGAGGTCGATCCCGAGACCGGCGTGCAGCTGTCCGACGCGTTTGTGCGCATTAAGGGCAAACTCGAGCGCTCGGACCGCGGCGACCAGATCATCGCGCAGGAGATCGTGCCGCTCGAGCTCAACGAGGAGAACAACAAGCCCAAGGTGTTTGAGGTCATGGTGCCCAACAGCCGCTTTAGCCAGGGCAACATGGCGCGCCTGGCCACGGTGCTCACCACTAACCCGGGCGGCGACCGCGTGGAGATCTTTATTGAGCAAGTCGACGGGCGCGTGCTGCGCGCTGAGGTGCCGGCCAAGGTCAACGCGCGCTCGATTCCGCTGCTGGCCGAGGCCAAGGCCATCGTGGGTAACCAAGGCAGAGTGACGGTGATTTAAGGACGGCGTTGGCGGGGTAGCTAATTTGGGACGGGGCTTTTTTAGCTACCC
>URCS01000077.1 GCA_900546455.1 uncultured Collinsella sp. | reverse complement strand
GTGCCCGCGCTGATCGAGGCGCTCGACCGCCCCGAGGCGCAGACCCGCTGGGAGGCTCTCGATGCCCTGGCGGCGCTCGCCACCACCTGCCCCGAGCAGCTGGGCGATGCCTTTGAGGGCGCCGAGACCGCGCTGTTCGATGAGATTTCGTCCACGCTGCGCTATGCCGCCTTCCGCCTGCTGTGCGTGTGGGGCGCCACGAGCGTCGAGCGTTCGCGCGAGGCTTGGCCCATCCTGGACGAGGCCATCCAGTGCTACCACGGCGACCTCGAGTATCGCGACATGCTCGGTTGCCTGTACGAGTTTGGCCGGGGCGAGATTGACGCCGAGGTCGCCGAGAAGCTCGCGCTGCGCCTTAAGTTCGATGCCGAGAACGGCAAGGGTAGCTATCTCAAGGCCCGTTCGAGCGAGATTTGCGAAATGCTTGTTAAACGTTTTGGCCTGGATCTCTCCAAAAAGAAGAAGCGTGCTAGCGTAAAAAAATCTGACGACGCCGAAGACGAGGAGTAACAGATTATGGCGCACGATGTAGTCCTGATTCCTGGTGACGGTATCGGTCCCGAGATTACGCAGGCTATGCGCCGCGTGGTCGAGGCCACTGGTGTCCAGATCAACTGGAACGTCCAGGAGGCCGGTGCCGGCGTCATGGACGAGTTTGGCACGCCGCTGCCCCAACATGTGCTCGATGCGGTCGCCGAGACCAAGGTTGCCATCAAGGGTCCCATTACTACGCCGGTTGGCACGGGTTTCCGCAGCGTTAACGTCGCCCTGCGCAAGCACTTTGACCTGTACGCCTGTGTGCGCCCTTGCCTGTCGCAGCCGGGCGACGGCTCGCGCTTCCGCGACGTCGACCTGGTCATCGTGCGCGAGAACACCGAGGACCTCTATGCCGGCATCGAGTTCGATGAGGGCGCTGCCGAGGTCGAGGAGCTCTCGCAGCTCGTTGAGCGTTCGGGCCAAAAGACCTTCGCCGCGGATTCCGCGATCTCGATCAAGCCCATCTCTATCGCCAAGAGCCGCCGTATTGTGGAGTACGCTTTTGAGTACGCCCGCCGCTGCGGCCGCAAAAAGGTGACGGCCGTGCATAAGGCCAACATCATGAAGGCGACCGATGGCCTGTTCCTGCGCGTTGCGCGCGAGGTGGCCGCCAACTATCCCGATATCGAGTTCAACGACAAGATTGTCGACGCCACCTGCATGGGCCTGGTCCAGAACCCCAACGACTTCGATGTCCTGGTGCTGCCCAACCTGTACGGTGACATTGTGAGCGACCTGTGCGCCGGTCTGGTAGGTGGACTGGGTATGGCTCCGGGTTCCAACATCGGTGCCGACTGCGCCATCTTCGAGGCGACGCACGGCTCCGCGCCCGATATCGCTGGCCAGGATATCGCTAACCCCACGGCCGAGATTCTGTCCGCGGCTATGATGCTCGATCACCTGGGCGAGAACGACGCGGCCAATCGCATTCGCGCCGCCGTTTCTGCCACGCTCGACGAGGGTGAGCAGGTTACCGGCGACGTTCGTCGTGCCCAGACCGGCTCCGTTGAGGGCGCTGTGGGCACGCAGGCCTTTGCCGATGCCGTTATCGCGCACCTGGCCTAAGGCATGCAGACTGCAAACGCCTAAATAGTACTTAAGTGTTTGCGTATAACCTGAGAATCAATACGCCCGGCGCTTTGTCGGGCGTATTCTATTGCGGACTATGTTTCCTAACAAGGAGTAACTGATATGGGTCTGATTCAAAAGAAGGACGAGAAGGACGAGATCGACGGCATCCAGATCATCGAGCGCGGCGAAGGCCCCGATGGTGATGAGGAGGAGAAGATCGATCTGGTCGCCGGTACGTCTGCCGAACATATTGCCGCCGGTACGACGGCCGAGGAGGAGGACGCTCGCCTGGAGGCAAAGATCGCCGCGGACGCCGCCGACGAGAACCTCATGCCCGAGGAGCAGGACGAGGACGACGATATCCTGGGTTCCGACGAAGACGACCGCGCATCCAAGCACAAGAAGACGATGATTGCCGCCTTTGTGGTTGCAGTCGTGATTGCTGCCGTGATTGGCTTCTTTATTGGCAATGGTGGTTTTGGCGGCAAGGGTGTCGGCTCGGCGACCCTCACCGAGGACCAGCTCGATTCGACCGTGGCAAGCTACAGCTACAACGGCAAGAAGAGCGACATCACCGCGCGCGAGGCCATTGAGAGCCAGTACAGCCTCGACACCGTCAAGGATGGCGATGGCAACTACACCGCTCCCTCTGCCGACGTCATCCTGTCCTACGTGCGCAACAAGATCCTGCTCGACGCTGCCGAGGACGAGGGCATCACCGTCTCTTCTAAGGAGATGAAGAAGTACGCCGAGGATTCCATCGGCACTTCGGACTACAAGACCATGGCCACGCAGTATGGCGTGTCCAAGGACCAGGCCAAGCAGATCGTCCGTCAGTCCGCGACGCTGCAGAAGCTCTACAAGAAGAAGGTGGGCGATAGCTCCGCAAGCATGCCGACCGCCCCGACCGAGCCTGCTGACGGCAACGAGGAGACCGCGAGCAAGGACTACGCCGATTACATCATCAAACTTGCCGGCGACGAGTGGGATAGCGAAAAGGGCACCTGGAAGGACGCCGATAGCACCTACGCTAAGGCCTTCGCTGACGATGCCTTTACGGCCGATAGCGCTACCTATAAGCAGGCCATGACCGCCTATTACACCGCCTATCAGCAGTATTCCTCGCAGGCTTCGAGCGCCAGCTCCAAGTGGACCGAGTACGCCAACGGCCTCTACGCCAAGGCCAATATCAGCATCTACGGCCTGTTTGCGTAAGGGATGCCTTAGGCTGCTGAGCACGCTGCCGGTATTACTGATTGAGCCCGCCAGAACGGACATCGTTCTGGCGGGCTTTTTGCGTTGAGGGTAACGGTGGCTTGCTAATTGATAATTACCCTTTAAGCCCAAAGAGGCTATCGATCGCGCGGCGGCGCTCGGCCCCGCTCAGCTTCGCCATGTCCCGTTTGAAGGTGGTTACCAGGTCCTCGGCGTTCATGCTGCCCCGTCCGTCGCGGTCTACGGGGCTAACGATATGGCACCATGGGAACACTCGTATGTCAATTCTGGTCTAACAGAGCCAAAAGAAATATAACCTGCTGCAGCAATTGACTTGCTAAGGGCTCGAGTTGGTTATACAAATCTAAAATAGTCACAATATACAAATATTGAGAGATGTTGGGGATATAGATGAAAAGATCTAAGAGTTATCTTTTGTTAGTAATGATGCTGCTCGGACTGTTCTGTCTGAGCAGCCCTTCTTGGGCCGAGGCTGCCTGTCCTGAAGGTGAGCCTCAGCAGTCTTATACGGGCAGCCTGCTGATAACCGCTAAGGAGGGCGATGCCGACTCTCAGTCTGGGGTAAATCCCCTTGCCACTTTTGAGGGGGACGGCGGAACGGTCAAGCTCGACCATATCGGAAGCGGGATTTTGAGGTGGCAAGTTCTTCCGGACAAAATTGCCAACGACCCCTTTTCTTTCGCTGGAACGATATATCTATACAAGGTTGTGAGCGGAAAACAAAAATACGTCGATTGCTATCCGACAAACGGTTCAGGAATTGCCTTCACTGGCATTTCGGGGCAGATTGATACGCATGTACGGAAAGGAACCTATGTGGTGCGTTGGGTTGGAGCTGCTGCAGGCCCGATATGGATTGCCGTCTTGCGCCCCGATGTCCAAATAGGTTTCTCCCTTTAGTCGGGAGGTCACTTGTGGACACCATATATGACGGGGATGATTGGGTCGAACATTATACTTGGCGCCTGGTCGGCTCGAATGACAATGGGGATGTGGTGTTTGATGGGCTATGCCCAAAGCATCTCCATCCTTTTGTCTCATCGTTAATTGAGAGTTCCGCTCGTGTTGCCCCTTACAGCTCGGCATCGCTTAATGATGCGGACGTTCTTAAAATCATAAATGACTCTATTGACGAGGGCATGATGAGCAGCTTGCTGTTTTCTCGGCTTGTGGGGCTAGATGAGGCTAGCTCAAAACGACTGCTTGCGGGTGAAAAGGTGGAGCTCGCCTATCATTCGATGGTTTCAATCCTGCGGCTGGCCGATGCTCTTCGAAAATAAATAAAAACGGGACAAGTGAGCTACATCACTTGTCCCGTTTTTTATTGGCTCTGTTAGACCGGAATTGACATACGAGTGTCCCCATGGTGCCATATCGTTAGCCCCGTAGACCGCGATGGACGAGGCAGCACGAACGCCGAGGACCTGGTAACTTTCCTCAATTCATGTGGGAAAACGGCTGAAAACGATTGCAAATGACCGGTGAACGGTCAAAAACTACCGTTCACCGATAATTGCAAAACTGGTTCTAACTGGTATTAAGTCAAAAAGACCAATTCACAAATCTTCATAATGACCTGCAATTTTTCTACACGCTATTTTTAGCCGCCCTGCGTTGTTTAGACGCAAAGAAAGTTCCGATCTTTCGCCCAATCATTTCGAAATGGTTTCAAAACCGCAGGTAGAAGTGTTAACGAGCGGTAAACGGTCGATTTTTTGCCGTGAGCGGTGCAAAAACGTTTTACTGTTTGAATCAACGAAAGCGACCTCTCCTGTGGTGATATAGTGGCAACAACACGTCACGTGGTTACTACCAGTTTAGAAACCACTGGTCTTCAAAGAACGCTTTCCAAGAAGCTTTAAGGGCGAGCGCCCGCTGGCTTCCGAAAATCATCGGACTCAGATCGTACACACCTTCGGAAGGGAAATTTGAATGGTTGGCTTTATTCTTACCGGTCATGGACAGTTCGCACCCGGCCTTGCAAGCGCTATCGCTATGGTTGCTGGCGACCAGCCTGCTTTTACCGTCGTTCCTTTTGAGGGCGACCAGGCTGCATCCTACGGTGAGGATCTCCGCGCCGCTATTACCGCTATGCGCGAGGAGTGCGATGGCGTGCTCGTCTTTACCGACCTGCTTGGCGGCACCCCGTTCAACCAGTCGATGATGATTGCCCAGGATGTCGATAACGTCGAGGTTCTGACTGGCACCAACCTTCCCATGGTTATTGAGCTTCTGTTCCTCCGCGGCAATGCCACGCTCGCCGAGCTTGGCGAGCAGGCCGTGACCGTTGGCCAGACGGGCGTCACCGCCCAGACGGTCGCATCCGTTGCCGACTCCGAGGAAGAGGATATCTTCGGCGACGAGGACGGCATCTAATGGCCGATTTCGGAGCCAACGTCCTGAGCTCCTCGGTCGCTCTTTTAGGCCTGCTTGTCATCATGGGCTTGATTTACACCATCTGGTCGCAAATCAACATGAAGAAGAAGCAGAAGTACTTCAAGGAGCTGCACACCGAGCTCAAGCCGGGTCAGGAGGTTCTTTTCGCCGGCGGTATCTACGGAACCGTCAAAGGCATCGAAGGCGAGAAGGTCCAGATCAAAGTCCGATCCGGAGCCGTCGTAGATGTTTCGCGTTACGCGATTCAGGAGATCAAGTAACTGTCGTCAGCAAATATCGAAAGGAAGCTGATCAACATGGCAGAACCCAACATTCTTCTTACCCGCATCGATAACCGACTGGTTCATGGTCAGGTTGCCACCCAGTGGAACTCCACTCTGGGTTCCAACCTCATCCTCGTCGCCAACGACGACGTGGCGTCCAACACCATGCGCCAGAACCTCATGAAGATGGCCGCTCCCGCCGGCGTCGCTACGCGTTTCTTCTCCCTGCAGAAGACCATCGACGTCATTGGCAAGGCGAGCCCGCGCCAGAAGATCTTCATCGTGGCCGAAACACCGGAAGACGTGCTTACGCTCGTCAAGGGCGGTGTGCCTATAAAGAAGGTAAACATCGGCAACATGCACATGTCGGAAGGAAAGCGCCAAGTCGCCACCTCCGTCGCAGTTAACGACGAGGATGTCGCTGCGTTTAAAGAGCTGCAGGAATTGGGGGTGGAGTTGGAGATCAGGCGCGTTCCGAGCACGCCTGTTGAGGACACGAGCAAGCTCTTCTCGTAATCCTCGTGATCCACGTTGTCAGGAGTGAAACCCTGACGTTCTGTACGTGAAATCCAAAGTGCGTACATACATTTTGAAAGGAGGAGCAAGATGGAATACTCGATCATCCAGATCGCTCTGGTCTTCGTCGTCACGTTCATCGCGGCAATCGACCAGTTTGACTTCCTCGAGTCTCTCTATCAGCCCATCGTCACCGGCGCCGTCATCGGTCTTATCCTTGGCGACCTCAACACCGGTCTTCTCGTGGGTGGTACCTATCAGCTCATGACGATCGGCAACATGCCGATCGGAGGCGCTCAGCCGCCTAACGCCGTCATCGGCGGCATCATGGCAGCCATTCTCGCTATCGCCACGGGCCTCGAGCCCAACGCGGCAGTCGGCCTCGCCATTCCGTTCGCTCTGCTTGGCCAGCTTGGCGTTACCCTGGTCTTCACGCTTATGTCCCCGCTTATGTCCACGGCCGATAACATGGCTCACAACGCGGACACCAAGGGCATCGAGCGCCTGAACTACTTCGCCATGGCTCTGCTCGGCCTGATCTTCGCTGTCGTCGTCACCCTGTTCTTCATCGCTGGCGCTACCATTGGTCAGACCATCGCTTCCGCCATCCCGACTTGGCTGCAGACCGGTCTGTCCGCTGCAGGCGGCATGATGCGCTTCGTCGGCTTCGCCGTCCTGCTCAAGGTTATGATGAACCGCGATATGTGGGGCTTCTTCCTCATGGGCTTTGGCCTCGCGCTCATCACCGTTGCCAACGATTCGCTGGCAACCCCTGCTCTGCTCATCCTCGCTCTCATCGGCTTCGGCATCGCTTTCTGGGACTTCCAGCAGCAGACCGAGCTGAAGGGTGCAGCTGTTTCTGACGGAGGTGACTTCGAAGATGGCATCTAATGAGTATGTGATCCCGGAGCACTACGAGGATCTCACTCCTGCTCCGCAGCTCGACCAGAAGACCCTCAACAAGATGGCTTGGCGCTCCTGCTTCCTGCAGGCATCGTTCAACTACGAGCGCATGCAGGCCGCTGGCTGGCTCTACTCCATCATCCCCGGTCTGGAGAAGATCCACACCAACAAGAACGACCTCGCGGCTTCCATGAGCCACAACCTGGAGTTCTTCAACACCCACCCGTTCCTTGTCACCTTTGTTATGGGCATCGTGCTTTCGCTCGAGCAGAACAAGGTTGACATCCCCACGATCCGCGCCGTCCGCGTCGCCGCAATGGGCCCGCTCGGTGGTATCGGTGACGCCCTGTTCTGGCTGACGCTCGTGCCTATCACGGCCGGCATCACCTCCAACATGGCCATCAACGGCAACGCCGCTGCACCGATCATCTTCCTGGTGATCTTCAACGTCGTCCAGTTCGCTCTGCGCTTCTGGCTCATGAACTGGTCCTACAAGCTTGGCACCAGCGCTATTGACGCTCTGACCGCCAACATGCAGGCCTTCACGCGTGCCGCTTCCATCATGGGCGTCTTCGTCGTCGGTTGCCTGGTCGTCACCATGGGTGGCACCCAGATCAACCTCCAGATCCCCAACGGCACCACCCGTGGTCTCTCCGCTACTACCGTGATCGTCTCCGAGAAGGAGGCCGAGAACTTCACCGGTATGGAGGGTATCGATACCGAGACCGCTGAGGCCGGTACCATCGCCATGACCGATGAGGACGGCAACGCCCTCACCGCTTCCGATGCCGACGGCAACGCTGTCGAGTGCGGCGTCACCGATCTGGGCAACGGCATGGAGTCCGTTACCTACGGCACCGTTACCGAGGATCCGGTCAACTTCTCTGTTGCCGACACCCTCAACACCATCGTCCCGAAGCTCGTCCCGCTTATGCTTACGCTGCTGCTTTACTACATGTTCGCTAAGCACAGCTGGACCCCGACCAAGGGCATTCTCCTGCTCTTCGTCCTTGGCATCCTGGGCGCTGGCCCGCTTGGTCTCTGGCCGAGCATCTGGTAAGGCTCTAGCTTGAGGGGTGTGTCCCTACGCGGCTCACACCCCGACCCCTTAAGCCATGTGTATGTTAAAAGCCGCGTGCTCGAAAGAGCGAGCGGCTTTTGTTAGAGGCTTTAGCCTGTGCGGGGCGCGCAGCGCGCCGCATCAGAAACCACCCGC
>URCS01000076.1 GCA_900546455.1 uncultured Collinsella sp. | reverse complement strand
GACACGGAAGAGGTCAGAAGTTCAAATCTTCTAACGCCCACCAAATGTTCGCAGCTCAGAGGCTATGTCCTCTGGGCTGTTTTGTTTTATGTCGCCAAATCAGCTGGCAGCTCCAACCGCCCAAGCAACCACCCTGCCCATACACAAAACCGCGTCAGCGACCCAAGTGCCTATCCCGGCTGACTCCGCAGTCAATCAAAACCGCCCCAATAGTCACCGAGGCCGAGACCAACACGTCTCGAACCCATCCGAGCCGCAACTTCTCAGCAAAACGCCGCGATGTCTGCGTCCTGCGGTATCCTTGAGCCACTTGCACCTGCAGCACCAAGGAGCCGCCATGCGCACCGAGCTCGATGTCCCCTTTTCGCACAAAGAAGAAGCCAAGGCGCTGGGCGCCAAATGGGACCGGACCAAGAAGATCTGGTATGTACCCAGCGGCGTCAACCCCGAGCCCTTTGCCGAGTGGCTGCCCGGTGTTGACCGATCCGACCCCTCAGCGCCGTATATATATCTAGTACTGGGCAAGCGCGAATGCTGGAAGTGTCACAAAGAGACCTCAGTCGCGGCCTTCGGCATTCCCTATCGAACCGATAACGACGAGAGCATCGCCATCGCGCACGCGCCCAACGAAGCCGGGCACATTGCCATCGACACGGCCAACGCCAACGCACTCGCCATCGTGCCCGCTCTTGGCTGCGTGCCAGGCGAGATCCGCGACTACCTTCATAAGCGCTGCGGCTACAAGCCCGTAGGCGCGCGAGCCTCCAAAGCCCCGTCGCTCGGCAACACGTGCACCAGTTGCGACGCGCTGCAAGGCAGCCGCTATCTGTTCGAGGAGCCCTCGTCCCCATTTGCCCTCACTGCCATCAACAAGCTGCCGGCACTGGAGTTTGTGCGCGTCGAAGTTGCCGGCGTCTTTGGCGTCCCGGCCGCGCGTACCGACTTTGACCAGGCGCTCTTTACCTGGGCACGCGACCATCACGCCGAGTTCCACAGGCAACTCGGTGAGGGGATTTATTTGTAGAGACGGAGAAGCCTTCACAGCCAGCTCCTCCGCATCACCTATCCCTCGTCGCCGGCGTCATACACGATATCGAGGCCACAAACAGGGCATTTCTCCGGATACACCGGCATATGAACGCCTGTCCGTTTTCTCACTTCGTCGCTGAGTCTGTCGCGCGCATCGATGAACCGAATGTCGAGACACGGTATTTGCGAGCCGCAGCAAGGGCAGGTGACGACAAACGACCCGCAATCAACCTCTACGCTCGGAAACATATTGTTGTCTATAAGGGCACACGGCAGTTTTCCGTACTTCCCCATCGCAATATCGCCTCGCCAGCTCATACACGCTCCCCTCTCGCTATACAAAACAGGAAGAGCATGCACCGGCGGGCATGCGCGAGATTGCATCGCCACGCGATCCGATCAAACAACACGATCGTCAAAGAATGCCAAAGCCAAATACGCTAATACGGCAGAAGCCCCGCCTTTTCACGCTTCTTTTCCGAGCGATCGAACTCAATGCGATGGGCCTCAAGAAACACCGTATTGGGTCGCCACTGACGCTCATTCGGCTGCCTTAGCGTCGCACCCGCAAAGGAAGCGTAGCCGGTCTTATCCAGCAGGTACGATCCACACAGCCGATATTCGCCGCAAACAGGCTCAAACGAAATCAGATGAGCATCGAATAAAGCATGTAAGTCGCGCCGAAGCAGAATGCCGTTGCTGGCAACCTGCGATTTGGGTCCCGAGTAATTCTCGATATGTGCAGCCTCCAGAGCTTCGCTGACGCCGCAGTCCGACACCGCGCAACGGCCATCATAGGCGGCAACGAGCTGCTTGCGGAACCATTGCTGCCCCAATCGCTCGCGCCTTAACGCATAGCGGACCTTTTCGTCGTCGGTCGTACCCTGCCGGCAAACTCAATATCGACGGGCATGTGCTTCAGATAGCTCATGTCGGGCGCAAAACGGGGGTCCGGTCCGCCTTTATGAACAGGACCGTGCAGAACAAACCATCCGTTTTCGGGCTCGAACCGTTCAACAAACGCAAGGCCGAGCACCTTGTAGCCCACCTCGGTTGCAAATATGACTCCGACTGGAACGCCACATTCCATGCAGTTGAGCATTTTACGGTTGTAATTCTGGTCTCGAGAACCAACGGCGCCTGGCGCTTGGACCGAATACTTAATGACCCACGTACCATCGTCCAAATAGAGCGGAGGTACATCGGTGTAGAAGCTCTTTTTAGAGTTATGGACCGAAAGCGCAAAGATCTTATTGGGATCTTGCTTCACCCGATCCTGGCCCGGCCAGAAGATCCCTGAATCCCGCGTTACGGGAAAGAAGTCCGAGCCAATTCTCAAACGATACTGATACTGAGGGCTATCTTCCTTGGTGTGGTGCGGAAGGCTGGTCCAAACGCCGCCGCGCTGTTCCTCACCCAGAAACCACTCCCATGCCTCAACGTATTCGGAAGGCACGAGACTGCAGGCGCGGTCATAGCTTGGTCCATCCATCAACGGAACAGCAAGGTCAATGTCGTTCATCGCCAGCACCTACAACCATACGAACGCGAGTCATGCCCCTCAATAATATGGCCGAGAGTCAATTATTACGAGATCTCATTCCGCGATCGGCACATCGTTGATGCTCTCGGTTTGCCGCTGGCGCGTTTGTACCCCGCTGCCCCACTTCCCTGTATACTGATGTAGCACGTGTTTCATCCGGGCTTGTTGGGCCGGATTGTTCATGGGAGGGTCTTATGGCTGCTTCGAATCCGCCTAAGGGGAGCGTTTCTTCTTCGTCCATCAAGCCGGTTACGCGCAAGGCTGTGCGTTGCCAGCGCGAGGTCGCTTGGCTTGTCACGCAGGCGGCGGGCAGGCTTGTGGCGACCACTCAGGACGTCAATGCGCCTACGCCGAGCTTTGTGTTAGCGGCGGCGCTGGATTTTGTGCGCCAATTGGAGCTTGCCGCACAGGATGCCAGCGGCCACCTCGACTACCAGAATGTTATGGCGCCCGACCTGCAAACGTTCTGCCACATGGCCAAGTTGCCCGCCGCACCCAATGCGCTTTCGGACGCAGGCTACATGTTTACGCTTTCGGGCGCGGACCTTATCCGCGACATCTATGCATACTGCAGCGAGCTCGCCGAGCGCCACGTCTTTGACGCGGCTGAAGTCAAACCGGGATATGTCATCAAGCTGGTTCTTAGGCTGTTCTTGATGGACGGGTTCGGGGCCATGCCGGCGTAAGCCGAGTCTTTAGCATCACCGTCGACTGAGCAACAACCGCTTTACCTTAGTGGGCGCCAATTGAGGGTCGATTATTGGGTCGCCTCGTCCACTAACGCATTTATTCCACGCGCTCTGACAGTCGATACTTGCGGTTGCGGCTTGTCAACGGCGCCGTCGGCTCGAGCTCGCCTTGAGCAATGAGCGCGTTGACGCGCGACCTAACCTGGGAAATTGTAAGCCCCGTACGTTCTGCCAGCTCACGCGTCCCCAGCTCGCCGTAGCGTTTGAGTGCCGCCACAATTAAGTCCCCGCCATGATCGATTTGCTCAACCTTCGCTCGGTAGAGGACAACCTTAAACCGGTCGAAACCGGGGCAAAACAATGGCTCGGCCAGACCTTGCGCACGCATGGCATCGAGCATCATTGGAATGCCCGACCCGTTACCCTCGGCAGGCGAGCCCGCGCCGTCGAGCAATGGGACAAGCGACATGAGCTTCACAAGCGTCGCATTGCGACATCGGGAGCTGCCGTCAAACAGGTTCTCGCGAGTCTTTCCTCCGTATAGGCCGCCGGGGTTCGTCACCTCGATACGGTCATCAAAGACGTCAACAGCGATCGACTGCCCACAGAACCGATCTCCGTATTCTCGGTGGATTACGGCGTTGGCGATTGCCTCGCGCAGGACCTCCTCGGGAATCTCCAGCGAGTCGACACGCGAGACGCCTTGGATCGTCGAGGTTCGCCGCAAATTCTTAGCGACTGCCGCGACGGCATCCGAGATCATTTCGCCCAACGTTCCCTCGCAGATCGTACGGTCCATGAACCTCAACGACCCCGCCGCGCCCTTCTGCGTTCCGGCATAGACCGCCACATCGATAAAGAGCTTGGGATAGAACTGCTGAGGATAGGCACCCGCGGCCAGGAGCCCGGCCTTAGTAACATTGCCCTGGGAGTCGAGGAAATTCAGGCGCTCCAGCTTCGTTTTCTTGTCCGGCGCGCCGCGCAATGCACGGGGTGTCAGCGAGAAAGCACGCTCTATCGTGCGGTCGACCAGGGCCTCGTCAAGATCGCCTGCGACCGCGCCGGGTACTGCATCGCGATCACTGGGGCTCGTCCGTTCATACGATGACAAGGACAGGACCTCAGTCGACGAAAGCGGGACATCTTTGTCATCGATGCGTTTGTAGCTGCCGCCTTGAGCGCCCCGCTCTATGACATAACAAGGCTTGCTCGACGGGTCGAGCTCCTCAATCGCGATGACCAGAACCACGGTGCCCTGAAGCTCCACGCGTTCAATGGTGTATTTGGGCGGATTGGCCAGTTTTCCGCGGCCGCCGGCATCACCCATGCCCGCTACGAATTGGTTGAGCACCTTCTCGGTCTCAAAGTTCTCGACCGGGATAAAGCCCGCGCGCTCGCTCACGCCGAGCACGATAATTCCGCCAGCGGTATTCGCGAATGCACTAACCGTTTCCCATACGTCGCGGGAAAGCGTCGTGGCGCTCTCCTTGACCTCGACGTTAAGATCGTCCGAGCCCATGCGCCTTAAAGACTCGAGCAGACCGGTCAGCTCGTTTTCGTTCATCTGCACGTCCTTTCGCTCGGCCCGGCGGAGAATGCCGCGAATAGATTTCCTTCGTCTCTCAGTTATCTCTCGTAATTATCTCTCATCTTTCTGCTATCTCTCATATTAGAGATAAGTGAGAGATGAAAGAAAAGATGTCTGTCATCTGTTTCATTTAAACATGTTTTTACTGGTAGAACAATCAGTATTGAGACAATACCATGATTGCTTGTCTCTTTGCTGCTCAGTTATCTCTCATATTTATCTCTCGTCTTTCAGTTATCTCTCATATTAGTGATGAATGAGAGATGAGAAATGCATGAGTGATGGGCGAGCGTGAATTTTTGGACGGTCGGAAAATCCGTCAAACAAAAAACGGGGCCGGCCTTACGCCGAGCCCCGTTTTCAAACGGTCAGTTAGTTATCCAACGCGCGAGCATAGCAGTCAACATTACGCCGCTGCGAACACTCCCAAGCCCGTTCCGATGATGCAGATCGCGAAGATGCCAATAATAATCCAAATGGTCTTGACACCCTTTTTGTACAGGGCAACGCAAACGAACGTTGCCAGCAAGGGCAGCAGACCGGGGAAGATTGAATCGAACAGATCCTGCAGGACAATCTCCGAACCACCCACGTCAAAGGTCAAAGCCGTGGACAGCGAGACCTGTGCCGCAATCATCGCGCCAATGACGGTCATTCCGAGAACGCCGGCAGCATGCGTCATGCGAGACATAAGGTTGTTCTCTTCGGACTGCTGCAGGAACTTGGTTCCCAGGTCGTAACCCAGATGGGCGGCGACGATACGCGTTGCAAAGTTAATCACGGAGTAGATGAGCGCGTACACGATGGGGCCGAGCGGGTTGCCCGTCGAAGCGATGCCGATACCAATGCCGGCGGCGACCACGCGGAACGTACCCCAGTAGAACGAATCGCCGATGCCGGAAAGCGGTCCCATGAGGCCGACCTTCATGGCGTTAATCGAGGACGTGTCAAAGTTCTTATCGGCAGCCGCCTGCTCTTCCATCGAAACCGTCAGACCGGCTACAAACGGAAGCACATGAGGCGTGATGTTAAAGAACTCGGTATGGCGATCGAGCGCCGCATAGTAATCGTCGTCGTTGGGATAGATCTTTCGCAGGGGCTTCTGAATGGTGTACATGAAGCCCATTGCCATCATCTTGTCGTACGACTGCGAGCACTGGCTCGTAAACTGGCGAAGGAACATGCTCCGATACATATCGGGGCTCATAATCGCGTCCTTCTTGGCCTCTTTGAGGTCGGTGTTCTGGGTAGCCATTAGAAGTCCTCCTCTTCATCTGCAGCAACCGTCTGCGGACCGGACGAGCCCTCGCGGAAGGCCAGGAGCAGCGCGACGCAAATGGCAGCTGCGGCGACGCCGATAACGTCCATCTTGAGGTAGATGACCATAATGAATCCCAGGAACAGCCAAGGAAGCAGCTTGTTATCGCCCATGGTCCTAATAAGAAGTGCGAAGCCGATGCAGACCATGACGCCGGATGCAACGTTGAGGCCGTCCATCACAAACTGCGGAATCGCGTTGAGCGCATTGTTGATGAGGTCGGCACCAAAGAACAGCGAGCAAAACACCAGCAGTGCAGACGGAATGCCAATCGACAGCGGCACGACGGTCAGATGGTACAGGTTCGCCTTGGCAAGATCGCGATTTGCCAGAGCGGTCTCAATCTTCTTGCAGGCAAAGGCACCCGGAACGGCGTAGCAGAAGTTGCGCCACACCTGAAGGAAGACGGAGACGGGAAGGGCGAGCGCGACGGCAGTTGCCGTGCCCGTACCCGTAATGACGGCAAACGCGCAGCCAAGCACGCCGGAGGCATAGACCTCGGGAGGAACCGCCGCGCCGACCATGATGGCACCCATGAACATGGACTCCAAAGCAGCGCCGACGATAACGCCCTGCTGGACATCGCCAAGGATCAAGCCGACAAACAGGCTCGTAAACAGCGGACGACCAAGCATCGTAATGCCAAATAATTGCTCGTCCATGGACGCAATAAATGCGACCAGTGCAACTAGAAGATACTGGACAACCATTTCGATCAACCCCAGAAACAGGTCTGCAGGCGAGGCATTCTGCGCAGCTCGCCTGCAGACAACCGCAGCAATTTGAGAGGATTAGTAGTTCATCTGGTGATAGTAACGACGCGTGGTGAGCGGGTGGTTACGGACGTGCTCGAGATGGCAGCTCAGACGCTCGGTGATGGTGTAGGTGACCATCGGGGAGACGATCTTACGGAACTCGGGGTCGCTGAACGGCAGCTCGACCTCGGCGGTGTCGAACTTGTTCACGCGGACATGGACGCCCTTCTCGTCGGCGAGCATGTGAGTGAAGTTGTCCACGCGGTCCATGAGCTTACGGGTGTCGTCCTCGCCGTAGAGCATGATGAGGCTCGTGCCCTCCTCGCACAGCTCGATGGTGCCGTGGAAGAACTCGGCGGCGTGGATGGACTTGGTCTTGATCCACTGCATCTCCTCGAGAATGCACATGGCGTAGTCGTAGGCCTCACCCCAGAGCATGCCGGAGCCGATCACCATGTGGTAGTCGGTGTCCTTGAAGTCCTCGGCCATGGCGGCGCAGCGCTCGTCCTGAGCGTCCTTGGCCTTGATGAGGTACGGAGCGATCTTGCCGAACTCCTCCATGAAGGTGTCGTACTTGGGGAAGGCGCCGGCGTTCTTGAGGAAGCGGGCGACCAGCGTGATCTGGTAGGTGTAGATGGCCTCGCACAGGACGTCGTCCTCGGCGAAGCTGAAGAACTTGTAATCGGCGTACTCGGTGGCCGGGGTGTTGTCGTTGGAGACATACATCAGCGTGCGGGCGCCCTGCTCCTGGCAGAACTTGGCAGCCTCGATGATCTCGGGGGTGGTACCGGTGCGGGTGGAGAAGACGCAGACCGAGTCCTTGTTGAAGGTCTTGGGCGGGCAGGCGAGGAACTCAGCGGCAATCTCGCAGTGGACGTCGACGTCGGCCGTGGTGGTCTCGACCCAATACTTCATCGGGAGCGTGTGGGCCCAGGTGCCGCCGCAGCCGATGAAGAAGATGTTGGAATAACCCTGCTCGCAGACCTTGTCCACGGCAGCCTCAATCTGAGGACGGAGAGCGAGGGCATCGCTCACAACCTTCTCGTAACGAGGCTCATCGAAATTGAACATCCCTTACTCCTAACTCACTTGGATGAACCCTTCATTCATCCCATGACGTTATAATACTTTATATAACTAACTATGCAAGACCTATTTCAGACTTTTTTGATTTTTCTTTAATCAAAACCACCCCTAAAAGGGGTGGTTTGCTCTTAGGGTATAACCCTTGGAT
>URCS01000075.1 GCA_900546455.1 uncultured Collinsella sp. | reverse complement strand
GCTGGGCGATGTCGGTACCGGTAAGACCGCCGTTGCCGCCTGCGCGCTGGCTGTGGCTGCCGATAGCGGCACGCAGGCCTGCGTTATGGCGCCCACGGGCGTGCTGGCGCGCCAATATGCCGATAAGACCGGCCCTCTGCTCTCGCAGGCCGGCATGTCCTGGGCGCTTCTGACGGGCGCCACGCCGGCCGCAGAGCGCGAGCGCATCCATGCCCAGCTGGAATCGGGCGAGCTTGACGTGCTCTTTGGCACCCATGCGGTGCTTTCGGATAACGTTGCGTTCAAGCATCTGTCGCTTGTTGTCATCGACGAGCAGCACCGCTTTGGCGTTGGCCAGCGCAACGCCCTACGCGCGAAGGGCCCCGGTGCCGATCTGCTCGTTATGACGGCAACGCCCATCCCGCGTACGCTGGCGCTTTCGGTCTACGGCGATCTGGATACGAGCATCATCCGCCATCGGCCCGTCCCTGGCGCTGGCGTGTCGACACGCGTGCTCACCGAGTCGAGCCGCGACCTCGCCTATGGCGCCATCCGCGAAGCGCATGAAAAAGGTCAGCAGGCCTACGTGATTTGCCCGCTCGTGGAGCCGAGTGACTCGGCCGATGAGTTGGAGGACGTACCCGGTATCGCCCGCGACGAGGAGGGCCGCGTGACGGTCCCCGTGCCGCTGCATGATACGGCGACCGAGCTCGACCGACTGCGTCTTGCGTTGCCGGGGCTTACCGTCGAGCGCCTTCACGGCCGTATGCCGGCGGGGGAGAAGGATCGGGTCATCGATGCCTTCAAGCGTGGCGAGATTGACGTGCTCGTCTCGACTACGGTGGTCGAGGTGGGCGTCGACGTGCCCAATGCCACCGTCATGGTTATCGAGAACGGCGAGCGCTTTGGTTTGGCTGCCTTGCACCAGCTGCGCGGTCGCGTGGGCCGTGGCAGCGTGTCGGGCACGTGCCTGGTCATGACGCACTCCAAGGGCAACGGCGGCGCGTCGGCGGCACAAGACCGCCTGCAGTCGCTCGAAAAGACCTCGGACGGTTTTACGCTCGCCCAGATGGACCTGCGTCTGCGTCACGAGGGCGAAATCCTGGGGTACCGCCAGCACGGCGGCGTGACCTTGCGCTTTGTCGATCTGGATGCCGACGAGGAGCTGATCGAGTGGGCCCATTTGGACGCGGTCGAGCTCTTGCGGTATGCTTGCACCCTTGACTCCGTGGCGACGCGCCCCCTGCGCGATGCGGTCGCCATGCGATATCGACACATATTTAAGGAGGTCAGCGGAGGATGAGAATCATCGGCGGCGAATGGCGCGGTCGTAAGATCGAGGAGCCCCGTGGTCGCGATGTCACCCGCCCCACGACTGATCGCGTACGCGAGGCGTGCGCATCTATGGTCATGTCGGCATTCGACTTCGATCTGGACGAGGTTCGTGTGCTGGACGCCTTTGGCGGCTCCGGTGCCCTAGGTATCGAGATGCTCTCTCGTGGGGCCCGCTCGCTCACGACGTTTGAGATCGATCGCAACGCCGCGCGGCTCATTACCAAGAATATCGAGTCGCTCTGCCGTGACCGCGCGCGTTGGCGCGTGGTCACGGGCGACATGCTGGCGAGTGCCTCGCGCGGCCGCGTTCCGGGCGGCCCCTTTGATCTGGTCCTGCTCGACCCGCCCTATGCTTTTGGTGCCGAGCCGGTCGAGGAACTGCTGCAGAACCTGGCTCAGCAGGGTTTACTTGCACCTGGCGCTTACGCCTTGTTTGAGCATGCCGCCGCCGATGCGGGCGCGCATCCGGCAGGCTTTGAGACTGTACGTGAGAAGCGCTACGGCATTACCTCGGTCGACCTGCTTCGTTGGGTCGGCGATAACGATGGCAAGGGCGATAGCGCCGGCACCGATGCTGACAACAACGATGCCACGACGTTTCAGGAGGATGCTCATGAGTGACACCATCAACCGCGTGATCGTCCCGGGCACCTTCGATCCCATCACGTTTGGCCATATCGATGTGATCCGCCGTGCCCGCCGCATCTTTCCCAGCGTGATCGTCGCTGTTGCCGAGTCGCAAGGTAAAAACGGTGTAGGCACCACGTTTATGCTCGATGAGCGCGTGGCGCTGGCCCGCGAGGCGCTCGGTGATATCGACGGCGTCGAGGTCCTGCCCTTTACCGGCCTGCTGGTCGACTTCGCTCGTGAGCAGGGGGCGGGGGCCGTGGTCAAGGGCCTGCGCGCCATGACCGACTTTGAGTATGAGCTGCAGCAGGCTGACCTTAACTATCGCCTGGATAGCGAGCTGGAGTCCATCTTTGTCATGAGTGCGCCGCAGTACGGCTATATCTCGAGCTCGGTCGTTCGCCAGATCGCCTCGCTCGGCAGTGACGTATCGACGTTTGTCCCGTCCAACGTGGTCGAAGCGCTCAAACATCGCTTTTCGTGACGTTTCTTATTGCCTGGTGGCATGTGGTAAACTAGCACGATGATATGTTACCTATGAAAGGAGACCGGATGCCGGGCGAGAATTTTCCTGGCGATAGGATCGTCAGCTTGGTCGATGAGCTCGAAGGGCTGATCGAGGAAGCCAAGCCGCCTTTCGGCAAGAACGCTCAGTTCAAGGTCATCGACGCCGACGTGTTCTTCAACATCCTCGACGAGATCCGCATGAGCTATCCCGAGGAGTGGCAGAAGTCCCGCCGTATCCTTAAGGAGCGCGAGGAGCTTATGGCTTCCGCCGCCGCTCAGGCCGATTCCATCATCGCCGACGCTCAGCAGCAGGCCCTCACCATTGCCGGTGAGCAGGAGATCGTCCGCTTAGCGCAGCAACAGGCCGACGACATCCGCGATCGTGCCCAGCAGTACGAGCGCGAGACGCGTTATGCTGCCGAGGACTACGCAGAGCAGGTCTTTACGCACCTGGAGGAGAACCTCAAGAGCCTGACCGGTACCGTTACCCGTTGCCGTCAGCAGCTCAACGAGGGTGCTGCCCAACAGAATGGTCAGTGGTAATGGCTGAGTTCCCGAGCGTTACCGTCGATCTTTCCGAGCAGCTCGAGTTTCCTGGAGATTCGTATCCGCTGACCGGTAAGGTAGATGTCGCCACCTACACGGTGGGCGAGAAGGAGTACCAGCTACAGGACGGTATCGACTATGACGTGGTCTTTACCAATGCCGGTACCGGTGTCTTGCTCACGGGCATGGTCCGCGCGCACGCCACCGGCGAGTGCGACCGTTGCCTGGGGCCCGCCTCGTTTGATATCGCCGGCGAGATCGAGGAGTTCTACCTCTTTGAGGAGCCCGAGGATCCCGAGGCCTACGAGGACGGCTACGAGCTCCTGGGTGAGGACCGTCTCGTCGATCTGGGCGAGCCCATCAATGACGCGGTCGTTATGGACACGCCGTTTGTGGTGCTCTGCAAGCCCGATTGCCGTGGTCTGTGCCCCACATGCGGTTGCAATCTCAACGTCGAGCAATGCGATTGCGCCGCCCAGGCAGAGGCGGAATGGGCCGCTGCCACGGAAAATCCATTTGCAGCATTGAAGAATCTCAAGCTCGATGAGTAAAACTGTGGTAGTATCGCTACTTGCGCGTAATCGCCACACTGGATAGTTCATAAGGAAGGTCACTATGCCCGTACCTAAACAAAAGCAGGGTCGTATCCGCACTCACACCCGTCGTTCCGCCAACATGAAGATCTCGGCTGCGGCTCAGTCCACGTGCCCCCGTTGCGGCGCTGTCAAGCTTCCGCACCACGTGTGCCCCAGCTGCGGTTTCTACAAGGACCGCGAGGTTATCGTTACCGAGTAACGGTATACTCTGGATGCGATGCCGTTCCAAATGGAACCACAATGGCCGGCTCAATGAGTCGGCCATTTTTGTATAAGGAGCATGTATATGAGTAACGTTCGCGTTTGTGTAGACGTTGTGGGTGGAGACGAGAAACCTCAGGTTGTTCTCGATGGTATCGAGGCTGCACTTGCTGCCGATCCCGATATCGAGGTCTTGGCAGCTGGCCCCGCCGAAATCGTCAACCCCTTTGCCGCTTCCCACGCACGTGTTGAGGCCCTTGAGGCACCCGACGTTATCGCCATGGATGACGATCCCATTCGCGCCGTGATGACCAAGCGCAAGTCGTCGATCGTGCTGTCGTGCCGCGCCATTAAGAAGGGCAACGCGGATGCGTTCTTCTCCGCCGGCTCCACCGGTGCCATGACCGCCGCTGCCACCGCCTACGTGACGCCGTTTAGGTATCAGGCCGAAGGCAAGAAGCAGCCGGTGCGCCCCTGTCTGACCAATGCGCTGCCCAATCGCGCCGGCGGTCTGACGGTGCTGTGCGACATGGGTGCCAACCCCGATGTGGAGGTCGATGACATGGTGCGTTTTGCCCAGATGGGTAGCGCCTATGCCCGCGTCGTCCTGGGCATCGAGCATCCTCGCGTGGGCCTGCTTGCCAACGGCACCGAGGACGAGAAGGGCTCCAACTTTACCAAGGCCTGTTTCCCTGCTATGAAGGCCGCCGTTCCCGGCTTTGTTGGTAACTGCGAGGGCACCGACCTCACCTCAGGCAACTTCGATGTCGTGGTTGCCGATGGCATGTCGGGTAATATCGCTCTCAAAGCTACCGAGGGCGCTGCCAAGTTTTTGCTGCAGGAGCTCAAGGGCGCCTTTATGGCCTCGCTCGGCACCAAGATCGCCGCGCTGCTCATTAAAAAGCAGATGCGCGAGATTAAGGCCAAGCTCTCTGGCGACGCCAAGGGCGGCGCGATTCTTCTGGGCCTGCGCGGCGTGGTCCTGATCGGCCATGGCGCCACCTCAGTCGAGGCTGTCAAAAACGGTACGCTCGCGGCGGCCGAAGCCGTGCGCGCCGGGCTGGTCGAGAATGTCGCCAACTCTATGGATGGTATCGTTTTATAAGAGCGAGTTAGAGCGCTGTTATGTGCTTCGCGGTGCACGCCGTGGGGTAGAATCAGAACCGTGTCTTGGTACCGCCCGGGCGGTACCATTCTTTTGGTATTCATGCACTATGAGAGGAAGCGCTATGGACCGCTCCGAAATCTTCGACAAGATCGCCGAGGTCGCTGCTGACGTTCTGGGCGTCGATGTTGCCGAAATTAGCGAGGAGACCACCTTTGACGACCTCGATGCCAACTCGCTCGAGCGCCTGCAGCTGGTTACGGCTATCGAGGACGAGTTCAACCTCGAGATCGATGACGAGACCCTGCTCTCGCTCAACTCTGTCGCCGACGCCGTCGACGCTATCGAAGCTGCCAAGGAGGCCTAAGTCTTGGCTTTATCCGACCGACTTACGCGCGCCCAGGAAATCCTGGGCCACGAGTTCAACAATAAGGTGCTGCTGCGCGCGGCCCTTACGCATCCCTCGGCAGTCGAGGGCCAGCCGGTTTCTGCCAGCTATGAGCGCCTTGAGTTCTTGGGCGATTCCATTTTGGGCGCTGTGGTCGCACGCTCCCTGTTTGAGTCCTATCCGGAGTTTGACGAGGGCAAGCTCACACGCTTGAAGGTGTCGCTTGTCTCGGGCGCTACGCTGTCCGAGGTTTCTCACGAGCTGGGCATCGACGACATCATCATCTTTGGTGCCTCCGAGACCGGTACCGGTGCGCGCGGCCTGCATTCGGCCCTCGAGAACGTCTACGAGTCGCTCGTGGGAGCGCTGTACCTGGATGCCGGCTGGGATGCCGCGGCGGAGTTCATTCACCGTACGCTTAAGCCGCATTTGGCTTCCGAGCGCGCCGAGCATCCCGCGAACCCCAAGTCGTTTTTGCAGGAGTGCGTGCAAGCCGACGGTCACGAGCCCCCGGCGTATAAGCTGGTTGGCTCCGAGGGCCCGGCGCATGCGCCCACCTTTACCGCCGTGGTGCTCATCGATGGCATTCGCCAGGGTCGCGGCACCGGTTCCTCTAAGAAGGAAGCCGAGGGAGCCGCCGCGCTCGAGGCGCTCGACCGCATGGGTTACACCACCAACGGCGTGATTCTGAACAAGAAGCACGTGTAAGCGAGGAACCGTGTATCTCAAGTCCCTCACGCTCAAAGGGTTCAAGTCGTTTGCCGACCGCGCCCATATGACGTTTGAGCCGGGCCTGACCGTCATCGTCGGTCCCAACGGCTCGGGAAAATCGAACATCTCCGACTCAATTCTGTGGGTCCTGGGCGAGCAGAGCGCCAAGCAGCTGCGCGGCCAGGCCATGGAGGACGTCATCTTCTCGGGCTCGTCAGCGCGCAAGCCGGTGGGTGTCGCCGAGGTCACGCTGGTGCTCGATAACTCGGACCATATGCTGCCCGTCGATTTTGACG
Organism: uncultured Collinsella sp.; assembly: GCA_900546455.1. GTDB lineage: Bacteria > Actinomycetota > Coriobacteriia > Coriobacteriales > Coriobacteriaceae > Collinsella. Next base: position 1,929 of record URCS01000075.1, on the reverse strand, counting down.
AAGTCGCCATCACCCGTCGCATGTATCGCTCGGGCGAAAGCGAGTACCTCATCAACTCGAGTCCGTGCCGCCTGATGGACATTCAGGACATCCTGCACGATTCGGGCCTGGGCAAGGATACGCATTCCATCATCAGCCAGGGCAAGCTCGACGCCATTTTGCAGAGCCGCCCCGAGGAGCGCCGCGCCCTCATCGAGGAGGCCGCCGGCATCTCCAAGCACAAGCGCCGCAAGGAGCGTGCGCTCAAAAAGATTAAGTCGATGGACGAGCATCTGACGCGTGCCCGCGACATCAATAAGGAAATCGCCCGTCAGCTGCGACCACTGGAGCGTCAGGTCGATCGCGCGCGCAAGTACAAAGAGCTGTCCTCGCGCGCGAACGAACTTACGCAGATGCTGGCCGTCGACGAGCTTCGTTCGCTGCAGTCGCAGTGGAACGACCTGGAGAGCCGCTCTAAGGAGGGCGCCGCCGAACTTGAGCTTGCGCAATACCGCCTGGGTGAAAAGGAGCGCGAGCTCGAGAAGCTCCAAGTTATGCTCGAGGAAAAAGGCCTGTTTGTGGGCGATCTGGGCGAGCAACGCCGCCATATGCAAGATGTGGTCGGTCGCATTAACTCAGACATGCGTCTGCTCGAGGAAAAGGGCCATAACATGGTGTCGCGCCTGTCCGACATGCGCGGGCAGATTTCGAGCTCCGAGCATCAGCGTCGTCGTGTGGTCGAGGAGCTCGAGGACGCACGTGCTCAGCTCGAGGAAGTGACCGGCGCGCATATGCAGGTCCAGGAGGACGTTGACGCCGCTGGTCCTGCCGCCGCCGAGCTCCACGAGCGGCGCGTTGCGCTCGACAATCAGATTTCGCAGCTTACGCGCGAGCAGCGCGATGTGCAGCGCGTTGCCGATAATGCTGCGCTCGAGCTCGCCAAGGTGAAGGATTCGCTTTCCAATGCCGAGGTCGAGGACAACATGTATGCCTCGCGCCTGGAGCAGATCGATGAACAGCTCGAGGAGGTCACGGCCTCGCTCGAGAGCCGTCGCGACCGCGCCGAGGAGCTTGAGGGCGCTCTTGAGGAGGCGCGCCAGGCTCAGGTCGATGCGCGTGAGGCCACCGAGGTCGCCCGTGCGGCCCTGAAGGACTTGCGTAATCGTGAGAGCGAGGCGCGCAACAAGTTATCCGAGGTGCGCTCGGAGCTTGCCAGCCAAAAGAAGCTTGATGCGCGCATGGCCGACAGCTCGCCGCTCGTGAGCCGTCTGGTGGGTGCGCTGGGCGATGACGTAACGGGTCGCCTGGGCGATGTGCTCGAAGCCCCGCGCGAGCTTGAGGGCCTGGTTGAGCAATTGCTCGCCGGCGATATCGATGCGCTTCTGTTCGACGATACGTCCGCGCTTGAGCGTGCCGGTCGTGCGGCTCTGGACCAAAAGAAGGCCTCGGGCGAAGCACTGCTGGTGGCGCGCGACGTGAGCGGCTCTACCGCCGCTGAGGGCGCTGCCGGTATCCGCCTGGTTGATCGTCTGTCCGTGCGCGCAGGCTACGGACCCGTCGTCGAGGCGCTGCTCGGCGGCTATTACGTGGTCGATGACTTGGCTGCCGCGCTGTTGGCGCCGGTCGTTGACGGTGTGACCTATGTGACTCCCGATGGCGCCCGCGTAAGCTGTGGCGGCCTGGTGCGCGTGGGCCTCGATGCTGGCGAGGCCTCGGGTGCTCTGGAGCGTAAGCGTCGCATTCGCGAGCTGGAGGGGCTTGAGCCCGATCTGGCTGCCGTGTTTGAGCATGTGTCGGATCAGGTCGTCGAGGCCAATGCGGCCGTCGAAGAGGCGCGTGCCGCTGAGGGCGATGCCGCCGGCGAGATCGCCCGTCTTGAAGGCGAGCGCCGCTCGCTGCTCTCCGAGATCGGCCGCTTGGAGCAAAGCGCCAACAATGCCGAGGTCGAGC
>URCS01000074.1 GCA_900546455.1 uncultured Collinsella sp. | reverse complement strand
AGAGTCACCAAAACGACGCCCAGCCGCTCAGCACAGCGCAGCTCGAGGCCGAGGTCGACGAGACCCTCGACGCCCTTAAGCAGCGCGACAAGCTTGACAGCAGCCGCGAGGTCGCCCCGCTCGTGCCCGCCGAGGACGCCGTGCACGTCGACTCCACCGCCCACACCATCGACGAGGTCGTCTCGATAATCGAGGACCTTATCAACCAAAGGAGGTAGCCCATGCGCCTGTTTCAGCAGACGCCCGAGGACTATTACAACGCCCCCTACGCCGAGTTTCCAGCGCTCATCCGCGGCACCGTCGTCGTAGTCATGGCCATCCTTTGGGCCTTCTCCAAGCTCATGTGGCGCTGGAAGGTCGAGGACGCCGATCTTCTGTTTGAGCGCCAAGAAGGCCGCGGCAGCGTGGTCATCTGCAACCACACCTCGATGGCCGAGCTCTTGGCCGTGGAGACGGCGCTGTTCTTTGGGGGGCGCCGCATTCGTCCCATCTTTAAGTCCGAGTTCGCCAAGAGCAAGATTGTGCGTTGGGCCTTTAGCCGCGTCGGCGGTATCCCCGTCGAGCGCGGTACCGCCGACATGAAGTGCCTGCGCGCCGCCCAGCATGCGCTGCAGCGCGGCGAGGACGTCCTGATCTTCCCCGAGGGCACGCGCATCCGCTCGCGCGAGATCAAGCCCGAGGTCCACGGCGGCTTTGCGCTCATTGCCCAGATGGGCAAGGCGCCCGTCAACCCGCTCGCTATCTGCGGCTGGTCCGATATTACGCCTGCGGGCAAAAAGCTCATGCGCCCTAAAAAGTGCTGGATCCGTGCCGGCAAGGCCATCTCGCTATCCGATGCACCGGCCGAGCTCAAGCGCAAGGAGCGCCTGGCATGGTTTGAGTCCGAGGCCATGAACCGCGTCTACGCTATGCGAGACGAGCTGTGCGCCGAGCATCCGGGCAGGTTCTAGCCATGAGCGAGAACGTTACGAACACTGCCGCGACCGCGTCCGACCAGGCAACAGCGCCTACCATCGAGATCGCCGCCCACGCCGGCACTTGCTACGGCGTACAGCGTGCGCTCGATATGGCGCTGGCCGCTGCGCCGCAGGCAGAGGAGTGCACTCAAGTTCACACCTTGGGGCCGCTCATCCATAACCCCATCGTGGTGCGCGAGCTTGCTGAGGCAGGCGTCGGTCTGGCCGACACCTTGGACGACGCCGCAACCGGCACCGTGATCATCCGCGCCCACGGCGTGGTGCCGCAGGTAATCGGTGCTGCCCGCAAGCGCGACCTTACCGTGGTCGACGCCACCTGCCCCTACGTGAAGAAGGTCCATGTGGCAGCCGAGCGCCTGGTGCGCGAGGGCTACCGCGTGATCGTCGTGGGCGAGCCAGGCCACCCCGAGGTCGAGGGCATTCTGGGCCACGCCGGCAATGATGCGCAGGTCGTGAGCTGTGCCGCCGACGCCGATGCCCTGTCGCTCAAGGGCAAGGTGGGCCTCGTTGTGCAGACCACTCAGACCGCGCAGAACCTCGCCGAAGTCGTGGCCGCTATCACCCCGCGCGTGCAGGAGTTGCGTGTGATCAACACCATCTGCGCCGCCACGAGTGAGCGTCAACAGGCAGCAGCCACACTTGCCAACCGCTGCGACTGCATGGTCGTCGTGGGTGGCAAGAACTCGGGCAACACCCGCCGCCTGGCGCAAATTTGCGCAGACGCCTGCGAGCGCACGTATCACATCGAGGAAGCTTCCGAGCTCCAGGCCGCTTGGTTTGCCGAGGCGCGCCACATCGGCATCACCGCTGGAGCCTCCACCCCACAAGAACACATCGAACGCGCCGTCGCGCGCATCAAGGAGCTTTGCCGCTAACCATGGACCAGACCGTACCCGCATACGCCGCCGAGGTGGCCGATTACGGGCGCAGCCGCGACCCCGAGCCGGGTGAGGGCGCGCTCGTTAAGAATGTGCGTCCCGAATCGCCCGCATGGGATGTGGGTATCGAGCCGGGCATGCGCGTGCTCACGGTCAACGGTGAGGCGCTCACCGACATGATCGTATGGCTTTGGGAGGCCGACGACGACACCGTTGATTTGGAGGTATTCGACCCGCGCGACGGCACCGTCACCCCCGTCGAGCTCGACCGCTTCCCGGGCGAGGACTGGGGTTTGGAGTTCGATGGCCCCATCTTCGACGGCATGCGTACCTGCGTAAACGCCTGCGTGTTCTGCTTTATGACCATGCTGCCCAAGGGCGGCCGCTCCACGCTCTACATCCGCGACGACGACTATCGTCTGAGCTTTTTGCAGGGCAACTTTGTCACGCTCACGAACCTCACCGACGAGGACGTGCAAAACGTCATCCAGCGCAACATGAGCCCCATGAACGTGTCGGTCCATGCCGTAAGCCCCGACGTCCGCCGTCGTATGATGGGCCGCAACGCCCAGCGGGGCATGGACGTACTCGAGGCCATCATGGCCGCCGGCATCGAGATTCACGCGCAGATCGTGTTGTGCCCCGGCATGAACGACGGCGAGGAGCTGGAAAAGACCCTGCGCTTTTGCGAGGAGCACGAGCAAATCACAAGCCTGGGCATTGTACCGCTCGGTTTTACCAAGCATCAGAACCGTTTTAGCTGGTCCTACAGCGACAAGCCCGAGCTGGCGCGCGAGACCATCGCCATGATCCGTCCCTACCAGGACCGCGCCTTCGAGCGTTTTGGCCGCCACACCTTCCAGATGAGCGACGAGTTCTACCTGGACGCCGGCATCGATCCGCCCGAGGCGGACTTTTACGACGGCTATCCGCAGTACTACGACGGTATCGGCATGATCCGCTCATACCTAGACGAGACGGACGATGTGCTTGCCGCCGATGCCGAGCGCCTAGCCCGCGTCCGCGAGGCCATCGCCGCTCGCAGCCAGCACCTGCTGTGCCTCTCGGGCGCCAGCGCACGCGACACGGTGGCGCGCTTTGTGGAGTCGCCGCATGGTCTCGGCGGCACCGTCACAGCCATCAAGAACCGCTACTTTGGCGGCAACGTGGACGTGACCGGCCTCATCGTCGCGTGTGACATTCTGGAGCAGCTGCCGCAGGACCTCTCTGGGGTTATGCTCTTTGTGCCTAAGCTCATGTTCAACGCTGACGGCATGACGCTTGACGAGTATCATCGTGACGATTTACTCGCAAGCCTTACCAGTCGCGGCGCCGAGGTTCATGTGGTGTCGACCATGCCGCATGAGCTGCTCGATACCCTGGAGCACATCCTTGGCATTGTGCCTGCCGACTCTACTAATTCCGCTGACCCTACCCATTAAAGGAGAGCAGATGAAACCTATCGTCGCCGTCGTCGGACGCCCCAACGTGGGCAAGTCCACGCTCGTTAACCGCCTGGCCCAGACCTCGGACGCCATCGTCCACGAGTCTCGCGGCGTCACGCGCGACCGCTCGTATCACACGGCCGATTGGAACGGCCGCGAGTTCACCATCGTCGACACGGGCGGCATCGAGCCGCTCAAGAGCGATGACGTCTTTGCCACGTCCATCCGCGACCAGGCCCTCGCCGCCGCCGAGGAAGCCGCCGTCATCCTGTTTGTGGTCGACGGCCGCACCGGCGTCACCGAGGAGGACGAGTCGGTCGCCCGCATGCTCAAACGCTGCGACAAGCCGGTCTTTCTGCTGGTGAACAAGCTCGACAACCCCGATCGCGAAAACGACAGCATCTGGGAGTTCTATTCGCTCGGCATCGGCGAGCCCACGCCGCTCTCGGCCCTGCATGGCCACGGTACGGGCGACCTGCTCGATGACATCGTGGCCCTGCTTCCGGAGGAAGAGGACGAGGTCGCCGATGAGTTCCCCGACGCGCTGAACGTAGCCATCATCGGCCGCCCCAATGCCGGTAAGTCATCGCTGTTCAATCGTATCCTAGGCGCCGACCGCTCTATCGTGTCCAACATTGCCGGCACGACGCGCGACGCCATCGACACCGTCGTGGAGCGCAACGGTAAGCACTACCGCATGGTCGATACCGCGGGCATCCGCAAGAAGAGCACTGTGTACGAGAACATCGAGTACTACTCCATGGTCCGCGGCCTGCGCGCCATCGACCGCGCCGACGTGGCACTGCTCGTCGTCGACGCCTCCGTGGGCGTTACGGAGCAGGACCAGAAGGTCATGGGTCTTGCCATCGAGCGCGGCTGCGCCATCGTGGTGCTGCTCAACAAGTGGGACCTGCTCGACGATGACCGCAAGCGCGAGGCCTGCATGGAGACCGTCGACCGCCGTCTGGGCGTCATGGCTCCCTGGGCCCAGTACCTGCGCATCTCAGCCCTGACCGGCCGCAGCGTCGAGAAGATCTGGGCAATGGTAGACGCCGCCGAGAAGACGCGCTCGCAAAAGATCAGCACCTCGCGCCTCAACACGTTCCTCACCGACCTGCGCGAGTTCGGTCATACCGTGGTGGACGGCAAGCGCCGCCTGCGTATGCACTACGTGACCCAGACGGGCGTCAACCCGCCGACGTTCACGTTCTTCGTCAACCACAGTGACCTGGTCAACGACACCTACCAGCGCTACGTGGAGAACCGCATGCGCTCGACCTTCGACTTTGCCGGCACGCCCATTCGACTCTTCTTTAGGAAGAAGGAGCAAAAGGATGCATAATCCGATTCTTCTGACCGCCATCTGCGCCGTGGTCTCGTTCTTTATCGGGGCGGTTCCGTTTGGTCTGATCCTGGGCCGTGTGTTCAACCACACGGACATTCGCAAGGCGGGCTCCGGCAACATCGGCACCACCAACGCACTGCGTGTGGCCGGTCCCAAGGTGGCCGCGCTCACCCTGCTGCTCGACTGCCTTAAGGGCGCCATCTGCGTCCTTATCGCGCGTCCGCTCATCGCGAGCGTGGGCTATGGCTTCCCCGTGAGCATCATGGCCCCCGGCGCCGCCGGCGACTGGATGCTTGGCGTCGTCTGCCTGGCAGCCGTGTGGGGCCATATCTTCTCGCCCTACCTTAACTTCCATGGCGGCAAGGGTATCGCAGTTGGTCTGGGCGTCATTCTCGCCTGGTACTGGCCCATTGGTCTGTCGCTGCTGGGCATGTTTATCGTGGCCGTCGCCATCACCAAGTTCGTGTCGGTGGGCTCGCTTGCCGCGGCTATCGGCCTTCCCATCGCTGCCTGCGCGGTCTTTCCGTACAGCAGCCTAGGACTTAAGTTTTGCATGGCGATGATCGGCATCACCGTGGTGTGGGCCCATCGCGCGAACATCAAAAAGCTCATGACCGGTAAGGAGTCCAAGCTCTCGTTTACCAAGCGCGTCACCGAACCCGATGATAAGTAGGAGAGAGTCATGAATGTTGCGCTGATTGGCTCTGGCTCCTGGGGAACCGCCGTCGCCGGCCTTGCCGCCGCGCGAGCCGAGCGCGTGACCATGTGGGCCCATAGCGAGCAGACGGCCGCCGGCATCAATGGCGAACACCGCAACCCCCGCTACCTTGTGGACTACGTGCTGCCCGGCAACTCCGTCGCCACGACCGAGCTCGTGCAGGCGCTCGACGGCGCCGAGGCCATCATCTTTGCCGTTCCTTCGACGCACCTTCGCAGCGTGTGCCACCAGGCCGCGCCCTTTATCGCCGCCGATACCCCAGTGCTCTGCCTCACCAAGGGCATTGAGCCCGAGTCCGGCCTGCTCATGAGCGAGGTCATCGCCAGCGAGATCGGCAACGAGGCGCGTGTGGCGGCACTCTCGGGCCCCAACCATGCCGAAGAGATCTGCCGCGGCGGGCTTTCTGCCGCCGTCATCGCCAGCAAAGACCCGCAGATAGGGGAGACCTTTAAGGACCTGCTCCTATCCACGGCCTTCCGCATCTACCTGACGCAGGACATGACCGGCGTCGAGGTCTGCGGCGCCATGAAAAACGTCATCGCCATCGTGTGTGGCATTTCCGCCGGCTCCGGCGCGGGCGACAACACGCTCGCCCTTATCATGACGCGAGGTCTGGCCGAGATCAGCCGTCTGGTGCATGCCCGCGGCGGCCAGGCCATCACCTGCATGGGCCTTGCCGGCATGGGCGACCTCATTGCCACCTGCACTTCGGAGCATTCGCGCAACCGCACCTTTGGCTACGAGTTTGCCCACGGCGTGTCGCTCGACGAGTATCAGGAGCGCACGCATATGGTGGTCGAGGGCGCCGTCGCGGCCCGCAGCGTCAGCGAGCTTGCCCGCTCACTGGGCGTAGACATTCCGCTCACCTTTGCCGTGGAGCAAACGCTCTACAACGGTGTTACTTTGGATAGGGCGCTCGAGATTCTCACCGACCGCGTCCCCTCTCAAGAGTTCTACGGACTCACCGACTAGCGCAGAAAGGCTACTACCATGGGTTCCATCAAAATCGCTCCGTCCGTCCTTTCGGCCGACATGGCCAACCTCAAGGGCGAACTCGACAAGATCGCCGGTGCCGACTACGTGCACTTCGACGTCATGGACGGCCACTTTACCGGCAACCTCACCTTTGGCGTTGACATCCTTAAGGCCGTCAAGCGCTCCACCAACGTGCCGGTCGACGCGCACCTGATGGTGTCGAACCCCGACGAGACCGTCGATTGGTACGCCGATGCCGGTGCCGACATGATCACCGTGCACTACGAGGCCTCCACGCACCTGCACCGCACGCTCACGCATCTGCAGCAGCGCGGCATCAAGGCCGGCGTGGTGCTCAACCCCGCCACCCCCGTGTGCGTACTCGAGAGCATCATCGACGTCGTCGATATGGTGCTGCTCATGAGCGTGAACCCCGGCTTTGGCGGCCAGAGCTTTATCCCGGGCACCATTGCCAAACTGCACGAGCTCAAGGCCATGTGCGAGCGTCACGGCGTTTCGCCTCTCATCGAGGTCGATGGCGGTATCTCTTCCAAGAACATCGCCGAGGTCGTCAAGGCTGGCGCCAACGTGCTCGTCGCAGGTTCCGCCGTATTTAAGTCCGAAGATCCCGCTGCCGAGGTTGCGCTGCTGCAGAAGCTGGGCAACGAGGCCGCACAGGAGGCATAAAACCTTATGACCGCAGGTCAAAACCGCATACCCGTGAATCTTGACTATGCCGCCTCGACGCCCATGCGCGTCGAGGCGCGCCTTGCGCAGCGCGAGTACGACGACAGCGAGCTTGCCGGCGTCAACCCCAACTCGCTGCATTCGCTCGGCCGCAAGGCCGCTGCACGCCTGGAAGTGGCGCGTCGCGAGATTGCCCGCAGCTTTGGCGCGCGCGTTCGCCCGTCCGAGATTGTTTTGACCAACGGCGGCACCGAAGCCAACCAGCTGGCGCTGCTCGGTCTTGCCGAGGGCGCTCGTCAGCGCGATCGCAAGCGTAACCGCGTGATCGTATCTGCCATCGAGCACGATTCGATTCTGGACAACCTGCCGCTGCTGCGTGCTGCCGGCTTTACCGTCGACCTGGTGCAGCCCTGCCGTGCAGGTTATATTGAGCCTGCCGCGCTGAGCGACTTGCTCGGCGACGACGTGGCGCTCGTGAGCATCATGGTTGCCAACAACGAGACCGGCGTGGTGCAGCCCATCCGCGAGCTGACCGCGGCCGCGCATACCGTGGGCGCTCTGTTCCACACCGATGCCATCCAGGGCTATCTGCACATTCCGCTCGATGCCGCCGAGCTGGGCGTCGATGCTATGACCGTTGCCGCGCACAAGATCGGCGGCCCCGTGGCATCCGGCGCACTCTACCTTAAGAACCGCACGCCGCTGCGTCCGCGCATCTTTGGCGGTGGACAGGAAGCCGGACGTCGTGCCGGCACGCAGGACCTGCGCACGCAGCTGGCCTTTGCCGCTGCCGCCCGCACGTTGGCGCCCCGCGTGGCCCAGGAGCGTACGACGCTGCAAGCTCTTTCCGACAAGCTCTACGCCACGCTTACGGCTCATCCGCGCATTCACGCCACCATGGGCGACTATGCGCATGCCGATCGTCTGCCCGGCATGGTGTCGATCTACATTGACGGCATGGACTCCGAGGAGCTCATCATCAAGCTCGACGCCGCCGGCTTTGAGGTATCGGCAGGCTCGGCGTGCTCGAGCGGCAGTATGGACCCCAGCCACGTTTTGAGCGCGATGGGCATCGGTCGCGAGCAAGCTCTCGGCGCTCTTCGCATCTCGTTCGATGACCGCGTGAACCCAGCCGATCTGGACGACTTTGCCCAAGCGCTGCTGACGATCGTGGGTGCCGCATGATCGTCGCCGAGCTCGAGCGCGCTCTGCTGGCACGCTATCCAAAGACGGACGCCGAGCCCTGGGACCACGTAGGCTTATCCGTGGGCGACCCTGCCACCGAGATTGCCGGCGTGGCCTGCGCACTCGATGCGACCGAAGCCAATGTGCACCGTGCTTTCGAGGCCGGTGTCAACGTGCTGCTGACGCATCATCCTGTCTATATCAAGGCGCCCGAGGCGTTTTGTCCAGCGGATGCCACTCGCCCCCAGTGCAGCGCGGCACTCTATGAGGCGGCCCGTTGCGGCGTGAGCATCATATCGCTCCACACCAACCTGGACCGCTCGAACGAAGCCCGTGTCTGCCTGAGCAAGCTGCTGGGTGCCGCACTCGTGAGCTCACTGGAGCACGTGGACGACCCCGAGGCAACCGGCCTGGGCGCGCTTGCAACGCTCAACGACCCGTGCACGCTGCGCGATCTTGCCACCCGTGCTGCCACGGCCTTCGGCAGCGACCCGCGTGTGTGGGGCGAAGCCGATCGCCCGTGCC